>OMXP01000145.1 GCA_900315055.1 uncultured Lachnospiraceae bacterium
CTTGCCGCACTTCATCTCGCTGGAGATCACGCCATCAAAGCGGTCCAGATTCACAATGGTTCCCATCTGTGTATAAGCAAACATTATTTTCTTCCTCCTCCTTCAAACAACTGCTCCGTCATTTCATGCGCCATCTTCACTACTTTCCGGTCGACATCTGTTCTTGTATCGTTTCTGACATCTCCGTAGAACACGTCGATGTATTCATTGCTGAGATCCGGGTGTTCCAGAAACATGCGATCCTCTGTATCAGAACAGACCTGATCCACCTTATCCATCGCCCGGACGATCTTTTCTACGTCCTGTTTCGGCATCACCTCTGACAGGGTGGTGATCACCTCGACATATACCGTCTTGAACAGCCGCATGGCGGCTCCTGCTCTCATATACCTCTCTACCGTTCTGTCTTTACGACTCTGCATCGTCATTTCTCCTTCCTTTGGGACAAATGGATGGACGACAGGCACAAAATCCCCTTACGCGCGTATACGCGTATGCGCCCACATGCGCCCGTCCTTTTATTACTAAAATTTTTATTATTTTGTGCTATATAGAAAAGAAACAGGGTTGTGCCAGTTCATCCCGGAAAAGCCCTTAAATAAAGGCTTTCCTGCTGGACAGCCAGATTGGGACAGGGTGGAGCTCTGCTTGTCCCCCTCGTCCATGGGCAGCTCGTCCCATGAAATGTCACTCCTCGTCCGTCTTACGGACATAAACCCTCTGGCGGCCATACGCATGATCGGATCTCCTCTCACCTGTTTTTTCCCAGTTCTCTATGCGCTCCATGATGGCTGCGATGGCATAACTGTCTTTGGGCTCGATGTCCGCCTGCTTCTTGCCAAAGCACTCACACCAGATCTCGACGTTGCTCACAACCTGACGCTGAACCTTGCCCTGTGCCCGAAGAGGATCGTCGCCATAGAGGAAGTAGTTCCTTCTTTCGTCGATGGCCATCTCCTCCCAGTTCTCCGGGAGAAGGGTATCCAGATACTCCCGCACCATACCTTCACGGTCGTCCTGTTCCATGGCTTCCTTCTGCTCACCCTCGGCATAGCCCTCAAGATCTGCAGAAAGGTACAGCTTCTCATCCGGCTCCAGCACTTTTACCTCAGCCCAGATCTGGTCGACGGTATCCTGACTGAGATCCCATGGGTGGTACTTGCCCTGCCCTGTGACCTTCACGTTCCAGTAGCGCCGGTTTCCGGTGATATCCCGGAGATACCCTTTCTCTGCATTGGTCGTTCCGAAAAAGACACACTGCCTCGGATGACACACTGCCTCGGATGGGGCTCGACCCTGCGTCCGAAACTGGCACGATACTTATCGTCCCGTCTGCTGACAAAGGACTTCACCTTGTCGAGGTCCGCTTTCCGCATACCAGCGAGCTCTCCGATCTCATGGATCCAATAGCCCTGTAGCTTCTCAGCAGCCGTCTTGTCGTTCATGTCCGACATACTGAGAGAATCCGAGAACCACTCCATCCCGAGCTTCGAGATGAGGGTGCTCTTTCCAATGCCCTGCGGTCCGTTCAGAACGATCATGTTGTCGAACTTCGCACCGGGATCCTTGATCCTGCGGAGAGCAGCGCACAGCTCTTTCTTCGTAACGGCATGCACATATGCGTTATCCTCAGCTCCAAGGTAATCGACAAGGAGAGTCTCCACTCTGGGAATTCCGTCCCACTCCGGAAGTTTCTGGAAGTAGTCCCGGATCGGGTGGTAGCTCCTGTCGTCCGCCGCCTTGGTGACTGCAAGATCAAAGTTCCGCTGGGAAAAAGTTCCATAGTGTTCATCGATGTAACAGATAAGCTGCGCATCATCCGCGTCCCGCCAGTAACGGCCCGGATGTTTCCACGGAACATCACCGGCAATTTCCATGCCGTCTGCCAGCTGGTTGAAGACAATATTCTTCATATACGGGTCGTTCTTCATAATGAGAAGAAGGTTATGCAGGTTTCCGAGAAGTTCTCATTCGGGCTCTTGGCGCTGCCAGAACTGCCTGAACTACCAGCGCCACCGGAATCGCCAGAGCCAGAGTCGGAAGTTCCCTCTTCCTCTTCAGAAAAATCACCTACGGCTTCCTGCTTCCTCCACCGCATGGCTTCTTCCTGCGTCGCCTCATCGTTTGCCGCAAACTCCGTCATCTTCTGAAGAGACTTCTTCGGGTCGTCATCGCCAAAAAGGTGCACCCGCACAAGGTCAAAACTATTCAGCAGCTGACCACAGGCAGGATCCGAGGCGTGGTGGCTGTAGGCAAACTTATCGTCGTAGACCACCACTCCGGCAGAACTGGAGGCACCGATATAGTGCCAGCGGTCATCCCGGTCGCCCGGCTCATAGATGTTCTGGAGAATATGTTCCATGACATCCGTGATGGAGTGCGCCCGGCAGAAGTTCCCGACAAGACCATTCTTGGTCAGGGGATCCTCCTGCTTTTTCTGCTGCCTTGCAAACTCTCTCTTCTCATCCGGAGATACCGGCAGGGTTGTGACATCCCACCATTCCGGATGCGCTGCAAGGAAGGTATCCGGATTCAGAACGTCTCCGTCAAATACCTCGCAGATATACTCGCCATCGGACGGGCACGTCGGCCAGAACATGAGCTGATTGATCTCAAACGAGCAGACATCCACCTGACTCATGCCAAACTCCGCAGCCAGGTACCGGGCAATCGCGTTCGTCTCATCCGGTGTCATAGGGCGTGTCGTAGGAATCACAATCCGGCCTCTCGGCTTTTCCGGCGTGTGGCTGTGCGTCGTGTAGAACACCGAGGCATACTGGTGATGTTCCCGGTACCAGTCAAGGAAGCCGAGCTCCAGCTTATCCTCGTCCAGCGTGATCGCTGTGCGATAC
>OMXP01000142.1 GCA_900315055.1 uncultured Lachnospiraceae bacterium
CTTACAACATCGATACTCTTTAGGCTCGGCTATCCGTCCTTGCTGAATGAGTATGACAAAGTTCATGTTAACGTTTGAACCGCCGTGTACCGAACGGTACGCACGGTGGTGTTGGAGGCGGGTGAAATCCCCGTCTACCAGATTATCGGAGGAGTGTATGGGTGGATTATTTGACGCCTATAACTGGCAGAAAATCTGGAACTTTCACAACGTATTCCTGCGGGGACTTGGAACGACGCTCGTCACGGCATTGTTCGCGATTCTGCTGGCCCTTGTCATCGGCATTGTATTCGGACTTATGGCAACCAGCGGGAAAAAGGCACTGAAGGCTGTTACACGGGTGTATGTCGGGTTTTTCCAGAATACGCCGATCCTTCTGCAGGTCTGCTTCCTGTTCTATGCTCTCGCCTTTTCCGGGCACAGCATCGGCATCATCAGAACCGGGATCGTCGCACTCGGACTCTATCACGGAGCCTACGTGACGGAGGTCTTCCGAAGCGGTATCGAGGCAGCGTCAAAGGGACAGTTTAAAGCGGCCAAATCGCAGGGATTTTCCTATATCGATACGATGAGGATCATTATTTTGCCGCAGACCATCCGGATCATTCTGCCACCCATGGTGAATCAGATCGTGAACCTGATCAAGAACACGGCTGCACTCTACATCATCGGCGGTGCGGACCTGATCTCTGTTACCTACAGCTTTGTCACCGGTGAAAAAACCGGCGGCGCCTATGCACCTGCGTACCTTGTATGCGGACTGCTGTTCCTTGCCATCTGCTTTCCGCTCTCGCGTCTTGCGGCGAGCTGGGAAATGAGAATTCAGAAGAGGCAGAGGGCGATGACCATGACGGATACGCAGAAAGGAGCTGCATGATGAGTACACTGGAAGGATCCTTGCGCATCATTTCCAACGGCAATGTCATTCTCTACCTGATGCGGGGCACACTGTTTACGATCCTGGTGAGTGCCATTTCCATCGTGATCTCACTGCTCATCGGATCGGTTCTTGCACTGCTTCGAAGCTATGCAAGGGGCGGCGCCTCGTTTCTTCGGGTGCTTTCAACCTGTTATATTGAAATCTTCCGGAATACACCGCTGCTTCTCTGGATCTTTGTTGCTCTGATTGCCATTCCGGCACCGGAGATCTTTCGCCATAAGATGATGGGGCTCTCTTCCGTTGAATCGGGGCTTCTGTACAAGGGCTGCTTTGCCCTGACTGCCTACACCGCGGCGGTCATGGCAGAGATCGTGCGCGGCGGTCTCAATGCGGTTCCGAAAGGACAGTTTGAAGCGGCACATTCACAGGGATTTTCCATGGTGCAGACCATGACGAACATTGTACTGCCGCAGGCGTATCACCACATTATCCCGACGCTTCTCGGACAGGTGATTACCACGGTGAAGGACTCGTCCTTTCTGGCAAACATCGCGGTGATCGAGCTCATGGCGAGGACCAGACAGGTGCTCTCGAGCGCCTACAGTTATAACGGAACCGGACAGATCAATGTCTCGGACGTGTTTGTCCTGTTCGGGTTTGCGTTCCTGATTTATTTTGTGATTGACTTCACGCTCTCCTGTATCGTACGGCGACTGCGGAAGACAATCACGTAGGAGGCAATATGGAAGAGCACTATGTCATTACGATCTCGCGACAGTTTGGATCCCTCGGGCGTCCCGTAGCCAGAAGAACTGCGGAAAAGCTTGGCATCAGCTTTCTGGACCGGGATATCGTCGAGGAGACTGCAAAGCGCATGGGGCTCCTGGTCTCCGAGATCGGAGACCAGGAGGAGAGCGCGAAGAATCCTTATCTCTACATGAAGTTTCCTCTCGGCATCGGCCCGCAGCCGATCGAGGATGAGATCTTTGACGTCCAGAACAATATCATCAAAGATATGGCAGCAAAGCAGGACTGCATCATCGTCGGCCGCTGTGCGGAGTATGTCCTGAGAAATCACGCAAGAAAACTGTCCGTTTATATTCAGGCACCCTATGAATGGCGCCTTCGGAAGAGCATTGAGGACCTGAAACTCGGGGAGTATGAAGCTTCGAAGATGATCCATGACGTCGATCTGGCCAGGGACAGATACCGAAGGCGCTATGAAAAGAATGTGCAGGACGCCTTCACCTGGCGGGAAATAATCCTTGATTCATCGGTATTTGGCGTGGAGCTTTGCGCGGACATCATCGCGGATACGGCAAGGCGCAAATTCCGTCTCTGAGAGATGCTACAACAGGGTGGTTACAGTTCACGGCCTAACCGAATAGGCTAAATTGGCATCAGACACTCCATATGGGGTGCCTGATTTTTCTGACTTTTGCATAGCTAATACATAAA
>OMXP01000141.1 GCA_900315055.1 uncultured Lachnospiraceae bacterium
GATGTTTGCGCACCCATTCAACTGGACCTATAGGACAACGCCTATCGGCGATTAGCTTTTTCGTTTTTATACACGGTTATTTTTGCAATGCAGTACTAGGTGTCCACTTTGAGACGCAGCTTGCCGTGCCGGAGCACCTCTCCTATGACGAGACGGACTTTTTAAGTCTTGTCGCAAACCTTGCGGACAATGCGATCGAGGCGGCATCGCAGGCGGAGGAGAAAACCGTTCGCTTTGAGATCTTCCCGCAGAAGGATTATCTCTTCCTTCGGGTGACGAACACGATGAACTGCGCGGTATCGGAGAAGAAGAGGCTCAGCCTTCAGACGACCAAGAAGGACAAGGCGCACCACGGCTACGGCACCGGGATCATCAGTGCCATCGCAAAAAAGTACGGCGGAAGCGCGAGATTCTATATTGAAGAGGGACTGTTCCACGCGGTGGTCATGCTGGAACTGAAGGAACAGGACAAAGAGGGGGACGTGAGATGAACGAGATCAGTGTGGCGATCTGCGATGATGACGCGGACATCCTGAGCGTTGTCACGGGATCCATCAGCAATGAATTTACCAAGCACGGCTATCATGCAACGATTGAGCTCTTTCGCAACGCGAAGGAAGCGCAGCAGCGCATGAAGCACGTGACCTTTGACCCGCTCTTTCTCGACATCGACATGCCGGGAGAGGACGGCATTACCTTCGCAAAAAGCCTTCGAAGCCATGACCTCTCGACGGACATCATCTTTCTCTCAAGCAGGGAGGATCGGGTCTTTGATGCCCTGCGGACCGGTCCGAACGGGTTTATTAGGAAGAGCAGCTTCTTAAAAGACGTCGCCGATGTCATTGCCCTGTATGTGAAGAACCGGGAGAAAAAGAAGGGAAAGCAGCTGGTCATCGAGGAGGGGGACGGCACCCGCTCCTTTGATATCGGACAGGTGCTCTACATCGAGGGAAGAGGAAAGTACCAGGAGATTCACCTTCAGGGAAATCCGGAGCCGGTGAAGGTTCGAAAGACAATGCAGGAGATGGAGGACATGCTGTCAAAGAGCGGGTTCCTTCGCATCCACAAGGGGTACCTGGTGAACTACACCTGCATCAGGCACCTCGGGACTGCGGAGGCGGAGCTGACAAACGGAGAGATCCTGCCGCTCTCAAGACGCCGCGTGCAGGAGATAAGGGACGCCTATCTTGCCCTGATGCAGGACTCGGACGTGCTGCTTCTATAGGAACCGGTCAGAGACCTGACCTGCACCTGTGGAATAAAAAAACAGAGCGTTTTCACGCTCTGCCCTGATGTTCGTGTCTGATTTTATACCTGCTCCGTGGCGGTTTCGGACGCTGCTTTCTGCTTTTCCTTTTCCTCGAGCTTCTTCTTTGCCTTTGCATCACCGATCGCCTGCTTCGTGCGCACGTTCGGGTTGAACTTTGTCAGGTCCATGACGATCGCGGAGGCTGCGATGGCACCTGCTGCCGGCGGAACAAAGGCGGTGGAGCCGGGAAGATCGCGCCGCTCCGTGCACTTTCTCTTGGTGCCGGGCGGGCAGATGCAGTGGTGAAGGCAGGAGTTGTCCGTATCGACCGGGCGGATGGCAGGTTCCGTGGAGTAGACAACCTTCAGCTTCTTGACGTGGCGCTTCCGGAGCTCATACCGCATGACCCTTGCCAGGGGATCGCCGCTCGTCTTGTAGATGTCCGTCACCGTGAGCTTTGTGGGATCCACGCGGTTGCCGCAGCCCATGACGGAGAGAACCGGGGTCTTGCACTCGATCGCCTTCATGATGATGCTGATCTTGCCGGAGACGGTGTCGATCGCATCCACCACGTAGTCATACTGGGTAAAGTCGAACTGGTCGGCGTTCTCCGGAAGGTAGAACATCTTGTAGGTGTTGACCTTGATCGTGGGGTCGAGGTCGGCGACGCGCTCGGCGGCAACGTCCACCTTGTACTTTCCGACGGTCTTTCTTGTCGCGAGGACCTGCCGGTTCAGGTTGGTAAGGCAGATCCTGTCGTCGTCAATGAGATCCAGCGTTCCGACGCCGCTTCTTGCCAGGGCTTCCACGACACTTCCGCCGACGCCGCCGATCCCGAAGATCGCGACCCGCTTCGTGCGAAGAAGAGATACTGCCTCCGGTCCGAAGACCAGTTCCATCCTTGAGTACTGATTCAGCATTTTATGTTCCTACCGATTTCTTTTATCCGGGTTCTTCTATCCGGGTTCTTCTATCCGATTTCTTCTATTAAAAATTAAAACATTCCCAAATAGTTGTACCCCAGCCTGAGGCATGCTCACCAGGTCCTCGGTTTACGGGGCAGTGTGTTTCGCTCTCCTGGAGGTGGCCAGCCGATATTGCTGGATAAGCTTATTCCGGTTTCGGGTGCTTCTGCGGCCGACCTACTGGACGCTTTGGTGCGTTCGGGTCTGGCTTGGGGTGAATCCTCGGTCGACCCACCGGCCTTTTCGGCGCATTCGGGTCCGGCTTGG
>OMXP01000139.1 GCA_900315055.1 uncultured Lachnospiraceae bacterium
TGACGGGTGTCTCCCGATGCTCTGCAGAAGATCTCCGACAGTGTTTTTGGAGAGCTGAGCGTCCGGGTAATAAATCTGCAGGAAGCTCGACCGGTACTCTGACTGCAGTTCCGAATCCGTAGTGCCCGGTGATAATACACGTACCAGGGCAATCGACATGATCGTAACAGCCTGCCGAAGTTCGAAGATCTCCGTCAGGTTCTGAAACAGATCCTGCGAGACACTGTTTGCAACTGCAGCACTGCCGTAGACCGCAAACTCCGGAGTATCGGTCGGAAGGAGTCTTTTGTTTTTCAGCGGGACAAACCTTCCATTGTAGATATGGCCGATGACCTTGCCATTGATCCTGGTCCCCGGTTCCCGCTGACGAACCATGTACTGTTCCGGTCCGTCGTGACCGCTGTCACAGACAACGGTATGTTCCGGCCGCGATACCCGACGTACATCTTCCGGTACTGCCATAACTGAGCTCCTTAAAAATGCAGATATTATGATAAATACATCATAATGTGCAGCATCCGTGTGTTCAAATGAACCTTATTTCTAAGCTCAATTGTACCACAATGAGCTCATAAATCAACATTTAAAACATTTTTATCGGATTAAATTTATTTTTGCGGCTGTGCTGTACCCTATTTTCGAGTAAATACCGGGAAGTTTAACGGTATTTACTCGATGGGAGACGCGAGTTCTCTGCGTCAAAACCTTGCAAACTCAACAGATTTCCGGGGTACAACTTATTGGGAAAGTTTTAATCATCATGAATGCCAGAATGGCCGCCTACGGCGACATGGCCGTTGCCGGCATCGGCGTTGCGATGAAGATCGTGATGATCACCGGCATGATCTCCATGGGCATCGGCCAGGGCGTGCAGCCGCTTCTCGGGTACTGCGTCGGCTCCGGCAACTGGAAAAGGTTTAAGGCCTACATGCGCTTTGCCATGGCGTTTGCGACAGCCCTCGGTGTTGCACTGACCATCCTCTGCTGCGTGTTCACGAATCAGCTGGTCTCCGCCTTCCTTTCGGAACCTGCCGCATTTGACTATGCCGTGGAGTTCGCGAAGATCCTCCTCACGACCGGACCGCTGTTTGGCATCTTCTATGTGGTGACCAATGCCCTGCAGGCCATGGGCGCCGCTCTCCCCGCACTGATCGCAAATGTCAGCCGCCAGGGACTTGTATACATCCCGATGCTCTTTATCCTGGACCGGTTCTTTGGAGCAGACGGCCTCGTCTGGTCCCAGCCCGTGGCTGACCTCATCTCCTTTATCGTCAGCATCATCATGTACCTTGTGGTATCCCGGAAAGCCATGCAGAAGCCTGCAAAGACCGTGGGAAGTGCCGCCTGAAAGCAGTAACTATCA
Source organism: uncultured Lachnospiraceae bacterium (assembly GCA_900315055.1). Taxonomy (GTDB): domain Bacteria; phylum Bacillota; class Clostridia; order Lachnospirales; family Lachnospiraceae; genus CAG-791. The sequence goes on from OMXP01000139.1 coordinate 1,364, forward strand.
CCCCAATCAGAGTATCCGGACTCTAATCCGGCTCGTAGTCCGAGGTGGATCCGTCAAAGTCGCAGGAAGTCAGTTCGAGTCCGCACTTCTTGCAGAACTCTTCAACATAATAGCGAAACTCAAAGTCCTCCCCGACCGGCGGATAGTAATCGTCCACCTCAGCATAGTCCTCGTACTCGCTGTCCAGCACATCATCCAGTTCCTCTGAGAGGAGAGCAAACAGATCATCCGCTGACAGATACGGATTCTTCTTTAAGGTATCTCCCAGAAAGGCACGAAGCTTCTCCAGATCTGAGACCTTAAAGTCCACAGTCCCATTTCCGTCGATATCCACATGGACACCGCCGCTGTGCCAGGTGCCCTCCCCCTGCCAGGTGTACTCCCATTCGTCCTGACAGAACTCCAAAAAGCCTGCTTCCTTCTCCTCGCCTTTGTTTTCCAGTTCTTTGACCTGTTCCCGGAGGACATCCAGTCCCTTCTGAAAGGCACTGTCCCGGAGCTTCTTCTTTGTTTTTTCCGACAGGACCTTCTCCACGTTTTCGTCCGTGGACGGGATGTTCTCATCCGCAAAGACCTGATACAGATCGTCCATGTCAAAGCTTACCGTCAGAATGGTTTTCGTCCTGTTCTTCATCTTCTCTTTCACTCCACCCAGTGAATGCGCTCTGTATCAAAACGGTCCTGCTGCGGGCGGGATTCCGCGGGGCAGCCAATCGGGAAGAGGGAGAATGCCTCGACGCTCGCCGGAAGGTTAAGGATCCTGCGGACGTTGTCCATCCGCTCCTTCTCCGGCGCAACAGCAAGCCATACACCGCCAAGGCCCAGCTCATCGGTCCGAAGCCACATGTTCTCCTGCGCGATGGAAAGGTCGATCTGCGCAAATTCGGGGGCGATGAGGCCCTCTGTCCGGTAGACCGGAACAATGACTGCCGCAGCTCCTGCCGCACACCCTGCATAGGGGCTTGCCTTGGAGAGAGCCCTGATCTTCTCCCTGTCTGTCACCACATAGAACTCCCACGGCTGCTGATTGCAGGCGCTCGGTGCCTGCATGCCCGCCCGCAGAATGTCCAGGATCTTTTCCTTTTCGACAGGCCGATCCTCAAATTTCCGAACACTGATTCGATGAAAAATGCTGCTCATACAATCCCAATGCCAATAAGTTAGCTGATTCATCCTGGTCTCGGACCTTTCCGAGACCAGTTTTTTAACTCAAACTTCCCACTTGGCGAATAGCCAAGAGCAAGCACTACACATAGGTTACCGACCTGTTTGGCATTCCGCTTGACTTTCTCAGGCTGCCGTCT
>OMXP01000137.1 GCA_900315055.1 uncultured Lachnospiraceae bacterium
TTCTCAAAGAGCTGCACGATCTCGCGCAGGTCTATTAAAGTCACCCTTTTTCAGTCCCGTCCGGTCACTGCTGTCGACCACCTCCTGAACTGCCCCGCCCGGGGCACGCTATTATGCCCAAAAATCGAATCTTTTATCTTAACCTACCGGTACTCCGAAAACCTATCAGGCAATCTTATTTCATCGCTTTCACGCGATCGAAAGTGTCGGTAAGGCTCTTCTCCGGTGCCGGCGTTGCGAGTGAAACGATGACATTCACTGCAAGTGCCAGCAGGAAAGCCGGCAGCAGTTCATAAATATTCCAGAGACCGCCGAGCGGGCGGACCAGGAACTTCCAGATGAAGATCATGATACCTCCGGTCAGCATACCGGAAATTGCTCCGTACTTATTGGAACGTCTCCAGAACAGAGCAAGCAGTACCACCGGTCCGAAGGACGCCCCGAAGCCGCCCCATGCAAAGGAAACGATCTGGAAAACGGAGCTTGTGGAATCCCATGCAAGCAGTACTCCCACAATGGCAATTCCGATGAGAATCAGTCTTGAAATCACAAGCATCCGGTTCTTGTCAATCTTCAGGTGGAATACGTCAACCAGGATATCATTGGAAACAGAGCTCGATGCTGCAAGCAGCTGGGAATCCGAGGTTGACATGGTCGATGCGAGGATGCCGGAGAGAATCACGCCGGCAATGAGCGCAGCCGGCAGGCCGTAGGTGGAAAGCAGGTGTGCAATCTCCACAATGATGGTCTCGGACTGGCTGCCGGTCAGCGGATCAACACGTCCTGCTGCAGACATCGCATTGCCGATAATACCGATGATGACACCTGCTGTCATGGAAATCACGACCCAGACGCTGGCTACACGTCTGGAGATCTGAAGCTTGGAGTCGTCCTCGATGGCCATAAAGCGCAGCAGGATATGCGGCATGCCGAAATACCCGAGGCCCCAGGCCAGTGTCGATGCAATGGTAAGTGCAGAATAGGCAACGGACTTTCCCGTTGTCGGATCGTAGCTGTGGGTCATGGACAGGTACCCGGGAAGACTCTTCGCATTCTCAATCACCGCATCTACACCGCCGGCCTGTGCGGTACCGAATACGAAGACGATTACCAGAGCCGCCGTCATGATGATGGACTGAATGAAATCCGTCGTACTTGCCGCAAGGAATCCGCCCATCGCCGTGTAGAAGATAATGACAACAGCAGACAGGATCATGGCTGCATGATAATCCATGCCGAACAGAGAATTGAACAGCTTGCCGCAGGCGGCAAAGCCGGAAGCCGTGTAGGGAACAAAAAAGACAAGAATCCATACTGCTGCAATGAAGGTCAGAATCCGTTTTTTGTCACCATAGCGATTGGAAAAGAATTCCGGAATGGTGATGGAGTTGTTTGCCTCCGTGTAACGGCGTATCCTCTTTGCCACGATAAGCCAGTTGAGATAGGTTCCGGCTGCAAGCCCGATGGCAGTCCAGCCTGCGTCTGCAACACCGGACAGATAGGCAACTCCAGGCAGGCCCATGAGGAGCCAGCTCGACATATCAGAGGCTTCCGCACTCATGGCCGTGACCAGAGGGCCGAGCTTTCTTCCTCCGAGGTAGAAATCATTCACCGTTTCATTTCGATCTGAAAGTTTGATCCCGACGCCGATCATGAGCAGCAGATATGCCACCATCGACACCAGCATCGCAATCTGTGATCCTGACATGAACTTCCCCTTTCTGATTTTGCATGTTTAATATGCAATTCTTCGATAGAAAACTTCCCTCATTTTACGCGCATGGCGTTTTGTATGTCAATCTGTTCTGTGTTATTATTATTCGAATTGACAATTTGTGGCCGATCGAAAGGAGATCCCATGTTTCTTGCAGATCAGTGGAAAGACTACGAAGTACTGGATACCTCAGAGGGAGAAAAACTGGAACGCTGGGGGGATTATCTGCTGATCCGCCCGGATCCGCAGGTCATCTGGAATACCCAAAAAGGCTCCGAGTGGAAAAAGGTGAACGGCCACTACCATCGCTCGAGCAAGGGCGGCGGATCCTGGGAGTTCTTTGATCTGCCGCAGGAGTGGATGATCTCCTATAAAGACCGGAATTTCATGCTGAAACCCTTCAGTTTCAAGCACACCGGTCTCTTCCCGGAACAGGCTGTGAACTGGGACTGGTTCATGCCGCTCATCCGGGAGCGGGTATCATCCGGTAAGGCTGTCAAAGTCCTGAACCTGTTTGCCTACACAGGGGGTGCAACCCTCGCTGCTGCCGCTGCAGGCGCACAGGTCACCCACGTCGACGCCTCAAAGGGCATGGTTACCTGGGCAAAGGAAAACGCACAGCTCTCCCATCTTGGGGATGCCCCTGTTCGCTGGCTTGTCGATGACTGCACAAAATTCGTTGAACGCGAGATCCGGCGCGGTAATACCTATGATGCGATTATCATGGATCCGCCGTCCTATGGCCGAGGGCCCAAAGGCGAGATCTGGAAGATGGAGGACAACATCTATGATTTTCTGATCCTCTGTGCTAAGCTGCTGTCCAAAGATCCTCTCTTTGTTCTCCTGAATTCCTACACGACAGGACTCCAGCCTGCTGTCCTGTCTCACCTCCTTCACAGTGTACTGGACGAATCCTTCGACGGAGAGGTGACAGCAGATGAGGTCTGTCTTCCCATTCGCGGAAGCAGCTCACTCGTTCTTCCCTGCGGCGCTGCAGGACGATGGACTGCCCGCTGATCTGTCTTTCTAATCGAGTAGGAGGGGGGAGATTAACCCCCGTCCTCTCACACCGCAACGTACGTACCGTTCGGTATACGGCGGTTTCAATAGTTAATGCAGAGACTGGTAGTATGAGGATAA
>OMXP01000136.1 GCA_900315055.1 uncultured Lachnospiraceae bacterium
TTCCATATTGGTCCGGTATCGGAGGCTCTATGCAAAGAAATTGCCTGAAATATAGGCTTTGAACGGTTATTATCATGTACCCTGTGCAAGTACGGCGTTTCAAACAAAAAGAAAGCGGAAGCCGGACGGCAGCGTCCGGCTTTCTTTGTAGACGGGAAAACGAATGGAACAGATCACATCCAGAGAAAACCAGAGGATCCGCCACCTGATCCTTTTGAACGAGAAGGCAAGAAAGCGCCGGCAGGAGGGACTCTTTGTCATCGAGGGAAAGCGCATTGTCCTCGATGCCCCGAAGGACGCCCTTGTCGAGCTCTATCTTTCCGAGTCGAAGGCGGAGGAGTATGAGAGCGCGCTTCCACCCGGGATTCCGGCCTTTGTCCTGCCGGATGCCCTCTTTGCACAGGTCTGTGACACCACAACGCCGCAGGGGATTCTTGCCGTGGTGCGGCAGCCACAGCACAGTCTCGAGGAGATGATAAAAAAGGAACACCCGCTCCTTCTTGCCCTCGAGGATGTCCAGGACCCGGGGAATCTGGGGACCATGGTGCGCACCGCAGAGGCTGCGGGAGCGGACGGGATGATCCTGAGCCGCGGGTGCGTGGACCTGTACAACCCGAAGACCGTCCGCTCCACGATGAGCGCGATCTTCCGGGTGCCCATCGTGACGGCGGAGGACTTTGCAGGGAGCCTGCAGGAGCTCAGGGAAAAGGGCATCCATCTGTATGCGGCGCACCTTGAGGGGAGCATCATCTACGACAGCGCGGACTATACGAAGGGCACATGCTTTCTTGTCGGCAATGAGGGGAATGGCCTGAGCCCTGAGATCACGGCGCTTGCAAACAAACGCATCTTCATCCCGATGGATGGGAAGATCGAGTCCCTGAACGCCGCGATGAGCGCCGGGATTCTCCTGTATGAGGCGGCAAGACAGCGGCGGCATGTTGCAGGAAGCTGATCTCTCCCGTAAAATGTCTTTATACAGCGGAGGAGAATCTGACAATCTCTGAGAACGGGACAATGGAGGCGTGAAATGATTTACGGTTTTATCGGTCTTGGAAACATGGCGAGCGCGATCCTTAGCGGCATCATCCGCAACGGCATCGCATCGGCAGATGATATCGTGGGATCGGCAAAGACGAAGGAGACCAGGGAGCGGGTCGCAAAGCAGTTCGGGATCCGGACGCTCTCGTCCAACAAGGAGGTCGCAGGAACGTCCGACGTCCTCTTCCTTGCGGTAAAGCCCGGCGTCCTTCCCCTTGTCATCGAGGAGATCCGGGACGATGTGAGCAGGGACACGCTGATCATCAGCGTTGCCGCCGGAAAGACCACGAAGTGGCTGACCGATCAGTTCGACACACCGGTGAAGATCGTGCGCTGCATGCCGAACACCCCGGCACTTGTGGGGGCAGGCTGCTCTGCCCTTTGCCGGAATGAGAACGTCACCGACGGGGAACTCGATCTTGCCCTTACCATCTGCAGGTCGTTTGGCACGGCGGAGGTGGTCAGCGAGAGCCTCATGGATACCGTGGGCGCCGTCTCCGGCGCATCGCCGGCCTATGTCTTCATGTTCATCGAGGCCCTTGCCGATGCAGGGGTCAAGGGCGGCATGCCAAGAGCACAGGCGTACCGCTTTGCGGCGCAGACCGTCATGGGCTCGGGAAAGCTCATGCTGGAGACCGGCCGTCACCCGGGAGAGCTCAAGGACATGGTCACATCCCCCGGCGGCACGACCATCGAGGGCGTTCAGGTCCTTGAGGATGAGGGCTTCCGCGGCGCCGTCATGGACGCCATCGAGGCAGCGATCGACAAGTCCAGAAACCTGTAGGAGAGACAGGCGGGACTTTAGATAAAGCAGCAGATAACGGGCAATGGAAAACAGGGAGGAAATTTCATGGAACTGGCGGTACTCATTATTATCATCGCGATCGTGGTCATCTGGCTGCTTGCCAGCTGTCTCAAGATCGTCCCGCAGGGCTACGCCTTCGTGGTGGAGCACCTCGGAAAGTACAAGTGCATCTGGCAGGCGGGACTTCACCTGAAGCAGCCGTTTGTCGAGCGGATTGTCAAGAAGATCAGCCTGAAGGAGCAGGTGCTCGACTTCCCGCCGCAGCCGGTCATCACGAAGGATAACGTCACCATGTCGATCGACTCGGTGGTCTTCATGAAGGTGTTTGACCCGAAGCTCTACACCTACGGCGTCGAGAACCCGATCGCAGGTCTGCAGAACCTCTCCGCGACGACCCTTCGAAACATCATCGGTGACATGGAACTCGACCAGACCCTGACAAGCCGTGAAATCATCAACGGAAGGATGCAGTCCATCCTCGATGAGGCGACCGACCAGTGGGGCATCAAGGTCACGAGAGTCGAGATCAAGAACATCCAGCCTCCGAAGGAGATTGAAGAGGTCATGACCAAGCAGATGAGAGCCGAGCGGGAGCGCCGCCAGACGGTGCTGGAAGCACAGGCGCATCAGGAGGCCGTGGTCTCGAGGGCAGAGGGTGACAAGAAGGCAAAGATCCTTGCCGCCGAGGCAGAGCGCGATGCGCAGATCGCCCTCGCAGAAGGCAAGGCAAAGTCGATCAAGCTGGTCTACGAGGCAGAGTCGGAAGGCATCCGGAACCTGGCAAATGCCGGGATCAATCAGGAGGTCCTGCAGCTTAAGAGCATTGAAGCATTAAAGGACGTCTCCGACGGACGCGCGACGAAGATCTTTGTCCCGAACAACCTGACGGACCTTGTGGCCAATATCGGAGCCGTCGGCGAGGCCCTCGGCATCGGCGATGCAACACCGATCGACAAGACCCCGAAGCCCGTGGCACCGATCAAGCCGGATCCCTGCATCAGTCCGGAGACGAGCCAGGGCGGGAAGGATGCGGCATTGACCAGCAGCATTCTCGACGCGCAGATGACCACGCGTGGCGACGACAATCAATAAATTTCACAAAGTATGTCTGGAAGACCGCACTGTGCGGTCTTCTTTGTTTTCAGGGGTCTTTCATGAAGTAAATTTTGAAGACCAATAATCGTTGAGTTTCTCAAGGATTTGAAAGCTATACATAAGTTTTCAAATCCCTTTTTTGT
>OMXP01000133.1 GCA_900315055.1 uncultured Lachnospiraceae bacterium
TCACGTTAACGCCCTTGGCTTCGGCTGTACTCTTCCCACTGCCGGGCGAGTTAGGGACTTTCACCCATTAGAGCGTGCGCCCGCCGGGCGCACAAAAAGACAGGAATCCCCGCTTCCGGGAACTCCTGCCTCTGAGGGAGTGATGAAATGGAAAGCTATAGCCTGCCTATGCTTTCTTTGCCTTGCTCTTCTTCTGCCGTCTCTTGTACAGATCCGGGTGCTGCTTCTCGTCCTTTGCCCGTCTTACCATGGCGACGATTCCAAGGATCACCAGTGCCGCGATGACGACATCGGCGATGGCAAGCCAGATCTTCCACGGGGAGATGCCGATCTTCTGCACGGCTCCCGGTGCCATGTGGTTCATGGCATTGGAGTTCACCACCGTATAGGCGAGGTTGTGGATGGCGTTTCGCATTGCCCACCGTGCCGTTGCGCTGTCATAGTCTTCGATATTCCAGAACATCGGAACGCTCATGCAAAGGTACGCATCGCACCCGCTTCGGATCGCGAGATCCCTCAGGTTATCGCCTGCCCAGACCCAGTAGTCCGAAATGACGAATCCCTGGAAGCCCCACTCCTTCCGAAGAAGGCTTGTTAAGAGGGCGTAGTTCGTGTGGCCCATGAGGATCCCGACACAGTTCTGCGCCGGCATGACGCCCGTTGCCGCCCGAATGACGCGGGTTGCGACGGAGCCGTCCTCATTGCTGTAGCGGATGGTCATCTTTGCGTTCTTGATCGCGATCTCAAAAGATCTCAGATACAGTTCCCGGAACGTCTGCTCGTCCGCCCAGGTGTAGATCATGTCGCTCCTGCCGGTCTCGGTGTCGTTCAGTGCGAAGTGCTTCACCGTGCAGTACATGCCCTGATCCCCGGCACCGGAGATGACCTGTGCCGCGAGGTTTCCGGAGAGCACCGGGTCCTCGGAGTAGTACTCGAACACACGGCCCGAGAACGGGCTTCTGTGCAGGTTGATGGCCGGGCAGTACCAGCCGTTGACACCGTTCAGGATGGACTCCTGACCAAAGGCCGCGCCGACCTCGTACAGAAGATCCGTGTTCCAGGTGGCAGCCATGAGAGGTGCAAACCCAAACGACGAGCTCTTCGTCATGTCGTAGCCGCTTGCATCGTCCGTAACGCCCGGCACCTTGATGCCGTTTGCGCCATCCTCCGTGATGGTTCTCGGAAGACCGATGGAGGGAATCGCCTCCGTAAGATACGAATCACCGGTGAAGTTCCGGATGATGTTGTCCTTATCCTTCTCCCAGTCGATCTCATCGAGCAGGAGATCCCACCTGGGATCGTTGTAGTCAAGTCCCCGAAGATCGGAGAGCACAAGGCCGTTGTCGGCGCCGGATGTCGGCTGCTTTGCCTCATAGACAAGGCTTCCCTCGACGTTGCCAAGTTCCGGATCGGTTTCGGGATCAAACGTGATCTCTTTCCCGAGCTTTGCCTTGATATCGTCGCTGATCTCCTTTGTCCCGTCCACAACTTCCTTCGGCTGGGTCCCTGCCCAGTCGGACCTTGAAAGGATCGTGGAATCCTCAGTCATGTAGTCGCTGCTGTCCTGAAAGAGGTTTGTTGCAGCAAGGAACGTGGCATCCGGGTCCTTCGGGGTCCCGGTGGCATCGCCGTTTTCATCGAGCGCGGACTGCGCCTTTATCTCGCTCTTTCGGATATGATCCTCATCGGAGCCGTCATACCAGGTGGTGGAATCCTCGGTCATTGTCTTCGTATCGATGACGTCGTGGCTGTTGTTTCGAAGGGAGATCGTGTAATCGCCCTCCTCAAGGATATAGCAGCCCTTCGTCCCGTCCGGGTTCTCGTGCAGATAGCTGTAGGATGTGAGGTCGTCTGTCGTAAACGACAGGGTGAGGGTCTGCGACTCTCCGGGTTCAAGCGCATCGGTCTTGTCGAAGGCGACAAGGGTGACCGCCGGCTTCTCGATCCTGTTCTCCTCATCAAGCTCTGTGTACGGCGCGCTGTCGTAGAGCTGCACGACGTCCTTACCGGCCACATCGCCGGTGTTCGTCACGGTGACCGTTGCGGTTACGTTGTAGCCGTCAGATGTGAGATCATCAAAGGTCTGGTCAAAGGTCGTATAGGAGAGGCCGTAGCCGAACGGATAGCAGACCGCACCCTCGCTCTTCCAGGCACCCTTTCCGTCGAGCTCGCCGTAGACAAAACTGTCATCCATCAGGTCTGCCGTCTCGTAGTACCGGTAGCCCATGTACACGCCCTCCTGGTACTCGTTGTAGAGCGCGTTCATCGTTGTGGAGCCCATGCCCGGTGCCATGCCCGGCTTGTCGAAGGTGTAGTTGCTGTAGGTATGCTCCCCGAGGCTTAGATAGCTCGGGTCCTTTGTCATATCCGCTTCCCAGGTATCGACGGTTCTGCCGGAGGGATTCACATCGCCGTCCAGAAGCTCGGATAACGTGGAGAATCCTCTCTCTCCGGGGTGACCGACCCAGAGGATTGCGTCCGCCTCGAGATCTCCTCCCATGAGCTCCGAGAGCTCCATCGGTGCCGAGGAGACGAGGATCACAACAACTTTCCCGCAGATCTCCTTTGCCTTCCGGATCGCACCCTTCTCGTTCTCTGTAAGGGCAAGGTAATGCGGGGTTCCGTCGGAGTAGGCATCAAACTTCTGGTCCTGTCCCTCCTGACCGGAGCGGGTGATGAACACCATGCCGGTTGTATCCTGTGCCTTCGTAAGTCCGTCATAGACTGCAGGATCATACTCATAGATCCTGCAGTCGCCGCCGAGCATGCTGCCGGCATCTCCTGCGGACTTCGTGCCCGCAGCCTCCGTCAGTGCCTCCGGATCTCCTGCCTGTTTCATGGCATCTGCAGCCGTGCTGTTGATCACGAACTCTGAGAGCCCCTCTTCCGGCGTCACCGGATCCTTCACCCACTTGGCGGAGCCGCCGGATGTCTGCTGGCCATAGATGGGATTCAGGTATCCGTTGCCAAACGGCATCACGCTGCTTCCCTTTGCAAGCGGCAGGATCCCGTCGTTCTTTAACAGGACACTCCCCTCCTCGGAGACCTTCTTTGCGACCTCGTAGGCCGCATCTCTCGACTCGTTGTTGTCCTTATAGTCCGTCCGATAGTAATCGGAATCCCAGTCCTTTTTGTCTTCCGGCGTATCGATGCTGATCTTTCCCGTCGCGACATAGATATCGAGCACGTTCTGCATGACCGATGCCGCCACGTTCAGGACCACACAGATCAGGGTCACAAGGACCAGGATCGGGATCAGGATCGCCCGAAACGCCCGGTTCGACATCTTTTTCTTCTGCTTTTTCTCTTTCATTCCTTCCCCTTTCAAAAAACATGACAAAGTTCTGCAAACGCTTCCCTTCGCCGCTGTCCCGGCTTCTTGGGGAAAGTATAATCTGGTAGACGGGGATTTCACCCGCCTCCAACACCACCGTGCGTACCGTTCGGTACACGGCGGTTCAAACGTTAACGTGAACTTTGTCATACTCG
>OMXP01000131.1 GCA_900315055.1 uncultured Lachnospiraceae bacterium
CGTTGAAAGGACCAGCCGTTTCTGTATGCTCCAAGGCGTCAGCCGACCCGCCACGGAGCTATAACTTCCCCTAACACACGGTTGATAGGGTGCTTACATCAAGGATGCGTTTCACGACCTGATCCTCGAGAAAGACTACGAGAAGATTACGGTCAAAGAGCTCTGTGAGAGGGCGAGGATCAACAAGAAGACGTTCTATACGTATTACGAGACGCTCGATGCGCTTCTTCTGGAGATGCAAAGCTCGATTGCACAGCAGTATCAGGAGCGCATCAGAGGTCTTACGCTGAAGGATATGGACCGGCTTGTGCGGGAATTTTTCCTCTTCTCCGAGGAGCAGGGACCCTTCTACGAAAAGATCACCTGCGGCGGAAGCTATACCAGGATCCGCCAGCAGATGATCGAGAAGGTGCACAGCGGGTCGGGCACGTATCCGGAGCTCTTAAAACTTCCGAAGGAAGAGCAGGAGATGGTGGAGACTTATCTTTCCGATACGCTGCTTGGTCTGTATGGCAGATGGATCGCGCAGGGCAAGAAGATCCCTGTTGACCGGATGATTTCCCTTGCAACTGATCTTCTCACGGACGGCGTCCGGAAGTACTGCAGATAGCAGAGGATACTTATTCAGGATCGCAGGCGATGCTGTCCCGATAGACAGTTTCCGGCGCAATGTCGATTTCACCGTTGTTCCAGGTAAGAACACCGTGAAAGAGTACCGGGTGGCGGAAAACCTTCTCGTCCGCAAGCGGCGCAAAGGCTGGTCCTTTCAGCTGTGTGGTATCGAACAGACGCTGTTCGCCCGTAGAAAAGGTGACAAGCAGCCGGCGACTGTGCAGGGGTTTCACGTCAGTGATCCGGATTTCCTGCGGTTCTTCACCGGCGTAGCAGATCTCATTTCGAATATACATGGCAGACACATCCCATCGGGAACGCAGACTGCTGCGGCATGCATGCTGCGGTGCGTATGATTTCTTTATCTATTATACAGACAAACCGGCGAAAACTCCTGTGATCAGGGGCATTCGCCGGTTCTCTCATACTTTGCAGTCTGGCACGGATCAGGCATGAACGCGGAAGATCTTCCGGAACAGGAACCGAAGGAGGGCCGACATAGAATACCTGCAGGCAGTAGGCGACAGGGAAGCAGAGCACCGCGGTCGTGATCCACTGCGTAAACCAGCGCCCGGTAAATCCGGAATGCAGGAAGGTTGCAAACAGGGTGATTAAGGGAACGATCATCATCACCGTCAGGGACTGGATTGCAACCGTCGTCAGGATCGGGCTGTTCTTCGTCGGATCGATGAGCTTCCCCGCAAGCTTTAACGCGGTCCTTGTAATCAGAAAGAAGATCAGGACAAAGACGACCACGTACTCCACCCACATCTCCTGCAGAGCGGTCAGGAATACATGGTACGACAGGCCACCCTGCCCCAGGGAAATCGTGTAGACACTCATGCAGTACACCATGCTAAAGACCATCATCAGCGTGAAGATCACGCTCTGAAACTTTGTTTTCGGCATCTTGCCATCCTCCATTTCCATAAGAAAACAAAAAGGAAGCGCCGTGACATTTCTGCCTGTCAGGCGCTTCCCGTATGTAAGATGATAGACACTGCCCGGGAGAATGTCACAGGCAGATCGCCGAAAACAGGACCCGGAGTGGGCGATGCTCTGCTCAGATCGCCTGTGCGGCCTTCCTGTTGTAATGACGCTTCAGGCCGTGCCAGAACAGGTTCACATAGACCCAGCCGGCACCGGATGCAAGGGCAACGGCAGGAAGTCCCATGGTATTAATCAGGAGTGCGGAGAGGATGATCCGCATCGTGATGTGGCTTGCTGCGCCGATAAAGGGGATCTGCACCTTTCCGATGCCGTCAAAGTACCCGGCGAACGTGTTGCCGGTATAGCAGAACAGGTAGAAGAGAGCAATCAGGCGAAGGTAGGAGACGGACGATGCGAGCGCCTCGGCACCGGCGCCGGCAAAGAGAGCGGACGCGTAGGGGGCTGTGACAAACAGAAGAATCGAGCTTGCGATCCCCATGATGGAGAGGATCTTCAGGCTGCTCCTGTAATAGGCCTCTTCCTGTTTCCTGTCTCCGGCACCTGCTGCCTGACCGGTAAAGACTGCGGTGGCAGCGCAGCCGCTGTCGCCGAACGAGTTGGCAAAGCCCTCGATCCTGGTGGCAGCCGTGTATCCGGCGATCGCCGCCTGTCCTGCCGTGTTGACGATGCCCTGCACCATCAGCTTGCCGATGTAGAGGCTTGACTGATGCACCGCCGTGACGTCCCCGAATTTCACGATGGTTCCGATGGTTTCTTTGTCCAGATGGCAGTCGTCTCTTCTGAACATCAGCTGCGGGTAGCGGACCCTGATGGCGATCAGGCACAGAACAGCCGACATCACCTGGGACATCGTTGTCGCAAGGACGGCGCCGAAGATCCCGGCCTTAAGGCCATACACCATAAAGATGTCGAGCCCGGTGTTGATGATCACACAGATCAGGAGTACAACCAGGACGATCGCCGTGTGTCCGGCGCTTCGAAGGATGGCGCTGCACAGGTTGTAGAGGTAGCTTGCGGGAAGGCCGAGGAGGACGACCACAAGATACGTTTTTACCAGTGCGGTCAGCGAGGACGGCACGCGGATCATCGTGCAGATGAGGCCAAGGCCTGCGATCCCGCCGAGCGCAAGGAGTGCCGAGAGGACAAGACCGGAGACGAAGGACTGATAGAAGACGTTCCGGAGCCGTTTCAGATCCCCTTTCCCGTAGTTCTGTGAAAAGAGGACGGAGATGCCGGTACAGGCACCGACAAGGAAGAACAGGAACAGGTTCATCACGGAGGATGCGATGCCGACGGCGGCAAAGCTCTCCTCATTGGTGAAGTTGCTGATGACGACGCTGTCGATCGTGTTGTAGAGCTGCTGCAGGATGTTGTTTGCAATGAGCGGCAGCATGAGGGCGGTCATCTTTTTATCATTCTCATTGAAGAGGCGGATCCCGCCGTGTGCCTGTTTTTCTCTTCGAATGGCAAGTTCGTTCATGTTCTTTACTCCTCTGTTTCGGTTTCTCTCAACCTTTTGGCGTCTGCATGGTATACTGAAACTGTCGTTGCGTAAAACGAAAGAATATCAATCTGTCGTTGCGAAAACGTCAAGAATGAAAGGAGGAGCGATGGATACCGAAAAGCTGCGCACACTGCTTCTTGTCGTGGAGAAGAAGAACATCACGGAGGCGGCAGAGGAATCCGCCTATACCCCGTCCGGCATCAGCCGCATGATTGCATCGCTCGAGTCGTCCTGCGGGTTTCCGCTTCTTGTAAGGAAGCATGAGGGCGTGGAGCCGACGGAAGGGTGCAGGAAGCTCCTGCCGCAGATCCGGGAGATCCTCTACCATGAGAGCCTTCTTTCCCAGACGGCAGGGGAGATCCTGGGGCTTTCCGTCGGCACCGTATCGATCGGTTCCGCCTACAGCGATATCTTCCCGGAACTGAAGCGCTGTATCGATGCCTTTCGGGAGCGGTATCCGGGGATCACGATCAAGGTGACAAGCGGTTTCAGCACGGATCTTTGCGGGGAACTCTCCGAACGCCGGCTGGACCTTGCAATCGTCAGCAGACGCGAGGGGAAGTGGACCTGGATTCCTCTCGAGAAAAGTCCCATGATGGCCTGGGTCCCCGCGGATTCGGACTATGCTTCTCTCGACAGCTTTCCGTTAAAGCTCCTGGAAACAGCACCCTACATCGAGATCTACTCCGGGATTGACACTGACAACAAGAGAATCCTTGCCAAAGGCGGCATCACCCCGAATATCCAGATGGAGGCAAAGGACAGCTACACCGCCTTTGCGATGGCGGAGGCGGGACTTGGGATTGCCCTGAATGAGGAAAAGAACTGCGTCTTTCAAAGCGATAAGGTGAAGATCATTCCCGTTTCTCCCCTCTCTGAGGTAGAGGTCGGCATCGCTGTGGCCCCGGACCTGTCCCCTGCGGCGAGGAGCTTTCTCTCTTTTTTGCAGGAAGAGCGGGGAAGAGTAGATGGTTGATACAAGGAGGTTTTCATGACACTGGATCAGCTTCGATATATCGTCGTGACGGCAGACACCGGGAACATCACCGAGGCGGCAAAGAGGCTTTTCATCTCACAGCCGAGTCAATGCCATTAAGTTAGACCAAGCAAGTGCCAATGCCACCGGGATGGAGCGGCTCGACTCGTTAAGTTAGCGTGAATATCGGGCAGTATCTGGCTATC
>OMXP01000130.1 GCA_900315055.1 uncultured Lachnospiraceae bacterium
GAATAGTTGACGGCAATCTCGCCATTCGTTGACAAGTCAATGGCAATACCGTGACAGTAGGACTCGTCAGTTCCGTGACATCGGAACGGGTCAGTAACAGAGGAGACAACAAAGAAACCTGCGCAAAAAAGTCAAAAATAAAACCGGCAGCCAAGCCGCCGGTTTCTGAGTTCCCTTTTAAGTTTCGAGTCTGGATTAAATATTTCGATTCATGAATCAATTTTTCCGGGATTACCCTCTGAGGTCACATCTGACCTCTCAATTTTCATAAACAAAAGGAATTTTCCAGTGCTCCCGCCCACCCAAAATATCGAATCAGGGGCGGAAGGTGAGAGGAGTTCCGTGTGCACTCATGTCTGCTCTCCTTTCACTTCCGATGAAAAATCGGAAATCTCCAAAAGACCGCCAACAAGATACCCGCATCACCCCGTAAAGTCAAGTCAGTTTTTGTAAAAATTTTCAATCATCTGACCGATTGCCCGTACTGTTATCCGGATAGTTTGTCACCAGCACCTCGACGGTCCTCGAGAGGGTGGATTTGGCATGATAACTGGCGTTTGCATAGCTTCGCCAGATCCTGTGGAGATGGAAGTCCTTTGCAAAATCCTTCAGGGGCTCATTCTCCACGCCCTTGTGGACGAGAACGTTGGAGAGCGCAAACTTCACACCCCTTCTGTCAAGCTCCCGGAGAAAATCAAACAGGGCAAGATCGTCCTTCTTCGACCAACCGGAGAATCCCCGCTTCCCGTCGTTGTAGTAGCCGGTGGTGATGGTGTATGGCGGATCGCAGTAGATGAAGTCTCCCTCCTTCAGAGCAGAGAGATCAAGCGTGCGAAAGTCCTGTGAATGGAACTCAAAGTCCGCAATCTTCGGCAGGAAGGCCTCCATGTTCCTGCGCATCGCATCGTTGAAGGAGGAGCGTCCTCTCCCGAAGGGGTTGTTGAACGCATGGGCGTTGTTGAACCGAAGCTGATAGTTGAAGCTGTAGCACATGAGGACATAGAGCTCGATGGGATCACGCTCTGTGCTCTCGTTGTAGTGCGCGCGAAGGGCAAGATATCCCTCCCTGTTTTCCTTGGAAAGATGCCAGGTATCGATGATGATATCGATCTTTGCCAGCACCTTTTCCGGCTTTTCCTTCTGGAAGGCCTCATAGATCTCAATGAGGAAGCTGTTCACGTCATTTACGATCGTCTTCTTTGCGTTCACGTTGACGGCAACATCGAGTCCTCCCGCAAACAGGTCCACGAAGGTGTCGATCTTTTCCGGAAAGAGCGGGATCAGCTGTGACAGCACCCGGTACTTTCCCCCGACATAGTTCATGGGGGATTTGAGGTAATGGATCTTCGGGGTCTCCTCTTCCTTTCCCTTCTTCTCGAATACATAGATCTGCTCGAGAAGCCCCTCGCTCTCATTCGGGATGCGGCTCTTGTATCTCCGATACGGGATCTGGATCACATCGAGGGATCCGGGAAGCGCATATTTCCGGCACAGGGCGGTCAGCTCCTTGGTGGAGATGAGCCCCTCGTTGTTGTAGCTGATGACGATGTACCGGACATTTGCCTCGGAAATCATGCGCTCAAAAGCCGCCTTCACCGTCTTCTTCGAGCAGAAGGCACTCCTCTGCCCCTTATGCTCCCGCATGCCGGTTACCCCGTAGATTACGGGATTGTCATAGCGTGCGATGGTCTCAAGGAGATGATAGTTCGGCAGATATTCCCTCGTATTGTAGGGACTGTCCGAATAGAGGACATCGGCGGAAAGCTTCGGCAGAAGCTCGTCCACGTCCTCGTTGTACATCGGGCAGGCAGCAGAGGATGAAATAATTTCCGGCGCCTTCAGTGTCAGAGGCTGGAAAGAGCGGTGTTCCCAGTACTTCAGATAGGCGGCATACACCCCGGCGATGTTTGCAACATACGGCACGGCTTCAAGAAGGGCAGCCAAAAGGTAGTAGTACCCGTCCTCATCGATAAGGCCTTTGTCCTTCCACTGCCCGATTGTCTGCCGGACAAGGTCGATCTTCAGCGCATTCTCTGGCTGGAAGTACATGCGGCTGCAGGTATCTGTTGTCGTATAGTTCTGATAGATAAAGCAGGACTTCAGGTCGATCCCGGACTGTGTAAGGGTCAGATGGTTCAGATAGTCGATCGGATCATCGATCCCCAAAGGCACAAGCTTTGAAAAATCCGGCATCTTCGAGATCCCCGAGGTTCCCCGGAGGATGCAGTAGGAGAAGTACAGGCAGTCATTTCCCGTGACAAGATACCCCTCTTTTTTCAGGCGCTGCGTCACGACGCCGCTTCCCGCAAAAATATCGATGACCGAATGTGCCCTGGGACAGTGGGTCGAAAGGATCTGTGTGAGCTCATCGAGGAGCCCTGCCTTGCTGCCGATATACCGCATAATCTCTCTCCTGCAAAACAAACAACCTGGTTCATTTTACTACAGGAAAGCATCTTTCGCACCGCTCCCTCAAAGGCACGAGAGAACCGGACGGGAAATCCCCGCTCAAATTTTCAAAACCCTTTCTCCCCTTTGCGGGTGTATGATTACCCTAATTGTCATGTGCTCATTCAGAGGGCTGCAGATGCCGCCCTCTGCACAGAAGGGGAAAACAAAATGCCAAATCCCGCGCCTTTGCGTTCCAGGAAGTGGACCTTCCATCTGACACAGGAGGAAAAACGCGAATGGAACTTTGTCAACTTCCGCCTTGCGCTTCCGATCAGTATCCTGACGCTTGTCATGTCCCTGGTCTCCCTGGTTCTTGATTTTCTCGGCCTTGACAGGGGTCTGGACATTCGTTTCGCGGAGCACCTGTTTCTTGCAGGCACAAGCACTCTTCTGCTGTTCCTGTCGCTTTCTTTTCGCCTGCAGAAACTTGACCCGGACCATGTTCCGGTACCGCCCCTTCTTGCCCTGTATCTTGCATCGGTTCTTGTCTTTGAGCTTGGGCACTTTACAGGCGGTCCGAACTCCGATGTAAACATGCTGTCCTTTCCGATCCTGATTTTTTCCTGTTTTCTGTACTTCGTGGTCCCTCCGCTGCAGGGCATCCTCGCACTTGGCGTCCTGTTTGCCGCGCTGTACTGCTCTCCGTATCTTAAGATCGGATCTTTTGGGCTTCCCGACTATCTGACACTGTTTGTCCTGACCTCGTTCTTCCTCGTCATCCGCTACCGGTACGTGACCGCCTTCATCCGGGAGAATCTCGAGAACCGGCAGCTGATCGAAAAACAGCTTCAGCTCAACGCAAAGCTCGATGAGAGCAGCCAGCAGTTCAAAAAGCTCGCGGAGACCGACTTCCTGACGGAAGTGAACTCGAGGGCTGCGGCGATGACCCTGATGGAGGAGAGCCTGAAGGCACACCCGGAGCAGAAGGCGGTGCTCGCCTTCATCGATATCGACGAGTTTAAGCAGATCAATGACCTCTACGGCCATGAGACCGGAGATGCGGCTCTTGTCAGCATCTCCGCACAGCTGCGAAAGCACTTCGGGAAAAACTGCATCTTCGGGCGCACCGGTGGGGACGAGTTCTGCGTGTTCCTCCCCGGAAACATCGCGGCAAATGAGGCGAAAATCCTGATTCTGCCAGACATCATCAACACCTTCCGGTCCGGAGACAAGGTGTATCCCTGTTCCCTCTCCGTCGGCTTTGTGGAGTACCCGAATCAGGCATCGGACCTGCAGGGACTCCTGAAGCGGGCTGATGCGGCCCTCTACCAGGTAAAGCTCCACGGAAAGAACGGTGCCGTCCGCTTCCAGGAGGGCATGGACAAGAAGGAACGCTCCCAGATCGGCTTCAGCTACCGCGACCTTGCAGACAACATCCCCGGGGCTTATTTCGTCTTCACGGCAGACAGTGACACGGAAAAGATCCTCTACGCAAACCGCGAGATGATTGAGCTCTTCCGCTGTTCAAACCTTGACGACTTCCTGCGTGTAACAAGCGGCTCCTTCCGGGGACTCATGCTTCCCGATGAATACCCGTCTGTCAGAGCGCACGTCCGGGACAAGGCCTCCGCAGATCCCACGGAAAGCTCCGGAGCGGTCCGCTGCCACATCCGGACAAAGGACGGGAAAACCGTGCCTGTTACCGGCTACAGCCGCCTTCGGCAGAACCCCTACTACGGGGATCTGTTCTACATGATGCTGTTCCGGGAGGATAAAAACGCCTGATCAGAAACATAAAATGCCGCGGAAGAGACTCTCCGGTCTCACCCGCGGCATTTTGCATGTCTTCCTGTTACTCTTTGCCGACCTGCTTTCCCATCTGCGGATCAGCCCTTATCTGTCACTGTTTTCCATTCCTTTCCCCGCTTTCCCTTAAAATAAAACTTTCCCAATAAGTTGTACCCCGGAAATCTGTTGAGTTTGCAAGGCTTTTGACGCCGAGAACTAGCAGCTCCTATCGGGAAAATACCGTTAAAC
>OMXP01000128.1 GCA_900315055.1 uncultured Lachnospiraceae bacterium
AAGTATTTCTGAAGATCATCGGACGGACATATTGGAAATCGCTAAGGCATTAACATATTTGGATCAGAGTACGAAAGTGCTCTCTTAGAGGAGGAGGCTGCCATGGCACTCATTGCAATCGGAACAAAGGCACCGGATTTTACACTGGAGGATCAGAACGGGATTCCTCACAGTCTGTCGGATTATCTCGGACAGAAGGTAATCCTGTATTTTTATCCCAAGGACATGACGAGCGGCTGCACAAAGCAGGCATGTGGATTTGCGGAGCGCTATCCGCTCTTCAGAGAGAAGGGAGCCGTGATCCTCGGCGTGTCGAAGGACTCGGTGGCGTCCCACAAGAAATTTGAGGAAAAGTACGGCCTTCCGTTCACGCTCCTCTCGGACCCGGATCACAAAGTCATTGAGGCCTATGGCGTCTGGCAGGAGAAGAAGCTCTACGGGAAGGTATCGATGGGCGTCGTCCGCTCGACCTATCTCATCGATGAGAACGGGATTATTGTGAAGGCCCTGCAGAAGGTGAAGGCGGATCAGAATCCGCAGCAGATGCTGGACGAACTTTAAGGGGGATACCTGTCATGGATGAGAAGTTTCAGATGCCGAAGGACTGTGCAAAGGAGGTGTTTACCTCCCGCTTTGTCAGTGTCTATGATCTTCAGTACGCGCCGGGAAAGCATTACTATGACGCGACGCGCCACACAAAGGAGAACCTCAATGCGGCGATGACGGGAGAGGAGATTGAAGCCTCTGCTCCGGACGGGGTGAATCTTACCGTGATCCTGACAAGTCCCGGACAAGAGCCGCGTCTCTATCTTCAGTATGAGTTCCGCTATCCCACCGGCCAGTACCTGCTCTCCCCGCCGGCGGGGCTTGTCGATGAAGCGGATAAAAAGGAGCCGCACCCGATCCGTACTACTGCGGTGAGGGAGCTGTACGAGGAGACCGGGATTCAGGTAAAGGATTCGGACCGCGTCTTCGAGATCTCTCCCTTTGTATTCTCTTCTCCGGGCATGACCGATGAGAGCAACGGCCTTGTATGCATTGTCGCTGACGTGCCGGATCTTTCCGTCATCAACCATAACGGGGCCGTGGGCTCGGAGAAGTTCGGAAGCTACCGGCTCTTTGACAGGAAACACGCCCTGGAACTGATCCGAAGCGGAAAGGACGAGCACGGGATGTATTATCCGGTCTATACTCTGGTCAGCCTTCTGTACTTCGTCTCAGGTCTTTGGTATTCCGAAAACGAAGGATAGAGCATAGCAAATCGGTATCATTCAGGGACGCAGATTGCGCTATGATGGTCAGAAGTATGTTGAAAAGGAGATCATCACTATGAGTTTCAAAGACAGCAAGGTTGTCATCGTCGGCTGCGGCAATGTCGGCGCAACGTGTGCCTATACCATCCTGAATCAGGGCCTGTGTGAAAAGCTGGTTCTCATCGACGTCAATAAGGACAAGGCCTATGCGGAGGCGCTCGACATGGAACACTCCGTCTACTTCATGAACCGGAACATCAAGGTCTACAGCGGAGACTACAGTGACTGCTCCGATGCCGACATCGTCATCATCACGGCAAGTGCACCGATGCCGAAGGACTCCCACGACCGTCTGGAGATGCTGAAGCCCTCCATGGCCATCATGAAGAGCATCGTCGGCTCCGTCATGGCCAGCGGTTTTGACGGGATCTTCCTTGTGATCTCGAATCCGGTGGATATCATGACCTATTACACATGGAAGCTCTCCGGTCTTCCGAGAAACCAGGTGATCGGCTCCGGCACGAACCTGGATTCCGCAAGACTGTGCTGTGAGATTGCAAAGCTCTATGATCTCGATGCAAGAAGCGTAGAGGCGTTTGTCTGCGGCGAGCACGGGGATTCCGAGATTGTCTCCTGGAACTCGGCAACGATCGGCGGCAAGTACATCGACAGCGTCATGAAGGACAACAGCGACCGCACGAAGTCCGTGACGAAGGAGGATCTGCAGAAGCAGACGATTGAAGCCGGGTGGGAGATCTTCAACCGCAAGGGCAACACCTGCTACGGCATCGCCTCCTCCGCAACAGCGATCGTAAAGAGTATTCTGTTTAACGAGAATCACATCTATCCGGTGACCGTGGGACTTACCGGACAGTACGGGATCGATCATGCCTGGCTGTCCGTGCCGACGATCATCGACAAAACAGGCTCGAAGGAGATCGTGGAGATCCCGCTTGCAGAAAAGGAACTCTCCGCACTGCAGAAGAGCGCATCTCTTCTTGAGAGTTTCTATGACGAGCTTGAGATGCAGTAGCAGACAGCAGAACGATATGCGTATGGAAGGCCGGCAACCCCGGCCTTCTTTTCATCCACAGGGGACGATGGCAGGCTCATGTGCTATCATAAAGCAATGAGTTGAGGTGAACTATGGATATGGATCTGTTCTCCTACATGCAGGAGAAAAACAGGGAGAAGGAATCTCCTCTTGCTGCACGCCTTCGTCCGCGCACCCTCGATGAGGTCGTGGGACAGCAGGATATTATCGGAAAGGGAAAGCTCCTGTACCGCGCCATCATGGCGGATCATCTGGGCTCGATCATCTTTTACGGGCCGCCCGGAACCGGTAAGACGACACTGGCGATGGTGATTGCGAACACGACGAGTGCCGAGTTCGTGCAGATCAATGCGACCAGTGCCGGGAAGAAGGAGATGGAGGACGCCGTAAACGCCGCAAAGCAGAGACTTGGCGGCTACGGGAAGAAGACCATTCTGTTCGTCGACGAGATTCACCGCTTCAACAAGTCTCAGCAGGACTATCTGCTGCCGTATGTGGAGGACGGGACGGTGACCCTGATCGGAGCGACGACGGAGAACCCGTACTTTGAGGTGAACAGCGCCCTTATCTCAAGGAGCATGATCTTTGAGCTGAAGCCCCTGACGGCGGAGGATATCAAAACACTCATAGACAGGGCCCTCACGGATCCGGAGCGGGGGCTTGGCAACTACCATGCGGTGATGGACGAGGATGCGAAGGATTTCCTCGCCGAGATGGCAAACGGGGACGCAAGGCATGCGCTGAATGCCCTGGAGCTCGGCGTCCTGACGACACCGCCGTCTGCGGACGGAAAGATCCACCTCACCATGGAGGTTGCAAGGGAGTGCATCCAGAAGAGGGTACAGCGCTATGACCGGGACGGGGACAATCACTATGACACGATCTCGGCCTTTATCAAGAGCATGCGCGGCTCTGATCCGGATGCGGCCATCTACTATCTTGCCCGCATGCTGAACTCCGGGGAGAGCCCGGAATTCATTGCAAGGCGCATCATGATCTGTGCGTCCGAGGATGTGGGAAACGCAGACCCGAATGCTCTTCAGGTTGCCGTGGCGGCAAGTCTTGCATGCGAGAGGGTGGGCTGGCCGGAATCGAAGCTCATTCTCGCCCAGGCGGCATCGTATGTGGCGACGGCGCCAAAGAGCAACAGCGCAACCACTGCCATTGACGATGCCCAGGCGGAGGTGGAAAAATCCGGAAATCTCCCGATTCCTCCCTATCTGCAGGATGCACACTATTCCCATGCGAAGGATCTGGGACACGGGATCGGTTACGAGTACGCCCACGATTACGAGGGCCATTATTCCGGACAGCAGTACCTGCCGTATGCCTTAAAGGACAGGTCCTTCTACAGGCCATCGGAAAATGGCTATGAGGTCACAATCCGTGATCACATGGCAAAGCTTACCGGAAAGAAGAAGTACGGGGAGAGAGAACAGCTCCTTCCCAGGGATCAGAAAAAGGATTAGACATGGAACTTATCGGTATTCATCAGCTCCTCGTTCTCTACATGCTTCACAGGGCAAAGGAAAAGCTCCCCTCTCTTCTGGTGACGGACTTCCTTTTGCACGGAGGGTACGTCGATTTTCTGTCCCTGTCTGATACTATTGAAGCCCTGGAGGACAACGGCTACATGGAAGAAGAGAAGGCGGGGGACCGGCTCTGCTTTTCGATCACCGCGGAGGGCGAGCAGGCACTTGCGATGTTCGAGAATCATCTGACTGCCATTCAGAAGGACGACATCGAGAAGTATCTGACGGCGAACGGCCAGAAACTGAAGCGCGCGCGGGAAATCACGACACAGCATTACCGGGCAACCGGGGGCGGATATACCGCTCACATGGATCTGCAGGAGGGCAGCACGACACTGCTCTCCCTTGACCTGAACCTTCCGACCGAGGAATCGGCAAAGCTCGTCTGCAGGAACTTTGAGAAGCAGTGCGATGAGGTCTATGCACAGCTCTTTCAGATCCTGCTTGCCCCGCCAAAGCCGGACACGGAATAGCATGGATACACCTACACCCTTTCCGGGAAAGTACCCCGGAAAGGGTGTTTTCTTCTGGAAAACGGCTGGAAAACGGTAACTGTTCAGTTGGGTCTTGATGACCCTCAATAAACCAATATCAATGATGCCGTGGACAAAAGGTTCACGATCCCAAGAGGTTTAGGGGATGTTCAATTCCTTTAACCCCAACTATAATGGTAGGTACACGAGGTACCTGCT
>OMXP01000127.1 GCA_900315055.1 uncultured Lachnospiraceae bacterium
TAAAAGACTATGTTGTGCACATAGCCTTTTCGAGGATGTATTTACGATCCGTTACCCAAAATCGGCAGCGGGGTTATGATCTATGATTCGAGCCTACATTGAACCGCTCCGCAACCCGGAAATTCAGGGGTGCTCACTATAGTGCGTAATCACTATCCACCCCATTTCCCACAATTTTCCCCCGAAAATGCCCGAATCCGCACGAAAAACCATGCCTTAGGCTTCCTTTGTCGTCTTATCGTCCACCACTTCACCGGTGACATGCTCCGGTGCGGAAGAAGAAGAGGAAGAATCAGAAGATGCGGCAGAGGATTCCGGCGTCTTATCCGATGCTTTCTCCTCTTCCTTCTTCTCCTCCTCCTGCTTCATCGCAGGGTCCACCTCGAGGGCGGTGCCGCAGCCGACGCAGAACTTTGCGCTCGCATCGTTCTGCCTGCCGCAGACCGGACAGATCTTCTTGTTGGAAATCGCAAGGATCTCATCCTGTGCCTTTTTAATGGAAGCACTGGCCTCCTCGATCTTTGCCACGATCTCCGGTGCAAAGGTCTTCGCCTCTTCCGGCTTCTGCTTATAAAGCGCCCTGCCAAGTGCCGTGTACTGCGCCTCGATGTCCTTCTCATACTGATGGATCTGGGCATTCAGCTTTGTCCTGTCCGTAAAGTCCTTCGTCTGCTGTGCCGCGCTGGTGCCGGCCTGTTTGATGCTCCTGCCTGCTTCCGAGAGCTTTCCCGATAATTGATCCAGAAATCCCATAATGTAACCTCCAATACGATCCGATGGCAGCCCCTGAAAAATCACCCTCCGGGACTGCCATCGGTGAATCCGTTTTCCTGACAGCATCATTATAACAGAACAGGTGGTCATGTTTTCTAAATAATCTCTAACAATGGCAGAAACAGGAAGGGAACTTGGAAAAAACAAAGACGCAAAAGAAACCGTGAGGAAGAGAACGGGGATCAGAAGGGAAGAGGAGGAACCACGCTCCGGTGCGGCGAAAGAGCCCTCAAAGTCACACTTTGCAAGTTTTGTCCGTGTTCAGAGAAAGAAAGTTACGTTATGATAGGCGCGTTCTGAGAAGAATACAAAGATGTCAAAACCATATCAATTCGTTGATTTCCAGTTGATTCCAGGAGGAGTTTACAGTATATGGCAGGAACAGTTCAGAATCTGACACATGCAGCGGAGCGCAAGGCCGTCTCTGCAATCATCGACGGTCTCTGGGAGCACGTCCGCAAGGCAGACGACAGGACCAAGACCTTCGGTCAGCTCGTCGACCTCGCAAAGCGCTTCCTCGGCAACGAGAACAATCAGGCCACCTTCGACGCGGTCAAGAAGAATCTCTCCGATCCGGATTACAAGTGGACGAAGTACCTGAACCGGATCATCGATGAGACGGATCCCGGCTATGCCAAGAAGATGCTCCTGAACCTCGGCTATGAGGCCTTCCTTCGCGGCACCAAGACCATCCGCGCAAACCGTGAGAAGTACGGCTGCAACATCCCGTGGCTGATCCTCTTCGATCCCACGATGGCCTGCAACATGCACTGCGTCGGCTGCTGGAGCGGCACCTACGGACACAAGAGCAACCTCTCCTATGAGGACATGGACAAGATCGTCACCGAGGGCAAGGAACTCGGCGTCTACCTGTACATGATGACCGGCGGTGAGCCGACGGTCCGCATGAAGGATATCTTCAAACTCGCCGAGAAGCACAACGACTGCTTCTTCGCGCTGTACTCCAACTCCACGCTCCTCACCGAGGAAGTCGTGCAGAAGGTCCAGAAGCTGGGCAACATCACCTTCATGCTCTCCATCGAGGGCACCGAGGAGACCAATGATGCCCGCCGCGGCAACGGCCACTACGATGCCGTCATGAGAGCGATGGATCTGTTAAAGAAGTACGGCATTGTCTACGGCACCTCCGTCTGCTACACGAGAGCAAACGTCGAGGCCGTAACAAGCGATGCCTTCTTCCAGATGCTCGAGAGCAAGGGCGCACGCTTCGGCTTCTACTTCCATCTGATGCCGGTTGGCAACAACGCAGCACCGGAGCTCATGCCCACCGTCGAGCAGAGAAAGTACATGATCGACCGAATCCGCTACATCCGCTCGAACGACTGCCCGATCTGCTTCTATCCGATGGATTTCCAGAACGACGGCGAGTACGTCGGCGGCTGCATTGCAGGAGGCCGCAACTACTTCCACATCAACAGCAACGGTGACGCGGAGCCCTGCGTGTTCATTCACTTCTCGAACACGAACATCCACGACAACACCATTCTGGAGATGCTCCAGAGCCCGCTGTTCATGGCTTACCACGAGGGACAGCCGTTCAACCGCAATCATCTTCGCCCCTGCCCGATGCTCGAGAACCCGCAGCTGCTCCGCAAGATGGTCAAGGAGACCGGCGCGCATCAGACCAACCAGGAGTCCCCGGAGGACGTCGATCATCTGTGTGCAAAGTGCGACGACTACGCAAAGGAGTGGGCTCCGGTAGCAGACGAGATCTGGGCCGAGGAGAAGCACAAGAGACCGTCCTACGAGAACTACACGCCCGAGAAGAAGGCACATCCGGAACTGGCAGCCTTCGAACACGCCGATGGCACGGACCGCATCATCTCCGCCGGCGAGCAGAAGGACGGAAGCCTGGAGAAGGATCAGGTCCTCGAGGCAATCCGCTGATCAGAAGCAAAACGTAAGATAAAACGTAAGGAACTCCCGGCAGTGCAAGGCTGCCGGGAGTTCTTTGTGTTCATGGAAAAGCATGACGAAGAGAAACCGTACGAAGAGGGAGAATCATTCGTCCATCAGTCCGTGCTCTGATGTATTCAGCGTTCCGTTTTTGTATGCGGACATCTTCTGATCCAGATAATGCATGTTGGCTTCGGAATAGAACGGATCGGCGGTCACGGCAAACGGGATCCTGCGCTCTCTTACGACGGTCTTTGCAAAGATTGTAAAGGCGGCGCTCATGGTAAGCCCCATATCCTCACAGGCCTTCTCCATCTCTTCTTTCACTTCCTTGTCCAGGCGGAAATTCACATTGACCGTTGCCATCGGAAACCTCCCTGCATATTTGTATCTGACTTGTCCTTCCGCCGTATTCTATCATCCTCTGATCCATATATACACTGTCAGTGAAGCCTCACACGACTAAAGCCGCGTGCTTCCTACAGGGAATTTCATACCCTGTAAGACTTACTGACTGCAGATACGGCCTGTACCGATCCCCTTATACCGCAGTACAAAGGGCAGAGTACAGGTTAATGAGTGCAGACAGTGTGCAGGTGCTTCTCTTTGCACACTCTGGAGCTTTTGCCAGAATGCGCTGCCCGTCCGTCGCCGGAAGGGACTTTAAGATCTCCCGGATAAAATACCGTGCGCCAATGTTGTAAGACGCATTGAGATCACAGTTGTAGACTTTGCCTGTTGGAAACTCGCACAGGCTGTAGCAGCCGTTTGTTTTCGTGGATTCCGATCCACGCAGTACTCTGCCGGAGCCATCGTATGCAAGCCTGGAAGTATTCCAGGCATTGATTCTGCTGACTCGCATGGAAAGGGCATGTGCCTTGTCAGTCACGATGGCCTGGACGCGCTGCGCCTTCCACAGATGGAGGCGCTGACGCTTTGAACCGCGCTTCTTTCCCCGAAGGTCAAGGTGCTCAAATACGATGGTATCCGCGTTGTACAGTACGGCGGCATCAACGATGAACTGAGCGGTTTTCACCGCAATGTCGTCATTGACATTTTTCGCGAGACTCCACAGACGCGGCATCTTTCTGGAACCATGACGCTGTGCAGATTTGATGCGCGAAATTTTGCGGTTCAGAGAGTCGTATTCTCTCGGAAGGCGGAGAAAACGCCTTCCAAGGATCGTGCCGTCTGAACGCATAATCGCGCATGTACAGCAGTTATTGATTCCGAGATCGACAGCCACAATGGTTTGGCTGAAGATATCTACGTCAGCCAGTTCGACCTTTCTCTGAAAAGGGAAATCAAGATACCAGCACTTACCGCGCTTCTGGAGAGTAGGAACGCATTCCTTCCTGTTTCCGCAATGATGGAGGATGTAGTCCACATCCGACTTGCGGAAGGATACAGTGATCCAGTCCCAGGTATTGCGGATAAAAACTTTGATCCGTGCCTCATAAGTGCCGGTTCTGACGAACATGTTGTCCCGATACATGGCGGGATACACGAAACCGGCTTTCGGAAAGCCGGGTTTCTGCCCGCGAAGCCTTGGGTCCGCTTTCTCCCAGCTGGCAAGATTGGACCGGTAAGACGACACCTTGCCATACGCCTCAGCAATAGCGGCACGTCGTAAATAGCTGGGGAATTTGTAGAACTTTGCCCCAAAGTCATATGCCACAACCGGGCGTTTCTTTGTTGTGAGCGTTAACCGTTCTGCGGAGCGGACAGCATTTTCCCGATTACCGACGCTGGCAAATACGGCATCCCAGTTCTCATCAATGACAGCGATATAGAAATCCACTGCGTTCCGATAAATGACCGCAGTGTCCCTGAGAGTCTGGATCGCAGTCCTGCTGTGCAGTTTTATCGAATAGGTGGATGTCTGTATCATAATTCTGCCTTTTGAAAAAGAATTTGCTGATGAATATATTATACTATAAAACGATAGATATGATGCCGCGGACAAAAGGTCCACAGGGTTGTTTCACGAAGAGCAATTCAGTCTTCCGCGTCTATTCTGATGACAAGGAGATTGCTCGATCGGTGTTTTTGCTTCGGAAACATTAGAGGGT
>OMXP01000123.1 GCA_900315055.1 uncultured Lachnospiraceae bacterium
GTTAACGCCCTTGGCTTCGGCTGTACTCTTCCCACTGCCGGGCGAGTTAGGGACTTTCACCCATTAGAGCGTGCGCCCGCCGGGCGCACAAAAAAGCGGCCATCCGCAACGGATGACCGCTTCTTTTTACCTGTTGCCGCTGCCTGACTCAGGCCTTTGCTTCCTCTGCCTGCGGCAGATCCAGCTCCTGATTCAGGTACTTGCAGACCTCTTCACCGTCGAGACCGTGCACCATGCACGCATCTCCGAGGGACTCCATCAGTGCCGCCGGGCAGCTGATGCAGCCCATGCCGATGCGCATCAGCACTTCTGCTGCGTCCGGGTGTGCGAGAATGATATCTCTCACGATCTGGTCTGAGGTAATCGGCTTCTTACTGTCCATGAGGATCTCCTCATCTGTTTTTTCTGCCATTGTGGCACCTCCTTCAGGTACATCCTGTACCGTGATGTCTATCTTACCACGTTTTGGGTTGCACACAATACATTCTTGAGGAATTTAGTTTAATTTCACAATTTCACAATCAGGCAATGGCCGTGACCTTGTAGTCCTTGTCCTCAACGGCCTTCTTCAGGGCTGCATTGTCGACATCCTTTGTCATCTCGACAACGGCGGTTCCCTTCTCGTGGGAGACCGTTGCATTCGTCACGCCGTCCAGCGACTCCAGGGCCTTCTTGACCGTCATCTCGCAGTGATTGCACATCATGCCTTCGATTGTGATTGTCTTTGTCATTTCGTTTTCTTCCTTTCTTTCTGCAGAGACAGTCTCTTCTGTCTCCTTTGTTTCTGTAAGAAGCCTTCCGTCCGCATTGGTCTTAACCTGGTGCCGGAGCTTTTTATCGTGCGAGGCATCATGCACCTGGAACAGGTTCAGGCGAAGGGCATTCGTCACCACGAAGAAGCTCGACAGGCTCATCGCCGCAGCGCCCCACATCGGGTTCATCGACCAGCCGGTCAGATGCACGTAGGCGCCTGCCGCCAGAGGAATCAGGAGCACATTGTAGAAGAGTGCCCAGAACAGGTTCTCGACGATGTTCTTATACGTTGCTCTCGAGAGCCGTACCGCACCGGAGACGTCAGTCAGCCTTGACTTTACCAGCACCACATCGGCGGAGTCGATCGCAACGTCCGTTCCGGAGCCGATCGCAATGCCGATGTCCGCCTTCGTAAGAGCCGGGGCATCGTTGATGCCGTCGCCGACCATGGCGACCTTGCCCTTCTTCTGCAGCTCTTCGATGACCTTTTCCTTGCCGTCTGGCTTGACGCCGGCGACCACCTCATCGACACCGGCCTCATCGCCGATGGCCTTTGCGGTTCTTGCATTGTCACCGGTCAGCATGACCACGTGAATGCCGAGGTTTTTGAGCTCCTTCACTGCCCGTGCGGAGTCCTCCTTGATGGTATCCGCCACCGCGATGACGCCGAGCAGATGGTCATTTTCCATGAAGAACAGCGGTGTCTTTCCGGCATCGGAGAGCTTCTCCGCTTCTGTCTCAAAAGCCGCAGGAAGAGACCCGAGCTTTGCCTTTACAAAGGCTCTGCTTCCGCCGGTCAGCACCGTGCCGTCAGACAAAGATGCCGTAAGCCCGTTCCCCGGAAGTGCCTGGAAGTTTGTGACCTCTTCCGGCGTCTTGTCGCCGAACGCCTCCATCACCGCATGGGATAACGGGTGCTCGGAGTTCTTCTCGAGGGCCGCCGCCTTTGTCAGCAGCTCGTCCTTCGAAATGCCTTCTGCCGGAACAAGGTCCGTCACCTTCGGCTGACCTGCCGTGATGGTGCCGGTCTTGTCGAGCGCCACGATCTGGAGACCTCCGGTCTCCTGCAGAGCTTCCGCCGTCTTGAACAGGATGCCGTTCTTTGCGCCCTTGCCGTTGCCGACCATGATCGCAACGGGCGTTGCAAGTCCCAGGGCGCAAGGGCAGGAGACCACGAGCACGCAGATGCCGCGGGCAAGTGCATAGCCGATGTCCTGACCGACCAGCAGCCAGATCACGATCGTCACGGCCGCAATGCCGATGACGGCCGGGACGAACACGCCTGCGATCTTATCCGCAAGACGCGCCACCGGCGCCTTGGTCGCTGCGGCATCGGAGACCATCGTGATGATCTGTGCGAATGTCGTATCCTCGCCGACCCTCGTTGCCCGGCAGGTCAGAACGCCGGACTGGTTGATGGTCGCAGAGGAGACCACATCACCCTCTGCCTTGTCCACCGGGATGGACTCACCGGTGAGCGACGACTCGTTCACCGCGCTCGTTCCCGAGAGCACGACGCCGTCCACCGGGATCGAATCTCCGGGGCGGACGATGAAGGTATCGCCGGATACCACGTCATCGACGGGGATCACGCTCTCCTTCCCGTTCCGGACAACGGTTGCCGTCTTCGGTGCCATCTTCATGAGGCTCTTCAGGGCATCCGTGGTCTTTCCCTTGGAGTAGGCCTCCAGGAGCTTGCCCACGGTGATGAGCGTCAGGATCATGCCCGCTGACTCGAAGTACAGCTCGTTCATGTACGGCATCGCAGCTTCCATGCCGCCCTCGGTTGCCGCCCTGCTCATCAGAATCAGCATGACGAAGCTGTAACCGAAGGCCGCGCCGGACCCCAACGCAATGGTGGAATCCATGTTCGGGGCGCCGTGGATCATGCTCGTAAAGCCGCTGACGAAGAACTTCTTGTTGATCATCATGATCACCATGGCAAGCGCCATCTCGATGATGCCGACGCCCACATGGTTCTCATACAGGACAGGCGGCACCGGGAAGTTCCACATGTGAACGCCCATCGAGAAATACATGAGAATGAGAAGGAACACCACCGACCAGATGAGGCGCCGCTTCAAAACCGGTGTCACCCGGTCCTTCAGGGCGTCCTCCTCGGCCGCGATCTTCGCGCTGATGCTGCCGGCGCTGTGGGAAGATTCACTCTCCTTCCCGTCATCCTTGACCTTCGCCCCGTAGCCTGCGTTCTCGACGGCGCTGATGACAGCCTCAGGCGATGCCGTCCCCTCAACGCCCATCGAGTTCGTAAGAAGGGATACCGAGCAGCTTGTAACGCCCGGCACTTTTGAAACTGCCTTTTCCACTCTGGCCTGGCATGCGGCACAGCTCATGCCGGTCACGACATATTGATCCATGAAATCTCCTTTCACTTCATCAGCCGCTGCAGGAGGTTGACCAGTTCATCGACCTTTTCCTCTCCTCCCTCGCGGATATCGTCGGCCACACACGTCTTGATGTGGCGGGAGAGCACCTGCTTCGTAAAGGAATTCAGAGCGCAGCTCGTTGCCTGCACCTGGGTCAGGATATCGACGCAGTAGGCGTCATTCTCGACCATCCTGCGGATGCCGCGAACCTGACCCTCAATCCGGTTGAGCCGGCGGATCAGATCCTTTACTTCCTCGTCGCTTCGCTGTGTGGACCGGTCACAGCAGGGACACTCCTTTACGGTTTCCTGCTCGGCCTGTTTCACTTCGGTTTCGATCTTTTCTTCGTTCATCTGCGTTCCTCAAATACCCCTAAGGGGTATCTTTCTTTCCGTCAGCAGTATATACCCCAAAGGGGTATCCTGCAAGGGGTAATTTTCCATCAAATCAGCAGACGCACACCTGAAAAGAGCAGCCGCGGTACTTAGCAGCTGCTCCGGAAACCAAGCCGAATGAAAGGAAAATCAATCCGGCTTTTGCCTTATTATGCGTTTATGTCTTCCTACTTTCCCGCGCTCTTCACCTGATAGCAGGGCTTTGAAGCCTGGGTATTCACCTGTGCCCCGTCAATGGAAACAAGAAGGGGCGTGTTGACAAAAAGTTCCTCCACCTCTGCCGGGGTGACCTCACAGGGAACGACGACGGAGAGCTTCTCCCCGGCCGGGATCCCCGAAAGGCTGAGGGTCAGCGTGCTGCCGTCAAAGGCTGCCTGTACGGACCCGTCCCCGGCACTTACCGGCACCGCCGCGGTGGCAGCATCGTTCCGGTAGTACGTAATCCTCGAGGGATCGAGGGTAAGCCCCTGCGGGATCACGTCCGTGACCAGGGCAGTTCCGATCGCAAAGTTCTTATCCTTGTTCTTCAGGGAGATGATGTAGTGGATGCAGGATCCCGAGACCACCTTTTTCGGGCTCTTTGCAGTCCCCCGGGATGCGGTTGTCGTGATGTCAAAGGACACCTTCGGCACCCCGGCAGGGCTCTGGGCGTGGAAGGTCTGCACCTGACTTCCGATCGCCGTTCCGGAGGAGGAGACAAGAGTCATCATTCCCGCATAGGTCTTTCCCTCTCTGCAGGGCGCGGCCGTCATCGGAACGGAGATCTTTACCTTCTGCTTCGGGGCAAGGGTCGGGACGCGAAGTGTCAGGACCTGTCCGTCAAAGGACGTCTCCGCAGTTGCCCCTTCCGAAAAGGTGATGGCAGAAGGATCGAGGGTCAGGCCCTCCGGCACCGGAAACTGCAGCAGGGTATCCTCCGCCGCAAAGTACTTCCCGGGGTTCTTAACCGTCAGGTGATAGGTGATCGTCTTTCCCGCCTTCACGGCAGAGGGTGCGTCTGCCGTTCCCGCCTTCGGGCTCGTGGTAAC
The DNA here is from genome assembly GCA_900315055.1 of uncultured Lachnospiraceae bacterium. Taxonomy (GTDB): domain Bacteria; phylum Bacillota; class Clostridia; order Lachnospirales; family Lachnospiraceae; genus CAG-791. Next base: position 4,564 of record OMXP01000123.1, read on the forward strand.
GGAAAGAGTCGGGAGCGGGGAATCCGCCCCGGCGCAGCTGTGAAAGAGCGTTTCCGTCTCTCTTACTGCGCCGTCCCCTGCGGTCTGCACGGCCTTTGCCGCATAGGTTCTTGCCATGCGCTCTGCCTGCACCCGGACCGGGATCAGGACCCTGATGCTCTGCCCGGGCGAAACGGAAGGGACCGTGACGGACACGTTCTGCCCGGAAAGGGAGCAGGACACCGGGGATGCCGGATCCGAAAGAGGCTTTGCCTCCTTCTTTTTCATGCCGTTCGTGTACCAGGAAAGGCCGGTATCATCCAAAGAAAGTCCCGCCGGGATCTCAAAGTACGCCGTCTGAGTCCCGAGGGCGTTCTCCTTGTCCCTGTTCTGAAACAGAACGCAGTAGGTGATCTTGTTGCCGGTGCGGACAGCTTTTGGTGCAGCCTGTGTTCCTCCGGCAGGTGTGGATGTCAGGGTAAATACGGCCTCCGCAGCCCGTACGGGCAGACGGAAAGCAGAGAGAAGAAAAAGAAGAAGTGCCGCAAAGCAAAGCGTGCGGACCTTCGTGAGATGAACTTTTGATGCCTGCATGGTTCCTCCTTAACAAAGAATCAATGCAAGCTCCCCGTTTTGCACGTCCAGAATGACATAGAACCCTGCCCGGTGTCAACGTCATTTCCATGCCCATCAATCTGGTAGACGGGGATTTCACCCGCCTCCAACACCACCGTGCGTACCGTTCGGTACACGGCGGTTCAAACGTTAACGTGAACTTTGTCATACTCG
>OMXP01000121.1 GCA_900315055.1 uncultured Lachnospiraceae bacterium
AAGCCGTATGGAATACGGTCTTCCCGAAAAGGAGAAGGACGATAATACCCATCACATCGATGCGTGGATTATCGCTGTTGATGCCATGGGAATCTGCCCTGAGGAAATACCGACGTTTTCCAACATGCAGATGATTCTGCAGTTCAGGCGGCATGACAGAGCAGGAATTCATTACCAGAAAGAACGGACCTATTACCTGGACGGCAGGATTGTCTGCAAGAACAGGCATAAACGCACCGGTCAGACGGACGGGGTTTCGAAGTATATCAGCCTGGCAGAGTATCGGGCACAGCACCCGCATGAGGTATCCAGACTGTCGGTCAGGAAGAGTACCCGCGGGTACAACGATATGAAACGTGAACTGCCCGGAGCGCTTGTCCGGTACAAGGGACATACGCTTACCGTCAGTGGCAAGCATAACGACCGATACCAGTTTGTGGAAAAAGAAATCTGCAGAGAGGCTCCGATTCGTCAGTGCAAGGTGATTTGCCACAATCGGGGGCTTGTATTTGCCTGAAGGAAGGAGGGCGGCCGCACCGCTTCGCGGCACGGGGCAAGCCCCGTGGTTTCCACTGCGGCCTAAATTCTCTATTATGACCATTGAAAAACTCAATGACAATCAGATCCGTTTCGTCCTGACGGCAGAAGACCTGGAACAGAGAAACATCTCCCTCACCGAGTTCGCCTACGGAACTCCCAAGGCAAAGGCACTGTTTGCGGAAATGATGAAGCAGGCCCGTGACCTCTACGATTTCAAAAACGACAGTGGGGCGCTCATGATTGAAGCCATACCGCTGGGCCGGAACACGCTCGTCATTCTCGTGACGCTGGTCCAGGACCCGGAGGAGCTCGACGCCCGCTATTCTCAGTTCGGGCCCGAGGTGGACCACGGGGATCTGACCGGAAAGTCCTCTTCCCGCAGCCAGGACGTGGTGAGCGACATCGTGGATTCCATACGGCGCCATGCGGGGCAGAAGACATCGGGCGCAGCACCTCACACCGGCTCACAGATCATGCAGGACCTTGCAAAGATGCGGGAGTTTGCGATGCTGAACCGTCTCTACTCCTTCCGCGCGATCTCCGATGTGGTGCGTGCCGCATCAAGCGCCGGATCCGGTTACACGGGACAGAGCAAGCTCTTTCTCGACGAGACGGACCACACCTACTACCTGTACCTGCACATGGACACTCTGGAGCAGGTCTCCGAGATGCAGTCCATCCTCGCCGTTCTCTCCGAGTACGGCGCCATCGAGAACACGCCGTTTGCCCGCTGTGAGCAGCTCGAGGAGCACGACAAAGTGATCTTTGACCACGATGCCATGCAGAGTCTTGCCGCCGTCGGAGAAGAGATCCGGAAATCCTGATTTTGTCCTACGATGGGGAGCGCAGTGCGCTCCCCTTTTTTCATGCCTTTTTTCATGCCCTTATTTCACTTTCCTTTCAGCTTTCGGCTGTCCCCGTTTCTTCCATACTGTACTCCCGTCTGTTTTGTCCCTCTTCCGATGGCAGTTTTAACTTACAGATTATTCCGGGGATAAGCTCTCTTTCTTTGTCAGTTATTCACGAATTAAAGACGTTGAACGATGGTTATTTTATGATATTTTACCGTAAAATCGAGTGAAAAAAGCCCTGAATCATTGCATTTTGCGATGCCTGATGCTAGTATGTTGGCTAGGATTGATTTGTTGTGCACAGGAGGTGGAGACACTTTGTGTGCATGACGTCAAAGGATCCGAAACGGACTTCACAGGCGAAGCTTTGCTGATGTTCGCCAGAGAGACGGGCTTTTTCTATACAGGGAAGAGCAAAAGCCCCGATCTGTGGTGAAGATCCGGCTTTTCCTGCGCAAAAGTTCCGGAGCGGATCCCCGAAATATCATAGGAGGACATAAAAACTATGGCAAGAAAGTACAAGACCATGGATGGTAACGAAGCGGCCGCGCATGCAGCCTATGCGTATACCGAAGTAGCTACCATCTACCCCATTACCCCTTCGTCCGTCATGCCTGAGCATGTCGATGAGTGGGCAACGGCGGGAAGAAAGAACATCTTCGGCCAGACTGTGAAGGTTACGGAAATGCAGTCTGAGGCAGGTGCTGCGGGTGCTACCCACGGCTCCATCGTCGCAGGTGCTATGACTTCCACCTTCACCGCATCTCAGGGCCTTCTCCTGATGATCCCGAACATCTACAAGATCGCAGGTGAGCAGCTTCCGGCAGTCTTCAACGTCTCCGCACGCTGCGTTGCAACCCACGCTCTGAACATCTTCGGTGATCACTCCGACGTATACGCATGTCGTCAGACCGGCGCAGCAATGCTCTGCGAGTCTTCCGTTCAGGAAGTCATGGATCTGACCCCCGTTGCGTACTGCGCAGCCGTTGACGGCAAGCTTCCGTTCATCAACTTCTTCGATGGTTTCCGTACTTCCCACGAAATCCAGAAGATCCAGGTCTGGGACTACGATGATCTCGCAGATCTCATCGACATGGACAAGGTCAATGAGTTCCGCAAGAACGCGCTGAACCCGAATCACCCTCGTGAGATGGGCTCCGCTCAGAACCCGGATATCTTCTTCACGACCCGTGAGGCCTGCAACAAGACCTATGATGCAATGCCTGCCATTGTCCAGAAGTACATGGACAAGGTCAACGCAAAGATCGGCACGGACTACAAGCTGTTCAACTACTACGGCGCTCCTGATGCAGATCAGATCATCATCGCAATGGGCTCCATCAACGAGACCATTGAGGAGACCGTTGATTACCTCAACGCACAGGGCCGCAAGCTCGGTGTTGTCAAGGTTCGTCTGTACAGACCTTTCTGCGCAGAAGCTCTCATCGATGCGATCCCGGATACCGTCAAGAAGATCTCCGTTCTCGACCGCACGAAGGAGCCCGGCTCCATCGGCGAGCCTCTGTACCTGGATGTCGTCGCTGCCCTCAAGGGATCCAAGTTTGATCAGGTTCCGATCTTCGGCGGCCGCTACGGCTTAGGTTCCAAGGACACCACTCCTGCACAGATCATCGCTGTCTTCGACAACAAGGACAAGAAGAGATTCACCATCGGCATCGATGATGATGTCACGTTCCTGTCCCTGAAGACCGGTCCGGAAGTCGTCACGACACCGGAAGGCACGGTCTGCTGCAAGTTCTGGGGCCTTGGCGCTGATGGTACCGTCGGTGCAAACAAGAACTCCATCAAGATCATCGGTGATAACACCGACATGTATGCTCAGGCATACTTCGATTACGACTCCAAGAAGTCCGGCGGTGTCACGATGTCTCACCTGCGTTTCGGTAAGAAGCCGATCAAGTCGACTTACCTGATTCACCAGGCAAACTTCGTTGCATGCCACAATCCGTCCTACATCCGCAAGTTCAACATGGTTCAGGAGCTTGTCGATGGCGGTTCCTTCCTGCTGAACTGCAGCTGGTCCGACGAGGAGCTCGAGAAGCACCTGCCGGGACAGGTCAAGAAGTTCATGTATGATCACAAGATCAACTTCTACACCATCGACGGTGTGAAGCTTGGTATCGAGACCGGCATGGGCCCGACCCGTATCAACACGATCCTGCAGTCCGCATTCTTCACGATCACGAAAATCATTCCGGAAGATCACGCAATCCAGCTCATGAAGGACGCTGCCCAGAAGACCTACGGCCGCAAGGGACAGGATGTCGTCGAGAAGAACTGGAAGGCAATCGATGCCGGCGCTCACAGCTGGCACAAGGTTGAGATCCCTGAGTCCTGGGCTAACGCACAGGATGAGGGCCTCGACTTCAAGAAGATCACTTCCGATCGCAAGGATGTCGAGAACTTCGTCAACAACATTCAGATCGCTGTCTCCGCTCAGGAAGGCAACAGCCTGAAGGTTTCCGATGTTCTTCCTTATGTTGATGGTTCCACGCCGTCCGGTGCAGCTGCATTCGAGAAGCGCGGCATCGCCGTCAACGTCCCTGTATGGGATCCGGAGCACTGCGTCGAGTGCACGTTCTGCTCCTATGTCTGCCCTCACGCAGCAATCCGTCCGGTCGCTCTGACTCCGGAAGAGGCTGCAAAGGCTCCCGCTTCCATGGTCACGAAGGACATGGTCGGCGGCCCTGCAGGCTACAAGTACGCAATCGTTGTTTCCACGCTTGACTGCACGGGCTGCGGCTCCTGCGCTAATGTCTGCCCTGGAAACATGAAGTTCGCTACCCTGACCATGACCCGTCAGGAAGAGGCAGCTCCGAAGAACAACCAGCAGGAAGCATTCAACTTCGCTGTCAAGCTCCCGGAGAAGGACGAGGTTGTCAAGGCCTTCGAGAAGAACCCGGTCAAGGCTTCCCAGTTCAAGCAGCCTCTGCTCGAGTTCTCGGGCGCATGCGCAGGCTGCGGCGAGACTCCTTACATCAAGCTCATCACTCAGCTGTTCGGCGACAGAATGTACGTTGCTAACGCAACGGGCTGCTCCTCCATCTGGGGCAACAGCTCACCTTCTACGCCTTACACCGTCAATGCAAAGGGTCACGGCCCGGCATGGAGCAACTCCCTGTTCGAGGATGCTGCAGAGTTCGGCTTCGGTATGTTCCTTGCAAACGATGCAATCCGCTCCGCTCTGAAGGAGAAGGTTGCAGCATGGAACGGCGAGGGTGCTCAGGAATGGCTTGACACCTACGCTGACGGCGAGACCAACGGTGCTGCTACCGACAAGCTCATCGCTGCTCTGGAGAAGGATGGTTCCGATGCCGCAAAGGATATCCTGAACGAGAAGGATTACCTCTCCAAGAAGAGCCAGTGGATCTTCGGTGGTGATGGCTGGGCATTCGATATCGGCTACGGCGGCGTGGATCACGTCCTGGCTTCCGGCAAGGATGTCAACATCTTCGTCATCAACACCGAGGTTTACTCCAACACCGGCGGACAGTCCTCCAAGGCTACTCCGGAAGGCGCTGTGGCACAGTTCGCAGCAGCCGGCAAGGAGACCGTGCAGAAGGATCTGGCAGCCATGGCAATGAGCTACGGCTACGTCTATGTGGCTCAGATCTCCATGGGCGCTGACCGCAATCAGTGCGTCAAGGCCATCAAGGAGGCTGAGGCTTACCACGGACCGTCCCTGATCATCGGCTATGCACCTTGCATCAACCACGGCATCAAGAAGGGCATGAACAAGGCTCAGACCGAGGAGGCTCTTGCAGTCGAGACCGGTTACTACAACCTGTTCCGCTTCAACCCGGCCGGTGGCGATCACAAGTTCACGCTGGATTCCAAGCCTGCTACCAAGGAGTATCGTGAGTTCCTTGACGGCGAAGTCCGTTACAACTCTCTGATGCGCAAGAACCCTGAGAGAGCAACCAGGCTTTTCGCAGAGTCCGAGCAGCACGCAAAGGATCACTACGCATATCTGCAGAAGCTGCAGGATCTCTACAACAACTAAAGATCTGTGTTAGGATCTGAATCCAGGATCTGAAATCCTTAACATCAGGCCCCGCAGGTTTTCCCGATCGAAGACCTGCGGGGTCTTTTTATGTCTTTCCGTAACTGTTCAGTTGGGTCTTTATGACCCTGAATAAACCATATCAATATCGTAGTAACTTGAGAGAGGTTTGGTGCGTGCCAACCCTCTCTCTTTTCAT
>OMXP01000120.1 GCA_900315055.1 uncultured Lachnospiraceae bacterium
GGAGAAAGAGGGATTTGAACCCTCGCGCCGCTATTAACGACCTACTCCCTTTCCAGGGGAGCCCCTTCGACCTCTTGGGTATTTCTCCAAAAGCCCTACTTACACTAATTTGCCGCTATTCTGTTGTTCCGGAGAACAAAGCGGAGAGGATGGGATTCGAACCCATGTGCCCCGAAGGACAAACGGTTTTCAAGACCGCCTCGTTATGACCGCTTCGATACCTCTCCGGATCGAACCTTCCGTAAGAAATCGGTTGCCCGCTCTCTCGCGGCGGCACGTATGATATTAGCAAAACGAAGTTCATCTGTCAAACATAAATGTTATCCAAAATCAGACGCCCGTTTTTGACATTTGCTGTTCAGGCTGCACAGCTTCTGTTCGCAAAAGCCCCGGGATCACCGCATGCATCGGTAATCCCGGGGCCCTGCATATTCAGGCTTTCTTCAGTTCCGTTTGCTGCTGCGTATCCTGCGGACTACAAGATACACGAAGAATCCGAGGAATGCCGCGATCAGAATCCAGCCATAGAACGGCATCTTCGTCAGGTTGTAACAGCGTACGTTTACCCACATGCGGTTGGTCCTCGTGCTCTCATCCGCTGTGAAGCAGCGCATGATGCTCGACCTCTCAATCACATCCGTCGAAGGATACTGTGCTCCGAGCTGCCGGTCCAGTGAATCGGCAGGTGCAGCAAAGGTATATCTGCCGTCGCTCTTTCCCTCTCCCTCAAAAAAGTAATCAAGATTGTAATCGATGGTATCCGTCTCGTCTTCGTCCGCCGCATAGTTCCACTTCAGGTATTCGAAGATCCGGTCATCATCCGGATTTCCGGCAATGAAGGATGTATAGCCGATGTAATACATGTTGCGGATGGCATTGTCCGGCCTTGAGAGGAAGTTTATGAAAGCCTCCGCCGCCTGCTGCTTGTCTGCATCGTCTCCGATGCCTCTCTTCAGCATCACCCAGCCGTCGAAATAGATGTTCGTGCTTTCCTCTGGAACTGCAAAGTTCAGCGTGTAATCGTCCTCATCGGCCTGGTCCATCGTGTACACGGCATCGCCCGACCACTGGTAGTTCGCCACCACCTTGCCGGTAATCATGTCCGCCTTGCCGGAGTCCGTCTCAAAGGAGTAGACATTGTTCTTTACGTCCTGCAGAAAATCCTGCACCCTGCTTACCATCTCCGGGGATGTGTCATTCATCTCATCTTCGAGATTCTGATGATAATTCGGATCCGATGTAAACTCCTTGCTCGTCAGAAGATCCGACTTGAGCGCCCCCACCGCCGCAAAGTAGCTGTCACGGACGTTATCCTTCATCGTCACCTGACGGTAATACTTCGGATCGTCGAGAATCTTCCAGGTAGAGGCTTCCTCTTTCGTGACGACCTCCGGATTGTAGACAATCCCCGTAACGCCCCACATGTAGCCGGCTGCATACTTTGCCCACGTCTCACCGCCACGCTCCTGCATCTCAAAGATGTTCTCCAGATAGGGAGAGACGTTATTGATGTAGTAATTGTTCGTATCCGTGGTGTCAAAGAAATGATCCGAGAGCGGCACCAGCTGCTTTTCGTCCATCAGTTTCATGAACATATACTCACTGGGGCAGATCAGATCATAGGTGTCGCCGAGTGTCAGCATGTTGTAGAGATCCTCGTTCGTGCCGAACGTCGAGTACTCGACATTGACCTTAACGCCGTAGGTCTCTTCGTACCACGTCTCAAAGTCATCGACCAGGGAATTGTCGCCGCGGATATCCCCGCTGTCGAGATCAATCGTCTCGTCCTCTCCCCAGTCTCCTTCGTCGATGTACTCCTCCCAGTTGCAGACCCGTAAGGTGACGGTCTTCTGGGGAGTTTCCGCATTTGCCGAAGCTGCCGATGCCGGTATGGCTGCGGAAGCTGCAAGAAGAGATGACAGCAGGACCGTGCCTGCCATGAGATTATACCTGTGCTTTCTCACGGACCTCTCCTTTCTGCTTCTTCCCGTTAAGGTTCATGAAGGCCACCACGACAATGACGACCAGGAAAATCACCGTGGACAGTGCCCAGAGAGCAGTCTTGATCGTGGTCTGCGCTCCTTTTGTCGCGTTGACGACATAGGTGCTGATCGTATCAAAGGTCGCGGGTTTGGTATAGGTCGCGATGAAATAATCATCGAGTGAGAGTGTCACCGCAAGTCCGAAGCCCGACACAATACCCGGGACAATCTGCGGGATTACGACCTTGTTCATTGCCGTCCTGGGGCTTGCCCCGAGATCGAGCGCCGCCTCATAGAGTGCCGGATCCATCTGCTTAATCTTCGGCATGACCGAGAGATAGACAAACGGAGCTGACAGTGTCACGTGCCCGATGACAAGCGGAACATAGGTGTCCTTGCTGATGTGCATCGCAACAACCAGAAGGATGCAGATGGAAAAGCCCGTGACAACATCCGCATTGACCACCGGGACCTCATTCAGGGCGGAGATCATGCGGCTGGTCTTCTCCTTCGAGTAAAACGCACCGATGGCACCAATGGTTCCGAGGAACGTCGCAATCGCCGCCGAACCGAAGGCAAGAAGGAGCGTTCCGAAGATCATGCCAAGAAGCTCCGGCGTGGTGAACAGCGTCACATAATTGTGCAGCGAGAAGCCGTGGATAGCGCCGATGTTCGTCGAATCCGTGAAGCTGTACACCGCAAGGATCAGGATCGGCAGGTACAGAAACAGAAGCATCAGGCACAGGAAAACGGAGCGAAGTGTCTTCTTCACAGCAGTGCACCTCCTCTCGCATTTGTGCTCTCCTCATCGTCCGATCCAAGAAGCGTAAACAGGCAGATGATGCCAAGCAGAATCAAGGCGATCATCGATCCGCCATGCCAGTTGTAGGCAGAAAAATAGGAGCCGATGAGCGAGCCCATAATATAGGTCGAGTTGTAGAGCATATCCAGGACGACATAGTTCGTCATCGCAGGCAGGAATACCATCGAGATCCCGCTCATGACGCCGGGCATCGACAGCGGAAGCGTGACCTTGAGAAACGCTTCCCTGTTGTCCGCCCCGAGGTCGTTTGCCGCTTCGATATAGGCGGGATCGAGCCGCATGATCGTCGTGTAGATCGGCAGGATCATGAACGGAAGAAAGTCATAGGTCATGCCGATCACCGAGTTCAGGAACGGATACATCGCAAGGTTTCCCTCAATGACATCGAGCAGTTCCTTGAGCGCCGTGATGCGAAGGGAGAAGTTGATCCACATCGGCATGACAAAGATCAGGATCACCCCCTGCTTCTCACGCAGGCGTCCCGTCGCGAGGATGTACGCCGTCGGATAGGCAAGAAGAAGACATACCGCGGTCGTCACAATGGCAATTGCAAAGCTGTAGACCAGCGTGCCGAGGGCGTTCGGATCCGTAAAGAATCCCGTCAGGTTGAAAATCGTGAACTGCCCCGTCCCGTCGGTGAAGGCATAGTAAAAGAGCACCACAAGCGGCAGGGCGACAAAGAGTATCAGCCATACCGCATAGGGGATGCACAGATTTTTTCTCGCAAATTTCATCTACTGCCTCCCCTGCTTTTTCAGCGTGAACTTCATCTTCTCCACCGGCATGACAAGGCCGACGCGGTCATTCATGTTCCAGAGATCCTCGTCATAGACGACGAAATCCTGTCCGTTGTCCGCATGGATGACATAGCTGTAATGATCGCCCTGGTAGATGAGGTTCGAGATATTGCCCTCGACAAGGCCGTCCTCATAGTTGTCCGTCATCTCAATGTCCGACGGCTGGATCTCCGCCTCGAACTTTGCCCTCGACAGGTCAAGCTTGTCTCCGTTCTCATCGACAATCGTGCCATCCTCGAGCCGGTGTCCGCCCCGGATGAGCTTTGTCACCGAGGTGTCAAGGACCTTGCCGTTGTAGGAAAGGCGGTAATTCTCGTTGATATCGACGAGGAACCGGTTTGTGTCCTCCGCCGCCTGTATCACGTGGATGCCGTCCGGTTCAATGACCATGCCGACCTGTTCACCGACCTTCGGGGTCCTCGTGGAGCGGATCTCCATCTCATTGCGTCCGGACTGCACCGCGATCTCATAGTGCATGCCCTTGAAGATGACGCTGGTTACCTCTCCCTGAATCATGCCCTTCTCTGGCGTTGTCAGAACCACGTCCTCCGGCCGTACCACCGCCGTGATATGCGTGCCCTCCGGAAAATCATCGACGCAGGTAAACTCGCCGCCGCAGAAGCGGACTCTCCGCTTTCCGGTCATGATCCCGGAGAAGATGTTCGACTCTCCGACAAAGTCCGCAACAAATGCGTTCTTCGGCTCGTTGTAGACGTCCTCCGGCGTTCCGATCTGCTGGATTTTGCCCTCGCTCATGATGACGATCTTGTCCGACATCGTGAGCGCCTCTTCCTGGTCATGGGTCACGTAGATGAACGTGATCCCGAGATGATCATGCATCTCCTTGAGCTCGAGCTGCATCTCCTGGCGCATCTTGAGATCCAGGGCCCCCAAAGGCTCATCAAGAAGAAGGATCTCCGGCTCGTTGACAAGGGCTCTTGCTATGGCGATTCTCTGCTGCTGGCCGCCGGAAAGCGTCGTCACCCGTCTCTCCTCAAAGCCCTCGAGATCGACAAGGGAAAGCACACGCTTGACCTTCTTCTCGATCTGATCCTTCGGGACCTTCTTCTGCCGGAGGCCGAAGGCGATGTTGTCAAAGATGTTCATGTGCGGGAACAGCGCATAGCGCTGAAAGACCGTGTTGATCGGCCGCTCATAGGGCGGCAGGTTCTGGATGGGGTTTCCGTTCAGCAGGATCTCGCCGGACGTCGGCATCTCAAAGCCCGCGATCATGCGAAGGGTAGTCGTTTTCCCGCAGCCGGACGGCCCGAGAAACGTGACGAATTCTCCCCGCTTCACTTCCAGGTTGAAGTCATTGACGGCAACAAAACCGTTGTCGGCAAACGACTTTGTCACATGGCGAAGCTCAATGATGTTTTCCGTTTCCATTCGTATATCTCCTCCTCATGCAGTGCTCTAGAACTGCGGCGGTGTGCTGATCCACAGAAATCTTGCCGGGCTCTTTCCCGGATTCGAGACCGTGTGACTCTTGGTCGTCCGGTAGTAGAAACATTCCCCCTGCTTCACATGGTAGATGGTATCCGACAGCAGAACATCAAGCTGTCCTTCCAGGCAGTAGCCGAACTCCTCCCCCGCGTGCGGCTTATCGGTCTCAAGACTCACGCCTGCCGGGATCTCGACAAGGATCGGCTCCATCTTGAACTTCTGTGCCGGCGGCACCAGCCACTTCGTCACCGCTCCCTGATCGTCCACCTTCTCGAAATATTCCGACTCGTGGTAAACCACCGGCTCATCCTTTTCTTCCTTGAAGAATTCAGCCGGCGTCGAGCCGAGACATTCGATGAGGTCCAGCAGGGTCTCCACCGAGGGAGATACCTGTCCGCGCTCCAGCTGGGAGATGAATCCCTTTGTCAGTTCCGTCCGGTCAGCCAGTTCCTGCTGTGTCAGTCCGTGCCGGTTTCGAAGATTCCGGATCTTTCGTCCGATCGTCTCATTGATCTGATCCTGTTCCATGTCCTATCCGTCCCAAGTCTAAACCAAATGTTTTTCATTACTAAACTTCCAGACTGCAAGAATTATACTATCCGTACACTTTGTGTCAACTGTTACTTAACCTGACCTTAGCAGTACTGCGTTAACGGAGCGTATCATGTCTGTTAAATCGGGGAAAGATCAGCGGAATCGAGTAGGAGGGGGTGACTAACCTCCGTCCTCTCACACCGCAACGTACGTACCGTTCGGTATACGGCGGTTTCAATAGTTAATGCAGGGACTGGT
>OMXP01000119.1 GCA_900315055.1 uncultured Lachnospiraceae bacterium
TACCAGTCCCTGCATTAACTATTGAAACCGCCGTATACCGAACGGTACGTACGTTGCGGTGTGAGAGGACGGGGGTTAGTCACCCCCTCCTACTCGATTATGTCGGATTACTTCTTCCGGCGCGGGCATTCGTACCCGTTCTCCTGAAGAATTCGATTGATGGAGGTCGGACTGAAGCTGTGGTCGTACTTCTCGCTGACCTCTCTTGCGATCCTGCGGCAGCTGGTCGTCAGGACCCTCGTATCAGACCCTTCCTTCTGATAGGACCCTTCCTTTGCCAGAGTAAGAACATCATCGATCAGTGTCGGATACGTCTTCTCAAGGGAGCGCCGCCCGGCACCGGGCCTCCGGATTCTCTTCGAGAGATCTTCATTGGACTGCAGATCCCGGATTCCGTGGCGAATGGTGTTTCGCGAGACGTTGTACTGCTTGCTGATCTTCGAGATCCCGCCATACCCCAGTGACATTGCATACTTTGCGAGCATCAGTCGCCGGTCTCTCTCGTTGAGCTTTGCCAGGTCCTCCCTTGACATGAATTCATTCATTACTTTATCCCCTAAACCCAGATTACTGGTATTTTACCATGAAAAGAGGAAGGATTACATTACAGATCTGCGCAAAATGTAAGGAAGATTTAGGTTTTTTCATGTTCACTCTTCACAGTCTCCTTTCCGTTTTTTTCGGATTTTCGGACAGGACTGCTATGGAAAGCGGACTTTCATTCTGCTATACACAGGTAACAGTGCCGGATGTTTCACGTGAAACATCCCCGTCCGATGCCGCGTGATCTCGTCCGGTGCCCTGCCGGCACTTCTGCACTCCTTTACTCTCCCCCTCGAAAATGGTAAACTCAAAACTGCATGTTCGTTCAAAGGAGAAAGTATGAGCAGAACCATAGCAGTAGCCAACCAGAAGGGCGGGGTCGGAAAGACCACGACGACCATCAACCTCTCCGCGGCTCTGGCGGAAAAAGGCAGAAAGATCCTGATCATCGACATCGACCCGCAGGGCAACACGACCTCGGGCTATGGCGTCGATAAAAATAAGGAAGAGAATACAATCTACGAGCTGATGCTGGACGACTGCACGATCAACGAGGCGATCAAGAAGGATGTCTATCCGGGTATCGATCTGATCCCGGCAAACGTCAACCTCGCCGCGGCGGAGATCGAGCTCATCGGCATCGACAAGAAGGAGTTTATCCTCCGTGACGCCCTGGACTTTGTCAAGGACGACTATGACTACATCTTCCTCGACTGCCCGCCGTCACTGAATGTTCTGACAGTCAATGCCATGGTGGCATCGGATACCGTGCTGGTTCCCATCCAGTGCGAGTACTATGCCCTCGAGGGACTGAGCCAGCTGATCCACACCATCAACCTGGTTCGCGAAAGACTGAATGAGCATCTGGATGTGCAGGGAATCGTGTTCACGATGTACGACTCCAGGACGAACCTGTCCCAGGAGGTCGTCGAGAACGTGAAGTCCCATGTCACCCAGAAGGTGTACAACACCATGATTCCGAGAAATGTCCGGCTCGCCGAGGCACCAAGCTACGGAGAGCCGATTACGAAATACGATCCGAAGTCTGCAGGGGCAGAGGCATACCGCTCCCTTGCCGATGAGATCATTGCGGATGAGAAGAAGGAGTGAGAATGGCGGGAAAGAGAAGAAGAGCACTCGGCGCCGGACTCGACGCCCTGATTCCGCAGCAGGACCAGGAGACCGAAAAAGAGGAGCAGACGGGAGAGCGGGCGCAAAGGAAGAGTGTTTCACGTGAAACATCCGGCCCCACGGTTCTGTCCGATGGCTCCGTACTGAAGATGGTCCGCACCACGAGCTGCGAGCCGGACCGCTCGCAGCCAAGGAAGACGTTCTCTGAGGAATCCATCAACGAGCTTGCGGAGTCGATCCGCCAGAAGGGACTTCTGGAGCCCCTCATTGTTGTCCAGAACAGGGATAACGACCGCTATACGATCGTTGCCGGGGAGCGCAGATGGCGTGCCTGCACGATTGCGGGCGTGAAGGAAATCCCGGTGGTGGTGCGTACGTTCGAGTCGGAGCGCGATCAGATGGAGTGCTCCCTCATCGAAAACATCATCCGCGAGGACCTGAATCCCATCGAGGAAGCGCAGGCCTATCAAAAGCTCATCAATGAGTTTTCCCTGACCCAGGAAGAGGTCGCAAAGACCGTGCAGAAGAACCGCACGACCATCACGAACTCCCTGCGCCTGTTAAAGCTCTCGGAGGATGTTCAGAACTACGTGATCGAGGGAAAACTCGACATGGGCCATGCAAGAGCCCTGCTTGCCGTCGAGGATCCGAAGGAGCAGAAGAGACTCGCGGATCTTATCATTGAGAAGAACCTCTCCGTCCGGGAGGTGGAGCGCCTCATCGCGTCTCTTGGAAAGACGAAGAAAAAGAAGCCGGGACTTGACCGCGAGGTGGCGGCCGGGTACCGCGACTGCGAGAGCCGCATGAACGAGTCCCTCGGCATGAAGGTGCAGGTAAAGCCCAAGGCCGACGGCAAGAGCGGACGGATTGAAATCACATTTACCTCACAGGATGAGTTCGAGAAGGTTCTCGAGAGACTCCTGGAGGAATGAGGAACTCTATGGAAGCATTATTATCCAGTGCCTATGTCACCCTGGGGCTTGGGGCCATGTGTGCGGTCCTGCTTGTCCTGGTGATCGTCCTGTTCATCATGGTGAACAGGGAGGCAAAGCGCAGAATCGCTCTGGAGGAGCGGCTTGACCGCCTGATGCGGGACGGCGACGGGGATTCCATCGAAGACATGGTCTCCCAGGTGTTTAGGGAGAACGATGAGCTGCAGCAGATGCAGAGCGCGAACTACCAGGACATCAAGGAACTCCAGCAGCGGCTGCACACCGTGATTCAGAAGGTCGGCATCGTCAAGTACGATGCGTTCCAGCAGATGGGCGGGAACCTGAGTTCCGCCATCGCAATGCTTGATCAGGACGACAACGGCTTCATCATCAACACCGTCCAGAGCGTGGACGGGTGCTATTCCTACGTCAAGTCGATCCGCCACGGCCACCCGGACGTTGCCTTCGGCAAGGAGGAAGAGGAAGCCGTCGAGATCGCAAAGAGCGGCGGCACGCCGTCGGATACGGTCTATATCGGAGATACGAACAGCCCGAAAGAGAAATCGGAGAGGACGGAAAGAAGGCCCGTCCGGAAGACACAGCCCTCTCGCCCCGCACAGGGACAGCAAAAGGCATCTTCCGAAGAGGCAGCGCGGCGCCGTCCGGTGAAGAAAGCGCCGCCCTCGCAGCAGCCCTCAAGAAGACCTGCCCCGAAGCCGGTTACACAGCAAAGGCCCCAGGCAAGACCTCAGCCACAGCAGAGGCCGAAGCCTCAGCCGCAGCCTCAGGAAGAAGAGGATGACGGCTATTACTACGACGATCTCGATACCTGAAAAAGACTGTTGAACAAAACGATAATAAGAAGGAGAAGATATGATTGACATCAAGTTTTTGAGAGAGAACCCCGACGCGGTCCGCGAGAACATTAAGAAGAAGTTCCAGGACGAGAAGCTGCCGCTCGTTGACGAAGTCATCGAGAACGACAAGAAGGCCCGCGAGGCTCAGAAGGAAGCCGATGAGATCCGCGCCCAGAAGAAGCAGATCTCCAAGCAGATCGGCATTCTGATGAAGCAGGGAAAGAAGGACGAGGCCATGGCCCTGAAGGACCAGGTCAATGACAACTCCCGCCTCGAGGAGCTGGACAGGATCCAGAAGGAAGCCAGCGAGATCGTCCACAAGGACATGATGGTGATCCCGCAGATCATCGATCCGTCCGTCCCGATCGGCAAGGACGATTCCGAGAACGTCGAGCTGCAGCGCTTCGGCGAGCCGAAGGTGCCGGATTATGAGATTCCCTATCACGTGGACATCATGAACCGGTTCGACGGCGTCGACTTCGATGCCGCAGGACGTGTTGCAGGCAACGGCTTCTATTACCTCAAGGGTGATATCGCAAGACTGCACTCCGCTGTCCTGACCTATGCAAGAGACTTCATGATCGACCGCGGCTTCACCTACTGCGTGCCGCCGTTCATGATCCGCTCCGCTGTCGTGGACGGTGTCATGAGCTTTGCCGAGATGGACGCCATGATGTACAAGATCGAGGGCGAGGACCTGTACCTGATCGGTACCTCCGAGCACTCCATGATCGGCTCCTTCATCGACCAGATCATCCCCGAGGATACGCTGCCGAGAACCCTGACCTCCTACAGCCCGTGCTTCCGCAAGGAGAAGGGTGCACACGGCATCGAGGAGAGAGGTGTCTACCGTATTCACCAGTTCGAGAAGCAGGAGATGATCGTCGTCTGCAAGCCCGAGGATTCCAAGATGTGGTATGAGAAGCTCTGGAAGAACACCGTCGACATCTTCCGTTCCATGGACATCCCGGTGCGTCAGCTCGAGTGCTGCTCCGGCGACCTGGCAGATCTGAAGGTCAAGAGCTGCGATGTCGAGGCATGGAGCCCGAGACAGAAGAAGTACTTCGAGGTCGGCTCCTGCTCGAACCTGGGCGATGCACAGGCAAGACGTCTTCGCATCCGCATCAAGGGTGCCGACGGAAAGCTCTACCTTGCACATACCCTCAACAACACCTGCGTTGCCTCTCCCCGCATGCTGATCGCACTGCTCGAGAACAACTACAACGCGGATGGTTCCGTGAACATCCCGAAGGTGCTGCAGCCGTACATGGGCGGCAAGGAAAAGCTCGTCCCGCTGCATGACTGATCCAAAGACTGTCCGGTAAGAATCTTTGGAATAGAACGCTTCGAAAAAGAAACTCCTGAAAAAGAGTTCGAATCTGTGAACGAAAGGCCCCCGGCGCTGCCGGGGGCCTTTCCTGGAGTTAGAAAATTTTGTGGCATTTCCTTGCCTTGCGCCGGGTCATGCTATAGAATACGGGCGACACAACGAAGATTTCCGGTTTCTGCACCCTTGTAAACAGTGAAAATTCCGGTTGTTGAAGTACTTATTGAAAATTGATTTTAGTTATTAAGTTTGAAGGGAAGGTACCGTGCATCAATATCTGCGTTCCATCGGCTTTGTGAACAGGCCGACCAGAAAGGAAATGAACCAGATTCTGAACGAAGGAATCCAGAGCAGTGCCGTGCGGTCGTATACGACCAATGACGCGGAGGAGAACAGTCTGCTCGCATCCTTCGATGTCGAGATGGGAAAGGGATTCGGTGTGTGTGTCTGCGGACAGTTCGACGCGGACGACCACTTTTATCCGGAAACCTATTTCCCGTATCTTGAGTCAGATGAGGTGAGCACCAGCGAAGAAATCGACGTGAACCAGCGCGTGGACGTGGAGGCGTACTCCGGCGTCTGCGATGATCTTCGGATGGGCGTAACGCTCATCTTTAGGGTTCACAACTATGTGGAATACCTGAAGTCCACGAGAAACCACGACATCCACGATCTGCATCCGACAACCTCGATCACTGCTCTCTCGACGAAGGGGAGCATCCTCATGCCCCTCTACCGGACTCCGGAGGATAAGCAGAACGAGCTGAAGTACAACCGGGAACGGTTCAAATACCTGACACAGGCGCGTGAGGGCGATGTCGATGCGATGGAGAAGGCCACCGGGGCTGACATGGAGACCACGATGAGTGTCAGCGACAAGATCCGGCACTCCGATGTGTTCAGTCTCGTGGATACCTGCTGCATGCCCGCAGGTGCCGAGTGCGAGATGTTTACGATCGTCGGAGAGATTAGGGACGTGGATCTTCTCGAGAACAGTTATACCAAGTCGCAGGTCTATGTCATGAAGCTTACCTGCAACGACATGAACATGGCCGTTGCCATCAGCCGGGAGGATCTCTACGGAGAGCCCGCCGTCGGCAGACGCTTCCGCGGCGATGTGTGGCTGCAGGGCCATCTCTACTTCCCCAACCTGTCCGATCTCGACAGCACCGGGAAGGACAGCGGTGAGCAGCGCGCGGAAAACGGGAATGATTGATATTCAGGGCTGAATATGGTAAATTGACATAGTTAGCCCAACATGTTTCTGTAGCTCAGCAGGATAGAGCGTCCGCCTCCTAAGCGGAAGGTCGCGCGTTCGAATCGCGTCAGGAACAGAGTACCGCGGTGAATCAGTGATGGTTCACCGCGGTTTTGTTGTACGGAAGTTTTT
>OMXP01000115.1 GCA_900315055.1 uncultured Lachnospiraceae bacterium
TCGCAAGGCGGTGGAAAAACTCTTTCCATCTCAAGGGGGTAATTACACCCTGCAGACGGTTTGATCGGCAGGAGTAATGGGAATTCTCCCGTATTCCTGAGCCAATCCGCTGGTTTGGGGAATCATGGTACGAAAGCGGAAGCAATCGCTCCACCGGAATATCAACCCTGATCTGGAATTGTCCGACGATACCAGGTCATCTGACAATAACCTGACAATTTAAGTTTTCAAGGGACAGAAGGGGCTTCCTAAGATCCCTTTTGTCCACGGCATCATAGTACTGACTCTCATGCAGTAGCGCTCCTGAAGAAGATCTACCGATGTGCGTTATAGAGGGAGGAAATCCTTCCTGGCTTCTTCTGTCTTAAAGCTATTAGAAGAAAATTTCCTGGAGGTATCCGTATAAGTCCGTCAAAGATTTTCTGGATTTAGTGAAGAAGATAATCCAACTCGATATCTTTTCTCAACTCTTCCGGGAGATCATTATCAACCAGTTCTCCATCTTTGGTGTAATTCCAGAAGGGATAACAATGGTATTCGAGAGAGTATTTTAAGTGTTCAGGGTTCACCCTCTTAGGCCTAGATTTCAGGTTTGCACCGACAACGAATCTGTAATGCCTGCGGTTCTGGCAATGTGCCACAGCAAGGAGCAGGATTTATGAGGTCACAAAGTGTGACCTCAAAAGCAGGACGGGAAGTGGCGCTAAGCGAGGCACAGAGAAGAGAACGGGATTTACACCCCGCTGTCCCCGAAGTACTCCTGTTCAGCCCTGCAGTCGCTGATGCAGTCTTCCAGTTCCTTTCTCTTTCGATCGAAGGGCGCGATGCCGGCTTTCCCTTTGCAAAGGTTGATCCCCTGCTCGAGAACATTGATGGAGTCCTTATACCTGTTGAAGGTTCGAAGAATGTCGGATACCGGTACGATGTAACTGTCGATATCCTCGATCGATACGTGGTCTGCTCCCTTCTCACCAAAATCAGTCAGGTCAAAGCAACGCCAGAGATAGTCGTACGCCTTCTGAAAATCCCGTTCCATGACGGTGTAGTACCAGGCGCGGTTGAGGTAGACCCACAGGACAAGATCCTTTTCTCCGGCCTTTCCAAAGCCGATGTATCCTTCTGCGCGATTCATATTGCTGCGGACTTTGATCCGGTCTGCTGGAAGTGACAGGCCGGATTTTATCCGGGACAATCTGCGCTTGTCTTCCTTGAACTGATAGAAGCGAAGAATATCGCTTGCCTCCATGCAGAGCAGGACAGCGAGCAGTCTTCCGCCGTCCAGATCTTTTGACCGTTCGGCTTCCCGGATTCCCGTCTCATCGAGGGAGAGCATTTGATGGCGGGTCTTTCCGTGATCCGGGCTGATCGGTGCGTAATCGCCGTCCAGCAGTTCGTCATCGGTGGAACCAAGGACATAGCAGGAGAGTGCTTTTGCGTAGGAGGTCCATGTGCCGTCCCTGTCTCCGGGAATCGCAAAGTTCTCTTTCAGGACCTGCTCTGCCAGGTGGACCATATGGGCCGCGTCTTCTCTGTCGTTCATCTCAAAACAGGCATAGGCACCATAGTCGATAACAAGCAGATCGGCGATCACGTCCGGAATGCCGCAGATCGTCTTGAATCCCTCTTCCGGACCTGCTTCATCTGCTGCCTTCCGGTTCAGGAACAGCAGACTCAGGTTCCGGGCTGTTTCTTCTCCGCCGGTGGGAAGTAACAGGACGGCATGGAAGAGAAGGTCAAGGTAAGCCTGCCCTTCGGATAGAGGGCTTTCCTGCAGGTTTCTCAGGGCCTGCAGGGAGCAGGAGAGGACCTCTGCATCCCCGATCCCTGCGGTATCTGCCGGCGTCTTCCCGGTCTTTCTTTGGACGTTCGTTTTTTTTGAGTGTTCTCTCAGCACCGGGAAGAACTCCTGCGGGAGGATCAGGCGGGTGTCCTGTCGGGACAGGCAGGTCTCCAGTGATCTGAGAATCCCGTCAGTGACTTCGATCTCCGGATCTTTCGGGGGAATCTCATCGAGAATCGGGAGGACGAGAGAGGACAGATAGAGCCGTCCGTCCTGCAGGCTGATCCAGCCATCGTGCAGAAGGCTCGATACCTCTCCGTCAAAGGACCTTCGGGTGATCTCCTGCAGGAAGGAGAGATTGATACCCGTCGATGAGAACAGCTCTGTCAGGTGAAGCAGCAGGATCTCATCCTCTGTGAGATTTTCCGCGTTCCAGATGCTTTTAAGAGCTGCGGTGAGGCTCTCCCCCTGATAGGCGGAGACGCCGGTGCCGTCTCCCCGAAGAAGGGATGCCGCGGCACTCATTTTCAGTTTCCCCTCATGGATCTGATTCGCGAGGAGTCGAAGAAGGAAAGAGTTTCCTCCCGCGTAGAGCGCGATCGTCCGGACGGCTGTTTCCTGATCTTCTGTAAGGTCAGACTTCGGGTTCAGGAAGGAAAGGAACATCGATTCTGCGGCGTCTCCGGTCAGAGGCTTCAGGTCGAGGGTCTCTCCCGTATAGCTGATGGGGCGGGCATGGGAGATCAGTACAACCTTCCAGTGAAGCTCACGGAGCAGTGCAAGGTCCTCCTCTGTGAGGACGTCTGCGGAGAGAGCGATGTCCACGACAAGAAGGCAGGTGCCGCCGTCCTCTTCGGCAAAGGTCTGCAGAAGGGAGAGCTTTCGGAGGGCGTACTCGCGGAGGGTCTCGGATGTACTGCGGGAAATATGTGCGATGTTTACCTGCCAGTCATCGGCGATGGAGGTAAGGAGGCAGTCCCGCAGAGTCAGGAAGACAAGGAAGTCGATATCTTTGCGGCGCCGGACGCACAGGTCCTGTACCAGGGCCGTTTTCCCCATTCCACCGGCTCCCGTGATCCAGAGGATGGAGTGGTCTTTGTCGAAAAGCCATTCATCGAGCTGTGTTCTCTCATCCTCCCGCCCGAGGAGTACCTGCGGGGCGTCCACATGGCTCGAGCGAAGGAAGGGTGCTTTCTGATCCGCAAGGGGTACCAGTTCCTCAAGCGCCGTGATCACGGCGTTCATATCCTGCAGCCGGTTCCCGCAGTAGGACGCAAGGGTATGGTGGAAAAACGCTGTCAGCTTCCGCAGCAGGGTTTCATTCCAGACAGGAGAGGGTCTGTTCCCTGTCTTTGCTGTACTGTTGTCCGCTTTACCGGGATTCTGAAACCGCATCTGATCGAAGGGATACTCTGCATCGCGAAGGCAGTCGCTGATGGACGGGGTACTGGAAAAGAGAAGAAAGAACAGGAGAGCCCCGAGAGCGTAGACGTCCGTCCAGGTGCCGAGGCGGGAGAGTTTCCCAAGAGACAGTTCCGGCGCCGCGTACTCGGGCGTAAAGGAAATCCGGTCCGGACGCGCTGCTTTGGGGTCTTTGATCGAATCGATCCGGATCAGGGAGTTCAGGTCAAAGAGCTGCACACGCTCTGTCTGACCCTGGATGTAGAGGATGTTCTCGGGCTTGCAGTCGAGGTAGAGGTATCCCGCGTCGTGGAGAATCCGGATGGCCTTTGCGGTTTTGATGATGATCTCAACACACCCCTGCAGGGTGTCCGGCTGCCTGCCCGCAAGGGTCTGGTCGGAGCCGTAGGCAAAGAGGGTGTAGATCGTATTGCCGGCAGAGTAGAAGTCTTGACTTGAGACGAAGGAGTCGTAGGAGCTGCCGTCGTAGTAAAGGCTTGTGAGGGTATGGAAGTCCTCTTTCATCCGCTCCTTTGCCTCTTCAAAGCGGGCAAGGTTCTCCTCCGTTACCGTAAGAGACCCGTCCCCGGCGCGCAGAATGCCAAGCCCTGCAGGGCAGCATTCCTTCAGCCGGACCCACTTCCTGTCGCCATTTGAGGCAAGGTAGTACGCCTCATAGACGATGCAGGATCCGCCGCGTCCGAGTTCTCTTCCGATATGCAGGCCCAGTGCTCCGTTGTTTCTGCTCTGCAGCTGTAACAAAAAGCCGTTTTGTAAAGCGCATCTTGTATCGTCCATACGTTTCTGCCGTCTGCCCTTCTGTGCTGCTGATCTCCTGTATCTTCAGGGTACACAGCGGGAGTCTTTCGCTGGATTTTTGGCTGCGGCCCCGGAAGGCCATCTCGCCGTCTTTCTCATCTTACTGTTCCTTAGTCTCTTCCAGGTGAACCGCATACACCTCGCCGAGGTAATAGCGGAACGTCCCGAGAGGATCTTCGTCCTTCATGGACCAGAGGAAGATCCAGTCATAGGGGTTGCCGAAGTAAAGGCTCTGAAATCCTGCCTCCAGAAGGCGCCGGTTCAGCGTGTAGTAACAGTCGGCACCATCGGATTCCTGTGCGGTTCGTTTCTTTCCGTTCTCATCACAGAGCCTGTCTGCCCAGAACGCGTAAAAGCCAAGGAGAACCAGGATTCTGCGGATCCTGTCATCGGACATCTTTGCTCCGCTTCTGGCCTTCTCGATGCCGTCCCGATCCGGGAAATCACGCTGCGCCTGTGCATGGAGGATCGAATTGTCTTTGAGGATCTGTTTGAGAGACCGGTCCCTGCCAAAGTCCTGCAGCTGTTTCTGGTCAAGGCCGAAGATCTGCGAGAGCGTACTCCAGACCGAGTCGCTCCCGGTACCGACAGCCGGAACATCGCTGCGGAAACGGGCTGCCTCTTCTTTTTCTTCCTTATCCCTTGGGTGTTCTCCCTTTTTGACAAAGGAGTACGCCATGCTCTCTGACAGGAGGCATTTGGCTTCCCTCTTTGCAAGTCCCCCGTCTTCTGTGATCGCACCCCAGAGTTCCCGGATCTGCAATCTGGCGCTTTCCTGGGATGCCGTGAACGCATCGTAATTGTCGCCAAGGTACTGTACGAGCTGATCTTTTGATGTCATTTCTGAGATTGTGTTTTGGATGGACGAGGTGTAGAGCACCTCCCGCGTCCCTTTCTCCTTCGGATCTTTTGCAGGCACGGTCTTTGCGGCCTGTTCCACCTCATTCAGGATCTCCTTTGCGGTTTGATAGCCCAGGTGGTGTCTGCGGCAGAAGTAGTACACCGCCTCCGTAAGATCATGGCAGTTAAAGCTCCGGTCGAGGTAGATCCGACGGAAAAAGTCGTTCGTCTCGGTAACGTCAAGATCCAGGGCGAACACGAGCTGAAAGGCGGTTTTCCTTGAAATTCCTGCCCCGCTCGTAAACCACTTCTCCATACCGCGGGGCTTGTTGCCGATGTTTTCCAGAAATTTCCTCTGCAGCAGATCAAGGCATGCAGAGGGATCCTTTTCGGTCCCGTATCTCTTTATCAGAAACTCTGACAAAGAGGTGCCGAAGTCCCGGAAAGAGGCGCAGATCTCCCGGAGCTTTGGGGCAAACTCCTCATCAGCAGGGTCGAGTTCCAGGGCAGAGTCCTCAAGGGAAGCCGTGTAGTGGGACATTTTGTTCTCCTTGCAATGCAAAATCCAGAATCCTTTCCATCAGTCTTATTCTACCGTCAGATACCGTTTACGGCACTGACTTTTCAGCTGAGGAAGTGCCAGGAAAACCATATTGGGAGGAAGATCGTATGAAACGGACAAAGTCATCTCAGAAAACACTTGGCAGGGCAGCAGCGCTTCTTGCAGGAGTTCTGGTCGGATTGTCGGTTATGACAGTTCCGGTACAGGCAGCGCCCCGGAAGATGCAGGACGGCGGGATCTTTGATGCGGACTACTATGCACAGAACAATCCGGACGTCGTGAAGGCTTACGGTACAACGGATCCGTCCACGCTCTACAGCCACTATGAAAACTTCGGGAAGGCGGAAGGGCGCCTTCCGTATGCACCGGGAACGGATGTGAGCGGGCTCACCTCCGGGGATACGGCCGCGGATACTTCTGCTCCTGCAGCTGCCATTCCTCCGTACGGCTGCACGTACGTAGGAACAGCAAGCGGCTACCCGGTGTATCTTGTCACGACGGACGGGATCTATGCGACCGCAAACCTTACGTCGATGCCGTCACTTGCGGTTTCTTCGGAATACGGCGGTGTCCCCTATGTCCTTGCGGCAGACTCCGATTCTGACTGGATCGGTGTTTTCGGGAAGCTGAACTATACCTCTTCGGACGGGACGGTTACGTTCAGCAGTTATCCCCTTGCCTACTATCTGTTCCCGAACAACGCTCTGGCACTTACGACCTCGCACAACCGGGGAACCTCGCTCACTCCTTCGAGCCTGATTACACTGAGCAACAGTGCTCCCTCGACCCTTGTGTTCGGAATCCTTAACGGCCAGCTGTGGATGTTCGACATGACCTATGTCCAGTAAACACTGCTCCGGAAGCTGTCCATGCAAAGTCCCTGCTCTGCCAAAAGGGCAGGGATTTCTTCCATTTCCCCTTCCGCAATCCCGGGATTTCCTTCCCTCTTTCTGAAGGGAACACGGCTTTGTGATGACACATCAGCCAGGAAATATGATGTGCAAATTTCAATGAAAACAGCAGAGAAGATGACAACTAAGGAACGACACCAAAATAAATGAAACATTTTCTCATGCAAGATTCAGTGTGAACTACTGTTCACTCTGAATCTACTTGTTGCTTGATTTTTACTCA
>OMXP01000135.1 GCA_900315055.1 uncultured Lachnospiraceae bacterium
GCCTGTTGAGTTTCCATAGCCTTGGTACGCCCTGTGCAGAGCGGGCAGCTTGGAATCACCGCCCGGTGCAGACGTATCACGGCTCTGCTCACTGACGCCGCGTCGCTTCCGGCGCAGAACTGATCAGGCGTTCCCTTTCGGGTTCCCCAGATCAATCCCCTGGGCTTGCCCAGGGGTCAGTGAATTGTCAGGACAAAGCAGGTGTTGTAACACCGGAGTGCCATGGCATTTCCGGTGCCGAGCATGGTCAGTTTCATGGTCTCCTCCCTCAGTGCAGGTCAAGCTTTGGCGGCACATCCAGCTCCTCGGGGCGGGGATTGCCGTTCTTCTTTCGCTGTTTGACGCACTCCGTCAGGAGGTACTCGATCTGCCCGTTCACCGAGCGGAAATCGTCCTCTGCCCACGATGCGATCTCATCATACAGTTTTGCCGAGAGCCTCAGCGGGACCTGTTTCTTTTCCAACGCACTGCTCCAATCCAGTTAATACAGACTTCCGGCGTTCACCACCGGCTGGGAATCATGATTCCCGCACAGCACCACGAGAAGGTTCGAGACCATCGCGGCCTTGCGCTCGGAGTCGAGGTCGACCACGTCGTCCTCCTTCAGGCGCTCCAGGGCCATCTCCACCATGCCGACGGCGCCGTCGACGATCATCTTTCTCGCATCGATGACGGCCGATGCCTGCTGTCTCTGCAGCATGACCCCCGCGATCTCCGGGGCATAGGCAAGATAGGTGATTCTCGCATCGAGGATCTTCAGTCCTGCGTTCTCGACCTTGCTCTGGATCTCTTCGCAGATCCTCTTTGCGACCACATCGGAGGAGCCGCGAAGGCTTCCGTCATCGGCCTTGCCGTCTCCCGTCGTATCCACGTTCGGGGCGACGTCGTAGGGATAGAGACGGACAATGTTGCGGACGGCGGCATCGCACTGCAGGGAGAGGTACTCCTTGTAGTTGTCGACGGCAAACACGGCCTTTGCGGTATTCTCCACCTGCCAGATGACCGCAACGCTGATCTCCACGGGATTTCCGAGGTAATCGTTGATCTTCTGCCGGCTGTTGGAGAGCGTCATGATCTTCAGGGAAATCCGCTTCCCCTCGGCCCTTGCCTCCGCTGCCGCGCCCTTGTCGTTGATGTCGCCGGACTGCCCGAGCCTTGTCCCTGCGGCGGGATTCATCGCGGTGCAGAAGGGATTTACGAAGTAGAACCCCGTGTCCTTCAGAGTCCCATAGTACTGCCCGAACAGCGTCAGCACCAGTGCCTCCTGCGGGTGAATGACCTTGAGACCCGGGCACAGGATCACGCCGGCAACGACCAGCACCGTTGCAAGAACCATCAGCGCGTTCCCGAGAACCTCCGCCTCGTCTTTGCCAAGCCTCATGCCGCCAATGACATACAGTGCCGTCGATGCGGCAAACATCAGAATGATCACACACAGCATCACCGCGCCCATCTTCCGGCCGCTGATCACCTTCTCCTCCACAGAGCCTGTCGTTTCTCTTGTTTTTTCAGTAGACATCTTGCGCTCCTTTCCCCAAAGGGTTTTCCATTGCATTAATATGATATCATATTGATATCAGAAAGCAACATCCAAAACGCAAAATAAGAGGGACGGCCGGGAACGCAGCAGGACTTCAATCCCCGGCATACCTTCCGCCGGCACGCCGGTTTATGATACTGTGGTGAAGCAAAAATGAGGACTTCCAAAGGCTTGATCAGATTTCGGGGCGTCATCTGTTTTGCGAAGAACCTTGCAGGCAGGAAGCTGAAGAACCAGGAAGCAGATCAGGATCGCAGAGGATAGAAAGGACAACAGAAATCCGACTTCGCACCATGGAAAAGGGCGACTGGAAAACAGTACAGAAGATGTTCTTCGAGTTCAACGCGTCCGAATTCGGCAGGTATGACCCGATCGAGAACACGGACGATACCCATGTATCGATTTTATCGAAAACATGGTGCACCATCATGTGATTTATGCCATCACGCTTCCGGATTCGGATGACATGATCGGTTATATCTGTTTCTATGTCTCCGGAGAAGAGTGCGACCTCGGAGATGTGGTAACCTCCAAATACCGGGGAAAGGCATCGCCACCGCCGCCTCAGGCCTTGCAATGGAAAAGGTGAGATCCGAACGCGGAGCAACGATTTTTTACTGCCACGGCTGCCGCCGAAAATGTCCCGTCGGTCATGGTTCTGAAAAAACTCGACTTTTCACTCCTGTCAGAAAGACGTGTCAGGAGTGTGGACGACAACGGTAAATATTACATTTCCGACCGACGCTATGCTAGGTCCTGCTGAGAGGTTGTCGAAGCAGACAACTTCCAACTTAATCGGGCGGAAGAGTGAAGCTCAAAGGATAGAATTCTAATTTAATCTTTGCATCTTATAAAGTCTCCGGGCATAGCCAATGAAAGTACCCGATTCTCAGCAAAACATTTGAATGGCTTCCATATCAGCCATTTTTATGGTACTTTGATGGTGTAAAACAAATCTGGATCTGTTCTGTCTAGGGGGAATCTGTTGAACCAGGTGTATAGGATGTCTGCCTTTAAGCGGGTAAAGAAGGCTTTCTGCGTGAAGCCTCACACGACTGATCCGCGACTGCTCCAAATCTCGGGGCCATTACATATTGTCTAAAGTCACGAGAATGCGGCGGATATTTTTCAATTTCTTAAAAAAAAACAGAGACAGCGATTTTCCAGAAGGCCAGTTCAGATCCTCCAGCACGGTAGGATCATCTGCAGGGAATCATCAAAAGCTTAGCAGATGGATAATTCAACAGGATCGTTTCACTAGAACAAGGATACATTGCATTTGGTAAACAGCGGAGGAAACGCATGGCAGAAAACCAGAATGTAGAATACAAAGAATCTTGGCGTGATGAATATCTGAAATGGATATGCGGATTCGCTAATGCACAGGGTGGTACGATCTATATTGGGTTCCGGGATGATGGAAGCATTGTGGGTGTTAAGAACGCCAAGAAGCTTCTCGAGGACATACCGAATAAAATCCAGACAGGATTAGGCATTGTTGCCGAAGTCAACATGCATACTACTACGGACGGGCTGGACTATATTGAAAGTTACCAACCCCCATTTCAAATGGGGGTTTAACTGCAGCGGCTCCGCCGCAGTGTGCTAAGTCCGCCAGAGGCGGAGATCCAACACCAAAAAAAC
>OMXP01000113.1 GCA_900315055.1 uncultured Lachnospiraceae bacterium
TGGAAACAAACTGCTTCTCGCCATCGGTCATAGTGGTATACCTCCATCCGTTTAAGATGAGTATACCATAAACCTCCATAACGTATGACTAATTATTTAACAGTTCCTTAGCAGGAACAAGTGCTGATACGGTATGATAAAAGAGCTTCCGGAACTGGATCCGGAGGCTCTTTTTGAACCGGGAGGGAAGAATGAGAGATCGGGAACGACACGGCATTTCAAAGGAACTGAAACAGGCTCTGCTTTCAGAGATCCGGGAAAAGCTCACCTTCGACCGGGAATTCATGGACAGTGCCGCAGCCGTCTGCTACGGCGCGCCGCCGATGGAAGAGGAGTATGCAGAGCTGGATCTTCAGGAAGAGGTAGAGAGCACCGACAGGAGCTTTCAGCAGCTCTTTTTTGACCTTGCCGGGAAACGGCACCTCTCCGACAGGACGCTTTATCAGCGGGCGCAGGTGGACCGGCGGCTGTTTTCCAAGCTTCGCTCCAACCCGCAGTATCACCCGAACCGCCGCACGGCCCTTCGCCTTGCCATCGCCCTGGAGCTTCCCCTCGATGAGACGCAGGAACTCATCGGACGGGCAGGCTACACGCTGACCCGGGCTAGCCGGCAGGACATCATCATTGCGTACTTCATTGAGCACGGGAAATACGATATCGATGAGCTCAATGATGCCCTCTTTGAATTCGACCAGGAACTGATCTAGAAGGAAGCATAAGAAAAAGTTTGAATGAAATTACCCAAATGTCGCTTTCAAAGCGACACATCGGAAAGCGCGATCTGTTAGGATCATGGCATCAGAAATGCACACGGCAGCAAAAAAGCTGCAGAAGGGAGCAACAATGAGTGATGCCAATGCGACCGAAATGGTCATGATTCTGGACCGCAGCGGATCGATGGGAGGGCTTGAGAGCGATGTCATCGGCGGGTTCAACGCGATGGTGGAAAAGCAGAGGAAGCAGGAGGGAAAGGCGTATCTTACGACGATCCTCTTCTCCGGAAAGAGCTTCTGCCTTCATGACCGCCTGGACATCGGGAAGGTCCCGCTGATGACGGGGGATACGTATACCGTCGGCGGCTGCACGGCACTGTGCGATGCCATCGGCGATGCGATCCGCCACATCGAGACGGTGCACCGGTATGTGCGCCCGGAGGACGTGCCGGCCCGCTGTGTCTTCATCATCATGACGGACGGCCTTGAGAACGCAAGCCACCGCTATACGGCGGACGAGGTGCGCCTCATGATCGAGGAGAAGAAGCACGAGAAGGGCTGGGACTTCCTGTTCCTGGGTGCCAACATGGACGCCGTGGAGACCGCAAAGAGCTACGGCATTGATGCGGGCGGCGCGGTGGACTTTGACTGCGATGAGGACGGGGTGCGCGTAAGCTATGACACCCTGAACGAGGCGCTTACGACGTACCGGGAGGCACCGCCGACGGGCGCGGTGTTCGAGGACGGCTCCTGGAGCGAGAAGATCCGGCAGAATCACAGGAGGCGTGTAAGGAAGCAGTAACGAAAACGGACAGCATCACAGCGGTCTGACGGATTGCCTTTTTCGGGCAGGGAAATTACACCCTGCCCTTTTTTGTGCTTGAGAAGGCTGTCAAATCCCGTACAATGGAATCAGAAGAGAAAACAGGAGGGGCATCTCATGCAGGAGGGGAACAGTGCACTGAAAAAGGCTTTCGAGAAGGACAGGGAAGGGCTCCTCATGCGCCTTAGACAGGATCCCGACCCGGAGAAGGCACAGGCTCTTTTGCAGGACGAGCTCATGCGCCTTGGCCTTATTGCAGGCGAGGAGGATCCGAAGGAGAGGACAGCCTGGACTGCAGGCCTTTTTGCGACGGCGCGTGCTGCCGTGCCCTTCCTTACCTGTTTTGGGCAGGCCGAGGTCTATGAGAGAAAGACGGGCAGTAAGAGCGAAAGGAGCCGGACAGGGAAGATTCTGACCGCCATCTCCCTGATCCTTTTCGCGGTAGTGGCTCTGATTCTGGTTCTTGAAAAGTCCGGTCTTGTACCGGTGCTTTTTCTTGCGGCAGCCGTCGCGATCCTGTTTACGGCAGGCTCCCTCACCCGGAAGAGGAAAGATCCCGAATGGAAGGTCGAAAGCAGAGTGGATCCGGACCGGGTCGTCTCCGCCCTTTACGCCCTGGTTCTTGTTATTGACAGGGAAAGAAGTGCGTTTTGTCCGGGAAAGGAGCAGCAGAGCACGGCAAAAGATGCCGCCCTTCCCGCAGACCCGGATCTGTACGGGAAACTTCTCGAGGCACTCTACGGAAACGATGCGGAGTATGCCCTCGAGGCGGCGGGGCAGGTGCCATATCTTCTCCACCGTCAGGGGATCGAGGCGGTATCCTTTGACGGGACCAACGGGCAGTACTTTGAGCTGATGCCCGGAACAATGACAAAGACGATGCGTCCGGCGCTGATCCGGGACGGGGAGCTTTTGCAGAAAGGAATGGCGGTGAAGGCCTGACATGGATCGATATTTCGGATTTGATCTTGGCGATGCGGAGAGCGCGATCGCAAGAATCGATACCTCAAAGGACGGACAGACCCCGGAAATTCTCACCGTTGAGGGGGCGAAGAGCTTTGTGAGCGCCTATGCCCTGAAGAATAACGGAGAGCTTCTTGTTGGAGAGAGCGCCTGCTATGTACCGGACGTGCGTGTCCGGAGAATCCGCTTCAAGTCCTCGTACCTTACGGACCGCACAGCCGCGGCAAAGGACGTGAAAAGCTTTGCTGCGGGGGTTCTCGGAGACCTGTACCGGGATGGCAGTCTCATCAGAGGAGAGGACGCCGTCTTTTACGTCGGCACCCCTGCCGGGTGGGATGCGAACACAAAAGAGACCTACCGGGAGATCTTCGAGGAGGTCGGGTATCCGCCGCTCAAGGTGATCTCGGAGTCGAGGGCAGCCCTCGTTGCCGCCTGCCAGTCCAGACACCTGCAGGTGGGATACGACATCCTCTCAAAGCCCGTGCTCGTTGTGGACATCGGCTCCTCGACGACGGACTTTGCCTACATTCGGGGCGGGAAGGAAGTGGACATGAGAACCCTGCCGGTCCCTGCCGGCGGCATTGAGACCGCAGGGGAGGTGCGCCTTGGCGGCGGAATTATGGACGAGATCCTGCTCGAGGAGTGCCTGAAGGCATCCAGGGACGGGAAGCTGATCCGGAAGAACTTTGCCGATAGTCCTCCCTGGAAGAGTCTCTGTGAATTCAGGGCAAGGCGCCTCAAGGAGAAGTATTTTTCCGACGAAGCGTATTTCAGAGAGCACCCCATCGAGGAGAGCGTTCGCATCGCCGCGGGAGAGAAGACGGTGCGGCTGAAGCTCTTCCTTGACCCAGAGATGGCAGACAGGCTCACCGATTCGCCCTCGGCGTCCCTGTCAGGACGCACGTTTCACGAGGTCTTTTCCGGTGCTCTTACCGGTGTGCGCTCTGCGATTGCATCACAGAACGATCCGTCCGCGCTTCCAGAGCTGCTGTTTCTGACAGGCGGGGTGTCAAAGCTTCCCGCCATCAGGAACTGGTGCGAGAAGGCGTTTCCGGAGGCCGTGGTGATCACGGGAGCAGAGCCTGAGTTCTCCGTCGCAAAGGGACTTGCCCTGTCGGGGCAGATTGATGAGGAGATGCGGCGCTTCCGCATGGAGATCCGTGAGTTCATCGACTCCGATCACGTGGAGAAGATCGTGGAGCAGCACCTTGCAGAGCTCTACCGGACAACTGCCGATGTGATCGTCGATCCCATGATGGAGCAGGTGGTTTATCCGGTATTCCTGAAGTGGCGGGACGGTCAGATCCGCCGCCTGTCCGAGATTGACAGGGTGCTGCAGGACGAGATCACCAGGTGGCTCAAATCCGAAGATGCGCGAAAGATTCTCCGTGGCCCGACGCAGGCCTGGCTTAAGATTGTGGCGAATCAGCTCGAGGAGTACACGGTGCCCATCTGCGTGCGCCACAGGGTGCCCTACAAGGCTCTGTCCCTGAATACCTATCTGTCGGCGGATGACATCGACATTCACATCGATGCCGGCGGCGTGATGGCACTGCATGAGATCACGTTCCTGGTCGATGCGGTGATCTCCATCATGGTCGGCATGCTCTGCGGCGGGAGCGGGATCGCGCTGATCTCCTCCGGCCTTCCGGGACTTGCCGCCGGGGCGATGGTATCCCTCCTGATTCTGCTTCTCGGGAGAAACCGCGTCGAGGAGAAGATTCAGGACGCCGACATCCCGGTACCGGTTCGAAAGCTCATTGCAAAGAGCTTTTTCCGGCAGAGGCTCAAGGCGATGGGAAAGAGCGTGAAGGAAAGCCTGACCGACACGATGAAAAGTGAAAAGAGCGGGGAGATCCGCGAGAGGCTCGTGCGGGAGATCTCCGATCAGATCGAGGACCTTCTGATGCGCATGGCAAAGGTCGTGGAGATCCCGCTCGGAACGTGAAAGGAGGAAGCATGCATTATTCAGAAGATCCGGAACGGCAGTATCATATCCAGGTAAAACCGGGCGAGGTGGGACGCTACTGCATCCTTCCAGGGGACCCGAAGCGGTGCGAGAAGATCGCAAAGTACTTCGAAGGCCCGGTCCGCATCGCGGACTCCAGGGAGTTTGTCACCTATACGGGAACACTGAACGGGGAAAAGGTCTCCGTCACGTCCACCGGCATCGGCGGCCCCTCGGCGTCTATCGCGATGGAGGAACTGGTAAACTGCGGCGTCGACACGTTTGTCCGCATCGGCACCTGCGGGGGCATGCAGACCGATGTCCTCTCCGGGGACACCGTCATTGCGACGGGTGCTGTCCGCATGGAGGGAACGAGCAGGGAGTACGCTCCGATCGAGTACCCGGCGGTCGCAGACCTTGACGTCGTCAATGCCCTGGTACGGAGCGCAAAAGACATGAAAGTTCCCTATCACACCGGTGTCGTGGAGTGCAAGGACTCCTTCTACGGACAGCACAGCCCGGACAGGATGCCGGTCGGGTATGAACTGAAGGAAAAGTGGGAGGCCTGGAAGAAGCTCGGCTGCCTTGCATCCGAGATGGAGTCCGCGGCGCTCTTTATCGTCGCGGCAGCCCGCCATGTGCGCTGCGGCTCCTGCTTTCTCGTGATGGCAAATCAGGAGCGGGAGGCTTTGGGACTCTCCAATCCCGTCGTCCACGACACGGATACGGCGGTCCGGGTTGCGATCGGCGCCGTGAAGATTCTCATGGCAGAGGATGTCGCAAGGAAGCAGTAAGAGAGAAAAGACACAACATACAATTACATACAACAACATACAACAAAGGACCCGGGAGCAGCGTCCCGGGCCCTTGCTTTCTCTATGGAGTTCCGATCATTCGTCCCAGCCGTCCTGCAGGTGCATGATCACCTGGATCTGACGTACGAATTCACCCTCATCCAGCTCGATCTCGTCTTCCTCGGAGATGTAGGGCATGCCGATCTCGTCCTCAAGCTCGACCGTGATCCAGTTCTTCTCGGCGTCAATGGCGTCGTTGATGGCATCATCAAGCGTTTCACCGGAGAACGTGCAGTCCTCCAGATCCGGGAAATATCCCTCATAGGAACCATCCTCATTCTGATGAAAAACAGCAGGATAGGTAAAAGTCATAGCGATTGCCTCCTAAACATTTCTTGCTTTAGAATACGATGGATGAAAAGAAGATGCAAGAAGGAGCGCCATGCAAACACGAACGGAAAACGGTCTCCGGTGTCTGAACCGGGATGTGATCAAATATGCGGCGATGGTGACGATGTTCTTAAACCATCTCGCGCACACGCTGCTGTCCGACCCCTACGGGAGTCTTGCCATTGTCTTTGAGGATATCGGGTATTTCACTGCCCCCGTCATGTGCTATTTTCTCGTCGAGGGCTTTTTCTATACGCACAGCAGGAAGAACTACGGGGTCCGGCTGTTTGCCTTCTCGATGATCTCGATTGTCCCCTATTATCTCGCCCTCGGGGGGAATCAGATGAACATGATCTGGACATTGTTTCTGTGCTTCCTGATCCTTGTGGTGCTCCACAATGACAGTCTTCGCCCGGAGAGCCGCATGCTCTATGCGGCAGGCCTTTGCGTTTTAACGTTCTGGAGCGACTGGGGGATTTTCGCGCCGGTCATGGTGATCCTCTTTGACCGCGCCTTCGGAAGCAGAAAAAAGACCCTCGCGGCCTTTGCCGTAAGCGCCGCTCTCTACGGCGCGGACTGCGCCCACGCCTACTACACCTGGGCGCTGTACATCTATGACTATACGGGAGGAAGGGCTGTGACCTTCGGGCTTGTGCAGGGAATTCTTGCAGCCCTTCCTGTTCTTCTTGCGGGGCTTGTCATCTGTTTTCTCTACAGCGGGAAAAAGATGCAGGTGAGGACAAAGGGTGCCAGGGCGTTCAACCGCTGGTTTTTCTACGCCTTCTATCCGGCGCATCTTCTGGTTCTGTATCTCCTTTCACGCACCGTTGTATAATAACTCAAACTTCCCACTTGGCGAATAGCCAAGAGTAAACACTACACATAGGTTACTGACCTGTTTGGCATTCCGCTTGACTTTCTCAGGCTACCGTCT
>OMXP01000112.1 GCA_900315055.1 uncultured Lachnospiraceae bacterium
AGAAGGAGTAACGGAAGCGGCACTCAGGAAATGGAACTACACAATACGCCCGCACGAATCCGAAAGAGCATGGAAAAACTTTCGAAAATCAGTTCTGACAGCGTATTGAATTTGTACCACTTATTTTGGAGCCGTTCCTAATAGCTTCAGAAACGACCCTGTAGAATCTTTACCAGGGAGCAGTGAATTTGGTATGAGCGATGATCCGGAACAGTTCAGTGAAATCTATAAGGATCTGGCCGAGCTTGTAGGTGTTGGCAATGCGCGGAAAATCTGGAAGGTGTATGCAGGTCTGAACATCACCTTCCCGCAAAGACTCTACTCCCGGGAATACACCCGGACGTTCATTGCAAAGAACTATCAGGACAAAAGTCCGAGGGAACTGGCAAAGGCCACCGGATTATCCGAGAGACGGGTCCGGCAGATCATCCGGGAGATCAAATCTGAGACGAAGGAGTAAGGTGCGTGCATCGCGGCATCGTCCGGTTTTAGGACACCGGATCATTGCGGAAGAAGGGAGAACGGTTGTGAAAAAGAAAGCAGAAGAGGACGGAGAGCTGATCGAGGAGGACAAAGAGGAGAAAAAGCCTAAGAAAAAGAGACGTCACCCGGTGCGTCATACCATCTTCTGTCTGGTGCTGGGGTTCATCATCGGCGTGGTGTTCTGCATCGTGAAACCCTGGACCTTGGACTTTGACAGAAAGCCGGAAAAGGTGACAGTCAGCGATGCCGGGACGACGATCGAATATCAGAAGGAAGATCAGAAGAACCTCGTCACCGTCTCGACCCTGCAGGCGATCGTGAACAAGGCAAGTGACCTCATCACCACGAAATATCATTACCAGGATGCCTGCTCGAAGGAGTCGGCGAAGTCTTTCAAGAAACTCAAGCTCCCGTTCACGACAAGCAAGGTGGTCTTCACCTATAAGGGGTGCATCAGCCTGGGGATCGATCTTTCCAAGGTACAGTATGACATCGACAACGAAAGCATGGAAATCACGGTGGTGATTCCGGATATCGAAGTTCTTGCCGATGAGATCGATGACAACAGCTTTGAGATCGTGGACGAGAAGAACTCTCTCTTTAACCCGCAGGAGCTGGACGATTACGCGACGCTGATGGCAGAGCTGAAGAAGGAGAAGGAAGCGGAGGTCCTTGCGGATTCGGATCTCATGAGTGAGGCAGAGCAGAACACCCGAAGTGTCTTGCAGGAGTTCCTCACCACGGATGATGAGACAGCGGACTATACATTCATCTTCAAGTAGAGAAAAGGAGTGTCATTTTATCGCGGTATCCCGGAACCAGGCACCGTGACATTAACGGAACAGCTGAAGAAACGTCGGCTTTGTGCTGGCGTTTTTTTATGCTTTGAAGGGCGGCTGCAAAGGCAGATTGGTCAATAAAAAAGACACCACGGCGCTGTGCCATGGTGTCCGAAAAGCTTCCTGTGATGCAGTCATCCCTTCTTCTGATGCCTGGAATCCTGCTCGTCCCAGAAACGGATCATCCGGTCTGCAAATACGAGCTCCTTCCCGGTCCAGCCGTACAGGCAGTTTCCACGGTACGTGTATTCCGGAATCAGCACGTTGTTATAGCCAGCCGTCTGTACGGAGAAGATATTGACCTTCGGGTT
The DNA here is from genome assembly GCA_900315055.1 of uncultured Lachnospiraceae bacterium. Classification (GTDB taxonomy): domain Bacteria; phylum Bacillota; class Clostridia; order Lachnospirales; family Lachnospiraceae; genus CAG-791. The sequence goes on from OMXP01000112.1 coordinate 1,634, forward strand.
GACCGTTCTGCGGTAGGTCTCGGCAAGCTTTGCAACATCGACATAGAAGCTCTGCTCCCCGTATTCTTTCAGATAGTCTTCCTGATCCTCGAAGTCGCAGCACAGTCTGCCGTGTCCGGCCTGCTGGTCCGAGTAGATGAAGATGTTGTCCCAGTGCTCCTTCCTGCGGATCGCCTGGGCGAAGAAGACCCAGATACCGCTCTCGGTCGCGAATCCGGCTTCGTCCTGTCCGCGCCTCGACATCTCCATAGCCTGCGAGAGAGCACCGTTTCTATTGGAAACCGGGATCATGATCAGTCTGTCACCGAACAGTCCGACATATCCCTCATCGCTTCCCATGGCGGCGATTACAGAGGAGAGGTTGTCAATCTCCGCAATCGTGACCGTGCCGTACTCGGACGGGATGGTGTACCATGCGGATCCGGAGTTGTCGGACAGACAGACCGTCTTCCCGGAAAGATGAGGCATGTTGGCGATGGAGATATCGACGCACTCTTCCAACGTGTCGAGAATTTTCTGCTGGAAGTGAATCCTGCCCGGATCTTCGGCTTTGACCGCATTCCAGGCAGAATAGTAGCGGAACGGGAACTGCTTTCCGCTCAGAACGCCGTCCTTGAGCTGTGTCATTAGCCTGTCGCAGGTTTCCCCGTCATCGATCTCAGCAAAGATGTTTCTGAGATTGCGCAGAAGCGCCATATGGCCGAGCGAGATGGTGGACAGAATCTCAGACCAGCTCTTGCCGGAAGAACGCATCTTCTCCCAGGTCTGTTCATTCTCTTCGACACCGACCGTACCGGTGCGCATCAGCTCGTCCAGAACAGGAGAGGACGCGTGAGAGATCCGGGTGACATCGATAATGCCAAGGCCGGTATTCCTGTATTTCGAGACCTGATACGGTGTCAGAGACTCCAGTTTGGTTCTCCAGGTTTTCTTGAGCGGATTCGGCAGGCTGTTCTTTGTACCGTTCCGGAAGAGATAATAGGCAAGCTGGGAAGCGGGTTCATCGGCTCTTGCCATGACGGCGGCATTTGCCTTTGCAAAAACGCCGGGGTTCTGTTCGCTGAACGCTGCTCTCTTCGGGTGCATGGCGGCTCTCACCATGATGACCTGCGGGTTGAGGCGCATATTGTAGGAATGACGAAGCTCCACGGCAAGATCGAGGACGGCGCCAAAGTCATAATCCAGTGCCTCATCGATGGCTTCCTCCATGATCTGAGAGGTGGTCTTTCCGTCATAAATCTCCGGATCAAGGACGGAATAGGGTGCCAGAAGTTCGGTGGAAGAGGAAAGCGATTGACGCCGCCGGGCTTACAGAGAACGGGCTGGGCTCATTTCGATTCCTTCTGATCTCTGTATCTTGCCGGAGTGGTGCCGTATGCACGTCGAAAGCATTTGATGAAGTATCCGGCATCCGGAAAGCCGCAGGCCTCTGCGATGGTCCCCACGGAGGCCTCTGAGGTTTTGAGCAGACTTTCCGCCTGCTGCAGGCGGTACGAGGCAAGGTAGTTTACCGGCGTGGTGCCAAGGACCTGCCGGCAGAGACGAAGGCAGGTGCTGACGCTGATATCCGCGCTCCCTGCGATGTCCTCGATCGTGATCTTTTCCGCATAGTGCGTCTCGATGAACGTCAGGGTTTTCTTGATTCTCAGCTCATTCTCCCGGTCCCTGTCCGTAAAGGAGAGTCCCTGTGAGAGGCTCTCCTGATTTTTTACGAGTAACGAAAAGATCCGGGTCACCTGATCTCGGACGATCATCGGGAAGTCTGTCTGCTCCCATGCCCCTGCCTCAAAGGCCTGCTCTCCGGCAGCAAGGATGTCCTTCTGCCAGGGAATGTCCGGCTTCAGGTGGATGCAGGGAAGGGCAGGGTTCTTCCAGATCGGTTTCACGTAGGTGTTAAAGATGAGATCTCTTGCCGGGGATACCAGGGCAGGGCTGAAGATAAGACAGTGCTGGTGTCCGGTATCGGAGAGCAGATCTGCCGCGTGGAGAACGCCGCTGTTTGCAAAATACCCCTCGCCTCCCTGAAGCGTAAACACATGGTTTGCAATCCGGACCGTCACGGTGCCGGAAAGAAGGACGACGATCTCCATCTCCTCATGCCAGTGCCACGGAACCCTGATCTTTGTCAGGTCGTCGTCAAAGAAGGCAACGGGAAAATCCGGTGTTCCGTAGGTCAGGAGTTCTTTTCCGGTTTCGTCCACCCGGTCGGTGGAAGCTGTTAAGGCCATGAGAATCCTCCTTAAATGACGAAATAGTACCATTGAATGCACTGAAACGGCGATATCCTTCCATGAACAGATGATGCCTGAACGATATAATACCATTCAGCGTGTATGTATTCCATTCCGATGGGAGGTGCAGGATGGGACTTCTGATTGCCGTCATCTATCTGATTTTTATAAGCCTCGGGCTTCCGGATTCGCTTCTGGGGTCGGGCTGGCCCTCGATGCAGGTGGACCTGCAGGTCCCCTCATCCTATGCGGGCTATATTTCCATGACGATCTCGTTCATGACCATCCTCTCGGCTCTGATCAGTCCGAAGCTGATCCGGAAGTTTTCGACGATTGCCATTGTGATCGGCTCCATTCTGCTCACGGTCCTCGGGCTTCTCGGGTTTTCGGTTTCTTCCGCATACTGGATGTTCTTTGTCTTTGCCGTTCCCTACGGTCTTGGGGCCGGTGCCATCGATGCCTCGATCAACAACTACGTGGCAGGCCATTTCTCGGGTTCTGTCATGAACTTCCTGCACTGCTTCTACGGTGTGGGAGCGGTGGTAAGCCCCATGATCATGGGACAGGCACTGAAGGTTGCAAGGTGGAACGAGGGGTATCGGTGGACAGCCTTCCTCCAGACGGGGATCCTGATCGTCTGCATTTTCTCCATTCCGCTCTGGAAAAAGAACGACGAGGAAGACAAAGAGACCGCCGCAAAGGGCACGGGGATCCGGGGAGCTCTGAAGATCCCGGGGGTTGTGCCGACGCTCATTGCCTTCTTTTCCTACTGCTCCGGGGAGGCGACCTGTTTCCTCTGGACCTCCAGCTACTTTGCGGGGACCAGGCAGGGGCTTTCCGCGGAACGGATTGCGTCCTTCGGGTCTCTGATCTTCGGAGGGCTGATGCTGGGGAGACTGATTTCCGGCTTTGTATCCGGCAGGATCGGAGACAAGGCAAGGATCCGGATCGGGATCGCGGTGGAGCTGATTGGGATCGTGATGATCCTTCTTCCCGTCGCAGACTATCATCTGGCGGCAGTCGGGTTCGTTGTCACCGGTACGGGCATGGGACCGGTGTATCCTGCCATACAGCACATGGCACCGGAAAACTTCGGGAAGGAGAACAGCGCCTCGGTCATCGGCCTTCAGATGGCATCTGCATATGTCGGAAGTACGTTCATGCCGATGCTGTTCGGGAATATCCAGCTAAGGATCGGCATTAAAATCATGCCATATTACCTGCTGCTCTTTGCCCTGTTGAATCTGGGGCTCTTGGAATATTCCTACAGGCTCATGGGACGAAGGAAGGAAGCGAATGGAACGAGGGAGGAAGTTTCGAGATGAGAATCGAACATGTAGCGATGTATGTCAATGACCTCGAGAAGGCAAGGAACTTTTTCGTCACGTACCTTGGAGGCACCTCCAACGACGGCTACCACAACGTGCGCACGGGCTTTCGGTCGTACTTCATTTCTTTCGAGGACGGTGCAAGGCTGGAGATCATGAAAAAGCCGGAGCAGGTGGATTCCCCGAAGGATCCCGCCCGCACCGGCTATGCGCATCTGGCCTTTTCCGTCGGCAGCAGGGAGAAGGTGGACGAACTCACAAAAAGACTGAAGGAAGCCGGGTATCCTGTGATTTCCGGACCCCGGACGACAGGGGATGGGTACTATGAGTCCTGCCTTGTCGGGATCGAGGGGAACCTCATCGAGCTCACGGTCTGATCCGCTCCGAATCTACGCCTCTTCGTTGTCCCAGAAGAGATCATCCAGCGTCCTGTCCAGGACTTTGCAGATGGCAATGCACAGTCGGATGGTCGGATTGTAGTCCCCTTTTTCAATGGCGTTGATGGTCTGCCGGGAAACCCCGACGAGATCGGCAAGCTGCTGCTGGGAGAGGTCTTTGGCGGCTCTTGCGGATTTGAGCTTCAGGTTCTTCATTCGTCCTCCTCACGGCGATCTCTTGCTCTCTGATAAAAGACAGAGGCGGCAACGACAAGGGCCATGAGTCCCATGGGGATATTGGTGTTGTAGATCGTGAGTTTCCCCTGGGGAAGACCTTCCATTGCAATCATGATGATTCCCGGGATGACCTCGATGAGGCCAAAGGTCACGAGCCATACGGTTTCCTTCTTCCACTTTCCGGTGATGCCGAAATAGGCTCCGTTCAGAATCGTGTACACGGCTTCGACCGTGAACATCAGGCCACAGACGCACATCAGGACAAAGCCGCCGGAGACGGGAAGCAGATCCGCTTCCAAGAAGGTTGCTGCGATGAAGCTGAAGAGAACGCCGGCGAGCATTGCGTGCTCGGCAGCCTCTCCCTGGACTGCCTGCTGGCGCTCATCGGACTCATAGTCCTTCAGTCCCCACTTCGTGCGATGCATGATCAGGATGGTGGACACGAAGACAAACAACCCGAAAAACAACCCGGTAACATACAGCTGATGACTCACCATTTCTTTCCTTCCTTTCTCTTCGATGTCAACTTTATTTGACATTCACAGCCTAGCATCGTTTTACCATGATGTCAATTATATTTTACAAATTGCCATCATGAGAGTACATTTCCGGCCCTGTCGAAAACGACAGCTTGCACACAGGCTCGGGTCTGTCCTACCATCCGGGGGATGGAAGACGGTTGAAGATCTTCGATCTTAAGACCCTGCAAAGGAGGATTGTATGCAATGCCATTAAGTTAGACCAAGCAAGTGCCAATGCCACCGGGATGGAGCGGCTCGACTCGTTAAGTTAGCGTGAATATCGGGCAGTATCTGGCTATCC
>OMXP01000109.1 GCA_900315055.1 uncultured Lachnospiraceae bacterium
TCGCCATAGGAGTCGTGGCTAAAATGCCTTGATTTTGGCGGAGTCTGGAAAGGACATGGCCTGCAGATCCAAAGTGGTTAAGCCGTGAACTGTAACAAAATTTGAGATTTTTGCCCTGCGGGGGCCGGGAAAGCCTTTTATTTCCCGGCTCCCTTGTGTTATACTAACGAACTGTGTTCTTATGGTTTCATCAGGCAATGGCGGCCTGCATCCGGGAGCACCCAAAATACAAGATAAACGAACGCAGGAGGATATCATGAGCGTCAGTGTTGAGAAGCTCGAGAATAGCATGGCCAAACTCACGATCGAAGTGAGCGCCGAGGATTTCAGCAAGGCCCTGAACAAGGTCTATAACAAGGAAAAGGGCAGGATTTCGATCAATGGCTTCCGCAAGGGCAAGGCACCGCGGAAGGCTGTTGAGCGTGTTTACGGTGCAGGCGTCTTCTATGAGGACGCTGCAAACGAGTGCATCAACAACACTTACACTGCTGCAGCGAAGGAGTCCGGTGAGGACATCGTTTCCAATCCGTCCATCGAAGTGACCCAGATCGAAGAGGGCAAGCCCCTTGTCTATGTCGCTGAAGTGGCTCTTCGCCCTCCGGTGACCCTTGGCCAGTACAAGGGTGTTGAGGTCGACAAGCTGCCCTCCGACGAGGCAACTGACGATGACATCAACAATGAGCTGAAGCGTCAGCAGGAAGCAAACGCAAAGACCAACGAGATCACCGACCGCCCGGTGAAGGACGGCGATGAGGTCACCCTGGACTTTGCAGGCACGGTAGACGGCAAGGCCTTCGAGGGCGGCACCGCTTCCGATTATGAGCTGAAGATCGGCTCTCATTCCTTCATCGACAACTTCGAGGATCAGCTCGTCGGCATGAACATCGGCGAGGAGAAGGATGTCAATGTGACCTTCCCGGAGGATTATGCGCAGAAGGATCTTGCCGGAAAGCCGGCTGTGTTCCACTGCACGATCAAGAAGATCAAGGAGAAGATTCTGCCGGAGCTCAATGATGCATTCGCAGATGAGGTCTCCGAGTTCTCCACTCTTGAGGAGTACAAGCAGGACATCGCAAAGAAGGCTCACGAGCGCAAGGCTGAGAACAACAAGAACCAGAAGGAGAATCAGGCAATCGACAAGGTCATCGACAATGCGACCATCGATATCCCGGCTCCGATGCTCTCCACAACGCAGGAGAACATTCTGAATGAGTATTCTCAGTCGATGATGATGCAGGGCATCCGCTTTGATGATTATCTCAACTACCTCGGCATGACCCGTCAGCAGTTCCTCGATGAGGTCAAGCCGCAGGCGGAGAAGAGAATCCGCACGAGACTGTGCCTGGAGGAGATCGCAAAGGCTGAGAACATCGAGGCCACCGAAGAGGACGTCCAGAAGGAGATAGAGGATCTCGCAAAGCAGTACAACATGGAGATCGACCGTGTGAAGAAGATCTTCGAGGACGATGCGGATCAGATGAAGAGCCTGAAGAGTGACATTCAGGTTCGCAAGGCCGCTGATCTTGTCCGCGACAATGCCGTCGAGGTCGAGAAGAAGGAAGAGCCCAAGGAAGAAGAGAAGAAGGACGCAGAATAATTCCGAATAAGGGATTTGGCGATCTGGCGGGAGCAGCTCTGTTGCAGGGCCGCCTCCCGCTTTTTTGTCTTCTGAGCGGATTTCAAAGGAACAGGAACCTTTCTTAAAAAAATATGAAATCCCCTGCATCGCCCTTGCAATCGGTGGGGCTATGGCCTAAGATAAACTCATCTATTATAAATGTAATAGAACAGATACATTCATTTACGAACGCAAAGGAAGGATACGATTATGGCAAATACGATTCCTTATGTCATCGAGCAGACCGGCAACGGCGAGCGCTCCTATGACATTTTCTCCCGCCTTCTGAAGGAGCGGATCATTATCCTCGGCGATGAGGTCAACGATGCTTCAGCACAGCTCATTGTGGCACAGCTCCTGTATCTCGAGGGCGAGGATCCCGACAAGGATATTCAGCTCTACATCAACAGCCCCGGAGGATCCATTTCGTCCGGCATGGCCATCTATGACACGATGAAGTTCATCAAGTGCGATGTCTCGACGATCTGCGTCGGCATGGCAGCGTCCATGGGCGCTTTCCTGCTGGCCGGCGGCACGAAGGGCAAGCGCTATGCACTGCCCAACTCCGAGATCCTGATTCATCAGCCCTCCGGCGGAACCCAGGGTCAGGAGACGGATATCGCGATCCAGGCAGAGCACATCAAGAAGATCAAGGAGAAGATGAACACCATCCTCGCCGAGAACACCGGCAAGACCTATGAGGATCTGGTCCGTGATACGGACCGTGATAACTGGATGACGCCTCAGGAGGCAATGGACTACGGCCTCATCGACCACATCTACACCTCCCGCAAGGAGATGGAAGAGGCTGCAAAGGGCTGATTCCGAAAAGACCGGTCTGATACTCTATTATGACGTGGAAGAGCCGTTCCGGGTATATGCCCCGGGATGGCTCTTTTTGGCCGAAAAGGTTGCACACAACACGCCTTTGGTATTAGAATAGGTCACTGACAGACTTTGAAAGCCTGCAAACATTTCTGATAATCTGAAAAATGTGAGAAGGGTACAATCCAACCAATGGCAAATGATGGAAAAATGATGCCCCCGCGCCGCTGCTCATTCTGCGGCAGGCCGGAAGGGCAGGTCAGAAGGCTGATCGCCGGCCCCAACAATGTCTATATCTGCGATGAGTGCGTACAGATCTGCAGCGATATCATTGACGATGCGGACGAGGACGAGATCGACGGAAACGGAAACTATCAGCCCGGACAGAGCAGAAGAACCCAGAACCGCAAGGCATCTGCCGTAAACCCGAACGGGATCAATCTGCAGAAGCCGGCTGAGATCAAGCGCTTCCTCGACCAGTATGTCATCGGCCAGGACGAGGCCAAGAAGGCTCTCTCCGTCGCCGTTTACAACCACTATAAGAGAATTACCGGTCAGAAGGACGAGTCGGGCGATGATGTGGAGCTGCAGAAGAGCAACATCCTGATGCTCGGACCCACCGGCTCCGGCAAGACCTATCTTGCACAGACGCTGGCAAAGCTGCTGAACGTTCCGTTTGCGATCGCCGATGCGACGACACTGACGGAAGCCGGATATGTCGGTGAGGATGTCGAGAACATTCTCCTGAAGCTGATTCAGGCTGCCGATTACAACATCGAGCGCGCCCAGATCGGCATTGTCTACATCGATGAGATCGACAAGATCGCAAAGAAGGGAGAGAACGTCTCCATTACCCGTGATGTCTCGGGCGAGGGTGTCCAGCAGGCACTGCTCAAGATTATCGAGGGCACGATGGCTTCCGTACCGCCGCAGGGCGGCAGAAAGCACCCGCAGCAGGAGCTGATCCAGATCGACACGACCAATATCCTGTTCATCTGCGGCGGCGCTTTCGACGGTCTCGAGAAGATCATCCGGGAGCGCACGGACTACCGTTCCATGGGCTTCAATGCTTCCGTCCAGGAGAAGGAGAACAAGGATATCTCCGCGACCTTAAAGGACGTCCTGCCACAGGATCTGGTCCGTTTCGGAATGATCCCCGAGTTCATCGGTCGTGTGCCGGTGGTGCTTACGCTCGACGGACTTGATGAGAAGGCACTGATCCGGATCCTGAAGGAGCCGAAGAATGCGCTGACCAAGCAGTATCAGAAGCTCTTTGCCTATGACCATGTGAAGCTTACCTTCGAGGACGATGCGATCCAGAAGATCGCACAGCTTGCGGTCGAGAGAAAGACCGGAGCCCGCGGACTTCGCTCCATCATGGAGAAGGCGATGATGGACGTCATGTACGAAATACCGTCGGATCCGAGCGTGAGAGAGTGCGTTGTCACGGCAGCCGCCGTGGAGGGCACCGGAAAGCCGCTCCTCGTTCATAAGGACGGCACGAGGACCGAGGGTGTACTCAAGAAAGCAGAATAGAGCAGAATCTATCGCAATCAAAAAAGGCAGTGGTACAAAGCGTCCACTGCCTTTTTTACGTGCATAGATCTTCACACAGGTCAGGATGAGTGGGAGCATTTCTCCGCATCAATGGCAAGAACCAGCATCAGGGCATAGATCGCATCCTGCGGATCTTTCACGTCGATGACGTAAGTGTCGGTAAGGTGGAAGAGCTCCTTTGAGATCACCGCGGCAACGCTGCCGTCCTGGTTCAGAATCCGGTAGTCCCACTCAAGGACGGAACCCTCGACATGCCAGCCCCGGCAGTCGATATCGTATTTCGGGTGAAGCAGGGTGAGCTCCTTCTTGACCTCTCCGATTTTTTCTTCGCCAAGGTACAGGTCAAACCGCGGAAGGAGCGCGATGACCCGTTCTTTGACCATGCCAAGCTCGTGTCCTGCAGCATCCCGGATCTTCAGGCAGTGGCCGAGGGAGAGCTGTCCTTTCACGGTATAGGCCGTACTGCCGTCCTCATAGTAGATATCGTAGCTGTCAAACCAGGAAAACATGCGCTGTTTGAAAAGAAGTTTCATCGAAAGTCCTTTCTTTCCGGAAACGGGAGACCCAGAGTCTCATACACTTTTTTCTCGTCAATCCTGCGGCGAAGATGTGCGCTTTTCAGCAGTTTTTGTTTCTTCTCCTCATCGCCTCTTGCAATGGCATCCTGAAGCAGAAAGAGGATAAGATCCGTCTGATTGTCCTTTACGCGGGAGAAGCCCTCTTCTGCAACCTGCAGGGCCTATTGAGGATCACGGTCCCTGTAGTATTCGATAACCTGGAGGTAGGGCTTCTCTTCGTATTTCAGCGTCGATTCCACAAAGGCGATGATCCTGTCTTCCCGGCCGAGTTCCCGGAAAATGGGCAGGGCGAGTTTTTCGATGAGATACGGGTAACCGTTATCGATAATCAGATCCGCAACAGCTTCCTTTTCCTCATCGGACTGCGGGATAGCCTTGAGAAGATCCTTCATGGGATCATAGCAGCCGAAATTGTCGAAGAGGTCATGATGTATGATGATCTCGGCAAGGGCACGGCGCAGCTCCCAGGGCTCATCTTTCAGCTTTCCGCTCTTGAGCATGTCTGCGACAAGGTCCCAGATCTCCTGGATTTCGAGCTGATCGTCGATGTAAGGCTCTCCGGAGAGAATGATCATAAGATCCGTGATCTCTTTCCATTTATCCACAAGCCAGTCGCTGTCCGGTTTCTGCTCTGCCATGAAAATCTCCATTTCTCAAAACGGTTCTGCTTACAGAGACATCATACCAGAAACAGAACCCGTCAGGTACCGGGCTGTACGGATCAGATATTTGCTGCGAAGCAACTGCAAAGCGAGGGGGATTGCGGTATACTGATGAAAGACAGAAATCAGAAAAGGAACCGGATATGGTCATTAAGAGCGTAAATCTCGAAACGGTGGTCGGCGTCACGACAAAGGATCTGCCGCACCACACCTTTCCCGAATTTGCATTTGCGGGGAAATCCAATGTCGGAAAGTCGACTCTCATCAACACGCTGATGCAGCGCAAATCCTATGCCCGTGTTTCGGAAAAACCGGGCAAGACGCAGACCATCAACTTCTACAACATCAATGACCGGTTCTATCTGGTGGATCTGCCGGGTTACGGCTTTGCAAAGGCTGCAAGAAAAGAGATCGTCGAGCAGTGGGGGGATATGATCGAGAATTACCTGCATCAGAGTTCGACCCTGAAGGCGGTCTTTCTTCTCGTCGATATCCGCCATGACCCGACGGACAACGATGTTCTGATGTATGACTGGATCTGTCACAACGGATTCGTTCCCATCGTCATCGCGACAAAGTCCGACAAGTTAAAGCGCAGTCAGATTCCGCAGGCACTCAAAAACATTGACAGAGTGCTCCGGGAAAAGAGCCAGTACGGGAAAGAGCTGACGCTGACGGTCATTCCGTTTTCCGGCTTTACAAAGGACGGCAGGGATGCGATCGTCGATATCCTGGACGGGTATCTGAACAGATAAACAAAGGTGGAGGTAAACACTATGGCAAAAGGCATCAGGGACCGGGATTCCAAACCGGTCGCGGACAGAATCAGGTCGATGAAACTGACGAAGACAATCATCAGCATAATCACGATCGTGGTGGGTCTCGTGCTCATCATCTGGAGCAGGCAGTCGCTGAACATCATCTGCAGCATCGTGGGATGGATTCTCTGCGCGGCAGGCGTCGTAGCCGTGGTCCTGTATTTCGTGAACTACAAGGACCGGAGCGTGATCACCTATCTGACACTGGTGATGGGCGTGTTCGTCGCGGTGATCGGGCTGTGGCTTGCCATCAATCCGCAGGTCCTTGAGACGCTTCTGCCCTCGATCTTCGGTCTTATCATCGTGATCAGCGGTATCATGAACATTTCGGAATCCATGACGGTGCGAAGACAGAACGGGAGCTTTGCGGCATCACTTCTGCTTGCAGCCATCACGATTGTCCTGGGCCTTGTCATTTTCTTCCACCCGCAGGCATTCAATGACTTCATCATGATTTTCATCGGGATCGGCCTTCTCTACGACGGCGTGTCGAACCTGGTGATCATGAGCATGATTTCGACGAAGGCAAAAGAGGTCGTGCAGGATGCAACTGCCATTGACGGAGCTGCCAGAGAGGTCACAAAGGAGAAGGAGAAAGCTCCGGAAAGGGAGAAGACCCCGGAAAAAGAGAAGACTCCGGATAAGGAGCCTGAAAAGGAAGCAGAGCCTGACCCTTCGGAAGAGGAGACACAGAAGGATCAGATGGACTGATCTGCAGTAAACATGAGTGACATGCGGTCGCTTCGCACATTGCGGGGCGACCGCTTTTTTGTGCGCCCGGCGGGCGCACGCTCTAATGGGTGAAAGTCCCTAACTCGCCCGGCAGTGGGAAGAGTACAGCCGAAGCCAAGGGCGTTAAC
>OMXP01000107.1 GCA_900315055.1 uncultured Lachnospiraceae bacterium
GAGGCTGTGGATGCCGCATTTTTAGCATGGGCCAAGCCGAATGACCAGCTTCACGCGCTTTGTAGCTTTAAGTAAATTTATTTTTGACGCTTACTATAATTTAAAATTTGTCAGCCTAAACCAGGAACAACATAAAAAACTCTGATTCAATTTTACAGCAGCAGGGAGAAGAGCGGCAGTGGCTGCTGAGGGAACAAGGGAGTGGCGTAAGTTTCACATGAGTTGCCACTCTCCTTGTCCCCAGTTTTCTTTCTTATAATGATCTCTGAGACATTTCTCAGAAGATACAGAATCACACAGGCAGGGGGAGAATGTCATGCGTGTATATTTGCAGCTGCAGAAGGAGCTGGAGAATAAGGGCCTGTCGAAGAATGCCGTCATCAGAATGACAGGGATCGACCGCTCCACGTTCTATCAGATCATCCACGGAAAGCGGATGGCAACGTCAGATCAGCTGATCCGGATCATGGACAGCATTGGAGTGGATTCCAGGGGACGCTTTGATCTTCTGTCGGAGTACGAAAAGGAAAAGGCTGACGGGAAGGCGTATCAGAGCAGGGCGGATGTCCGAAACTTCATCAATCAGCTGGCGAAAGGTCCGGATCTGTCGAGGGAGGAGAAACTCTGTCCTGAAAAAATCCGATCCGTCATACATTCCGCGGGGACGTCCGGGGATGGAAAACTTCAGATCTATCTTCCGGGTACTCTGATGATCCGTGCCGGGATCTATGCCGGAATCCTTTGCGAGGCAAAGAAGTACCGCCTCGAGGTCGAGTACCTGTCTACCTTTTCCGAAGAGGACGAAACCGGGATGATCTTCGGTGACCTCGCGGAATGTCTGCATGGCCTGGAAGAATCCAATCTTGCCATCCGGCTCTACCATCTCGACGGTGTCCGCATACCATCCATCGGTGTTCTTTTCCCTTATTACATCCTGACAAAGGATCATCTGCTTCTTGTAAGCTCCGATGCCGGTGAGATCATGGAACTCACCGATCCGGAACAGAAAGAGACCTACCGCAGGTTTTTCGAAGAGCAGATCGAGAAGGCAAAGCCTCTGATGGCATTCAACAGGGACGAGACCGCACTGTTCGAGCGCATGCGCCGGGACTACACGAAGGCCATCGGGAAAGGCCAGAAGGTGTATTTCATCACACCGCAGCCCTGTATCATGCTGACGGTCACGCAAAAACAGCTTCAGCAGTACCCCGAGGGGGAGAAACTTGCAGCGTACTGGCACCTCATCAATTCTCTCGGAGCACATGAGTTTACAAGTCCGTCCGGCATCACAAGATTCATGGAAGGTAAGAGAATCAAAGAATCCGGGGTGAACATCCCGCTTCGGGAAAAGGATATGGTTCTTCTTCGAAAGGATCTGGAGAGCCGGATCGGCAAAAACCTGTTTCTTCTGAACGACAACAACATCCATCTGTCCGGGTACTGGGAGATGGTTCTCTTCGAAAAGGAAAAGGCGGTCTTTGCACCGTTTGACCAGGGCAGTTTCCTCGTGTCGGTCACGTATCCCAGAATCGTCGATGCGCTGGTGGAGTGGTGCGAGTCGAGAATGCAGGGCGTCAATGCCGATGTGGTAAGAAACAGCAGGGCATAGAACCGGGAAATACGCAGTCTCGCCGATGGGATTTGGCGTCTGCAAACCGGATAACGATCTCTGCGGCTGCACACTCTGTCCTGATGACTTCAGCAGGGAGCAAAGAGACAGACAGGAAACGGATACCGACAGATCTCTTTCTCATTTGGACTATGACGGGAGTCCGGGGACCTTCACCTGGCTCAGCACCTGCAATGAGGGGATCCGGAAGGTAATCGGAAAGAAAACAGTTGAAGAGTATCCGAATATCATTGGCAAGGATCAAAATGGTAATGATGTCCTGATGAACGAAAAGGATACAAAGACAGTGTACGGTGTCATTGACCGGGCAGAAAAGATTTACTGATAAAAGTTGAGGATCAAGTGGGAGATTGGAAATGAGCATTCTGGCAGGTTTGAATTCCAGTGAGAGACTGTTTGTGCTTGGCATTGCAGGGATGATCGCCGCGGTGGTGCTGCTGGTGGTACTGATTCTGCTGTTCCGCCATAAGGCAGGAAAGCTGAAGGAGACTCTGGACAATGAGTTCGGGGAAGAGGCGGTAAGCCTTCGGAAAAACAGCGACAGGAAGAACCGAAGCGGGAAGAAGGACTGAGGTCCGGCTTTCAAGGGCGGATTGGTCGATGAAACGGCATTCCAGAAGGGGGAGAACAGCATGTCCGGAAAAATCATTGCCGAAACCTATGAGATTGAACAGCAGATCGGCGCAGGCGGCGGAGGAATCGTCTATCTGGGGCGCCACCTTCGCCTGCAGAAGCTGATTGTCTTAAAGGCAGACAGAAGAAAGCTGACGACGGACCCGGCGAAGCTTCGCCGGGAGGTAGATCTCTTAAAAGGACTGACGCAGACCTACATCCCGCAGGTCTACGACTTTGTCGAGGACAACGGCACCGTCTACACGGTGATGGACTATATCCAGGGCGAGTCCCTCGACAAGATGTTAAAGCGCGGGGAGCTACCCGCCCAGAAGGATGTCATCAAGTGGGCGTGTGAGCTTCTGGAGGCATTGTCCTATCTTCACAGCAGACCGCCGCACGGCATCCTCCACGGCGATATCAAGCCGGCCAACATCATGTTGCGGCCGGACGGGACCATCTGCCTTATCGACTTCAACATCGCCCTGGCCCTCGGAGAGGACGGCGCGTTGAGCGTCGGCTTTTCGAAGGGATATGCATCTCCGGAGAGCTACGGACTGGTCTATCTGTCCGCAAAGCGGGCCGCGGCCTATATCGCAAACGGCGGGAAGACCATCACCGGCATGAAGGACGAGCCGATCCTTGAAACTGAGAAGATGCCAACACAGGATCAGGCATCACGGACCGTCAGACAAAAGACCGGTCCGGTGGCAGAAACGACAGTCCTTATGCAGGACAATGATTCGGACAAGACGGCTCCCATGCCGGGCGGGGACTCGGATCACACGGTCACCATGCCGGGTGGGGACTTTGACCGGACGGTGGTCATGCAGGGCGGTGATTCGAACAGGACATCTCCGATGCCCGCCGGGGGGACGACGGGGGAATCCGGACGGTCAGCCACAGTGACGGAAAGACATGTGGTGCGTCTGGATGTGCGCTCCGATATCTACAGTCTCGGGGCAACGCTCTATCACCTGATCAGCGGCAGGCGTCCGGAGATGCTGCAGCCGGGAAACCGGGTCATCCCGCTGACCGGTGAGGACTGTTCTCAGGCAGTCGCGGACATCATCAACAAGGCAATGGCACCGTCTGCAGAGGATCGGTATCAGAGCGCGGACGAGATGCTCGCCGCCTTCCGGGGGATCCGGGACAATGACCCGAGTACTCGGCAAATGCGCTCTCGGACGGCGATGTGAAGACGGCCCTTCAGGATGCCATGGATGCCCTTCCTGCCGGCGGGATCTTCGATGCACAGCCAACCGCGGAGGCACGGTATGCCCTGACAAACGCCCTTGGCGTTTACGACCTGGCCGACCGGTACAGGGACAGCGGGGTCACCACCCTCTTCTCGGAGCCGTTCCACATGGCGATGTCCCCGGACGGGACAAAGTTTGCCGCCGTCACCGGGTATCAGGTAACCGTCTATGACTTTGCCACAGGAGATGTCCTGTTCTCGATGCCGACCGTGCAGTCTGCTCTTGCCGATGCTGTGTTTGCAGATGATGACACCCTGATCTTTGCAGGGGAGAAGGGAGTGACCTGTGCCCGGATCTCGGAGAACAAAGTTCTATGGACGGGAGATGAGGCAACAGGCCTCTCCGTCTCCGCAGACGGGACAAAGGTCGCGACCGTTGACCGCGATGATACAAAAGCGCGTGTCTATGACGTTTCAAGCGGAAAGGTGCTCTCCACGATTGACTTTGAAGGGCGAAAGCAGAAGGTCGCGGGAAACGATACGCTGGAGGATCCGGACGATGACGTCTTCGTGTTAAATCACGACGGGAGCCTTCTTGCCGTGAGCTTTGAGGACGGGGCACTGATCCTGTTTGATACGAAGGATCCCGACGGGAACATCATTCTCTACGACAGCAACGAGAACACCTACAACCACTTCGAGGCGGGCTTTACCGGGAAGTACTTCTCCTATGTCGCATACGACAGGGTGAATAACGCCGGCTCCGAGTACGGGACGATCGATGTCGAGGCACTCGAGGCTGTGGCAGGGTATACCTCCAACAACCAGATGCACCTCAAAGCCGATGAGAGCGGGACGTATCTTGCTGAGGGCGGCCTTTTGAATCAGGTTGACTTTGACTCTGAGACTACGAAGGAACTTGCAAACGTCCAGAACGCCTCGATCCGTGCCTTCGATAAGGCAGGGGATTACACCCTGGTGAGCACGGACGACGGCAGACGGGAGCTGTATCACAGGACAGCATTGCAGGACTCTGTGACACTGGATTCCCCGGCAGACTTTGTGCTCCTGAGTGATTCGTATGCCCTGACTGCGGACAAGAACAGCCCGAGCGCACGGCTCGAAGCATTCCGGTCAAGGAAGGACGATGAGATCCTCTCCTATGATCCGTCCATCACCCACGACGAGGCAAGGATCAGCAAGGACGGGTCAACGGCGATGCTCTTTGACATCGACGGGTTTACGATCCTTGGCATGAAAGACGGGGGCGTGATCAATGAGACGAAGCTTCCGGATCCCGACAATATCTATGATCAGCAGTACAGAAAGACCGATGAGGAATCCTATCTTGAGGTCTTCTGGTATGACGGTACGGTGCGGCAGTACAGCGCTGCGGACGGAGAGATGATCAAAGAGACGCAGGAGGATGCAAAGAGCAAGGATCTCGAGGAGTCCTTTGATGTGGACGGGTATCACATCGTAAGCCGCCTGCACGAGGCACCGGAAGTGCAGGATTCAAACGGGAATCACGTGACGGACCTCGAGAGCGACGGAGCCCTGACCTATGTCACACCGTTCCAGGATATGATTGTTACGGAGTATCTCTCCGAGGACGGGAAGCGGTACGGATATCTTCTGAATGGTTCGTTCGAGAAGCTTGCGTACCTGCCGGATCTTTGCGATATCACGGATGACGGCTTTGTCTTTGACGAGGACGGGAGCCTGCGGTTTCAGAAATACCTGGATCTTGAGGACCTCAAAGCTCTCGGAAACGCGGAGATGGCGAAGTAGGAGGGCACCTCGATGCACCATACCGGACAGAAATCTGATCCGGTACAAAGTCCGGGCCTGGCACTATTTCCCGGGGATTCTTCCTTTCAGGCGGAACCCGCACTGCCAGGAGAAATGATGGCTCCCCTGTAAGCTGCTGCCGTGGCACTGGGCCCCCCGGCGATGCTCCCAGTGCCAGGCAGGATCCCTGCACCGCTTTACGATCGAGATGTTCTGATCTATGAACAGGTGGCTGGCGTCGTCGCGGAGGCTTAGCACCGGTACGGCGGTATCTGTTCGGGACTGCAGTGCATGGCATATGAGCGGTGGCTGCAGTGCATGGCATATATGCGGGGAGGGGGCAGTGCGGGAACTTGATTCGCCATCCCATTCAACATCTGACGGAGCCATAAATGAGATGAAGCTAAAAAATCAGGACCTGTCTTCCGGGCATCTTTATGATACCCGGGAGGCAGGTCCTGACTGCATACGCAGGTCTCCTGACGGAATCCTGTTCTCGGATCTGCTGACCGGATTTTATGCTCCGGTCTGCCGACTGGATTTTAACGCAGGTCTGTTGACTGGGTCTGTTGTTTTCAGTAGGTGTAGGTGATTACCTGCGAGTCGTCGTTGTACGTAATCTTGACGAGCGTTCCGTCCTTCTTGTAGGAGAACTTTTCTTCTGCATTGGTCCTGTACGGATACATCTCGGAATATCCGCCGGACGTCAGCACCTGGCCGTAGCGGTTGTAGGTATATGCATGATGGGTGATCTCGCCGTCGGTGTAGACACAGTCAATCGTCTTCAGCCGGTTCTTCTTGTCGTAGTGGAAGGTCATGTGTCCCGTCTGGCTTCCAAAGGCCTCGGGCGATCCCTGATACCAGTCAATCCAGTTCTTGGTGACATCTGCAGAGGAGATTCTCCCCTTTGCATCATACGTTGCCGTTCCCTGGGTCAGAGGGGAAGCAAGCTCATTCTGCTTTGGCGCATTGACATCGGAAACCATGTAGCTTGCAAAGGAGACCAAGTTTCCGGCCGCATCATACCCCGGAACTGCAAGGTAGGAGGAGACGGCATCGGAATCGCTCTGGGAGAGCAGGACGATGTTTCCTGCAGCATCGGAGGCTGCGGTGTAGAGAACACTGTAGGCTGAGAGATAGTCTGTCTGAGGACGGGACTCTGTGATGGCGTAGAGATTGCCGGCGGCATCATAGGAGTAGGAATCTGTCAGCTGCGGCTGAACGGCCCGGCCCTGTGCGACCTCAAATCCGTCCCAGGTGGCTCTTGCAGCGGGCTTCTTTCCGGATACGGAAAACGCAAGGGATCTGCCGAAATCATCCCCCGGCGTTGCCGGATAGGAGAGAAAATACTCATCCACAACAGCCTGGTTCACTTTCCTGATGTATGCGGCATCCCCGACGGCAGCCTCTGCCTGCACGGGGGATAATCCCGCGGCAAGCGACAGGCCAAGAACCGAAGGTACCATCTTTTTCCAGATCTGATTTTTCATGACGCTCTCCTCTCCTGGCAGATGGTCCGGACTAACGTGCAGTACGGCAATCCGTGCCCTGTAAACCTCTGCTCTTAAACAATAACACCCGCTCTTCCTCCCTGAAACAGTGGCAGGCAAAGAGAACGGCTGCCACTCCGGGGACAGGGACGTCATTTGCCCTGTCCCGGTATCAGGACGAAGCTTCTGTCTTTGCCTGAAAAGGACCGCTTGCTGAAGATCATTACCTGAAGATCTTCGTTGACTTTGCACAACGCTTTCTGCGATGCAGAGACACTTTCTGCCGGAATGATGAGAGTGGCACTCTTTAGATACGGGTTGCCACTAGTGATTACGCATCAAAATAAGATTCCGCTGAAATAGCGGCTTTGAGGGGATCGGAAAAAATCTTTCCGGTCTCCTTTTTTGTGACCCTCGTTGTCGC
>OMXP01000132.1 GCA_900315055.1 uncultured Lachnospiraceae bacterium
ACGAGTATGACAAAGTTCACGTTAACGTTTGAACCGCCGTGTACCGAACGGTACGCACGGTGGTGTTGGAGGCGGGTGAAATCCCCGTCTACCAGATTGGTAAGATGTTGCCATTGAGAATGAGAAAAAGACAGGAGTATACAGATGGACATATTGGAATTTCTCTCCCGGGAAGGCGTCTCTGACCGGCTTCTTCAGAAGATAGAAAACTTCCGGAAGACCTACAGCAGCAACACGGACAGTGTCCGCATCCCGAAGCCCATGTACAATTATTACGGGAAAGAGGTCTGGGAGGAGGCAATCTCGACCATCCTCGCAGGCGAAAACCTGCTGCTTGTCGGCCCGAAGGCAACCGGCAAGAACGTCCTCGCACAGGGCCTTGCCGCGGCCTTTGAGCGCCCCGAGTGGGATATCAGCTTCTACATCAACACCGATGCGGCAACGCTCATCGGCACGGATACCTTTGAGGACGGAAAGGTGAAACTTCGCCGCGGACCCATCCTCGAGGCTGCAGAAGAGGGCGGCTTCGGCGTCCTCGACGAGATTAACATGGCAAAGAATGAATCTCTTGCAGTCCTGCATGCAACCCTGGACTTCAGACGGATCATCGATGTACCGGGATATGAGCGCGTTTCCTTAAGCCCTGCGACCCGCTTTATCGGCACGATGAACTACGGCTATGCGGGAACGAGGGAGATCAACGAGGCACTGGCCTCTCGGTTCATGATCATTCAGATGCCGGTCATCACAAAGGAAAACCTCGAAAAACTGATTTCGGATAAATATCAGGACCTGAAGAAGGACTATGCATCCCAGTTCGCGGAGCTCTTCTCGGAGATTCAGAAGAAGTGCGAGGGAGGAGAGATCTCGACCAAGGCACTGGATCTTCGCGGTCTTCTTGCGGCGATCGGCATGATGGACGATGGTCTTCCCGTGGTCCAGGCGCTGAACCTCGGCATCACGAACAAGTGCTTTGACGCGTATGAGCGGCAGCTGGTGGCGGATCTCATCGCGGTCCGCTTCCCCGGAAATCTTTCCCGCGATCAGATCTTTGACTGATGGAAATCTCCGAATTTGAAAAGAGGCGCGCCGCAAACCTCATCTGGAACGGCGCGCAGGATTATACGATTGCCCCGGGATTCCGCGTCTATGACAGTCAGGGACGGGCGGAGCTGTACTGGAACAGCATTGTCGGCGCCATCCACAGGCACTACGACTGGAAGAAGCTGAAACTCTTCTACAACACCTTCAGTGAGACCGTCGATCAGACCGTGTACGAGTCTCTCTTCTGGATTGCTCTGGAAAATGCCACCTTCCTGAAGGAAAAGGACGAGCGGCCGGTCTTTCCCTATCTTCGCCACGAATATGCCATAAGGGAGCTTCCACATGTAAAGCCCGGCATCAGCCACGACAGGTCCGATGTCATTTTTCTGGGACATTTAAGAAGGAGCCTTGGGCAGAACGCAGGCCTTCCGGACCCGGTCGATGTCAAGCTTCTCGATGCCATTGAGCTTCCGCCGGATCTTGATACAGACGGGGTCATCGATGCGATTGCAACGACCCTTTCGACGTTCTTTACCTATCGAAGACCGGGAGAGGGAAAAGAGGAAGAGAAGAAAAGCCCGATCAATCCCTTTTCCCTCTTCTTCCTTCGAAGGAGAAAAAAGGGCGAACACGGAAGCCTCGGCCCGGTCAGGCGCCTGGCATTTGGCTACGGGGAACACGTGGAGGAGTACGGCTCCGCCGTTCTCGATCAGAGTCATCTCTCCGTTGCCTTTGCGGCATACAGTGCACAGACCGATGAGGGCATGAAGGAGTACATCACCGACTACTTCGGAAAATCGCTGCTCGATGACAGGACCGTAAAGGACTGGGAGAAGACCTACTGTACCGGAAACCACACCGATGTGCATCTGCACGTGACGCGCGGCGATTACACGAAGGAGATGCTCGAAAAGGGCTATGCCGGCAAGATGAAAAAGCAGGCCATTGCCCAGGCAAAGGCGAATGAAGACGCGTTCCACGCAAAGGAGCAGAGCTATCACACCCAGATCGAAAAGCTGACGGAGAGAATCCGAAACTCCATGCTGGTTCATCTCGACGATCAGATCGTAAAGTCGAGCTATGACCGCCTGAATGCAGGCCGCATCTGGCGTGCACTGGAGCTGGACGATGACAGGGTGTTCGACCACAGGATTCTCGGAGACAACGGGAATCTGACGGTGGACATCCTGCTGGATGCCTCGACTTCTCAGATCCACCGGCAGGAGGTGGTCTCCGCACAGGGGTACATGATTGCACAGGCGCTTACCGCCTGCCATATCCCGGTGCGGGTGTATTCCTTCTGTTCCCTGAACGGGTACACCATCCTGAACCTGTTTCGGGACTACAATGAAAACGATCAGAACCGGAGGATCTTTTCGTATTTTACGAGCGGAGCAAACCGGGACGGCCTTGCCATACGCCTTGCTGCCGGCATGATGAAGGACAACCATGTAGATCACAGAATCCTCATCGTGCTTTCCGACTGCAAGCCAAACGATGTCATCAAAGTCCGGTCCGGGACTGGCCAATACAAGGATTATGCGGCGGGCGTCGGCGTGCAGGACACCGCCCAGGAGGTCCATGCGGCGAGGATGCAGGACATCAGCGTGCTCTGCGTCTTTACCGGCGAGGATGATGCGCTGCAGAACTGCCAGAGAATCTACGGCCGGGATTTTGTCCGAATCCGGAGCCTCAACCTGTTTGCAGACGCGGTGGGCAGCATGCTGCAGAACCGCATCCGCATGCTTTAGAGAGAAGGAGTACCATGCATCTGTTCCGAAAAAAAGTGACACTGGTCAATACCAACAGGAAAGAAGAGATGGAGAGCAAGAAGAAACTCCTTGCCGATGCGGGACTGTGGGTCCACACCTGGGAGACGGAGCCGGTACCCGTGACCGGACAGGGCGCTGGTCTCCGCCCTTCGGACTGGGCAGGCAAAACCATGGTGAACAAGGACGAACAGCGCATTGTCTATCATCTTGAGGTTTTGAAGGACGATCAGTATCAGGCAATGAAGATTCTCATGGAAGCCGTCGGCGTGGACCTTCAGGGAGAGTGATCATGTGGCTTTTCGAGAAGAAGGAAACCATCCTGGAAGGGAAAGATAAGGCGGCACTCGAGAGGGCGGAACAGCAGCTGAACGATGCCGGCATCCGGACGCACAGCTGGGGAACGGAGCCCATGCCCGTCGGCGGGTGTGGGGCGAAAATGCGGCCCTCCGACTATGCGGGCACAGGGACGAAGGCAGAGCCTGCCATGCTCTATCATCTCGAGGTACGGAAGGAGGATGCCGGCAGGGCAAAGCAGATCCTGGGCATTGCCTTAGTGATTACGCATCAAAATAAGATTCC
This sequence comes from uncultured Lachnospiraceae bacterium, assembly GCA_900315055.1. Taxonomy (GTDB): domain Bacteria; phylum Bacillota; class Clostridia; order Lachnospirales; family Lachnospiraceae; genus CAG-791. The sequence goes on from OMXP01000132.1 coordinate 3,396, forward strand.
GCTGAAATAGCGGCTTTGAGGGGATCGGAAAAAATCTTTCCGGTCTCCTTTTTGTGCGCCCGGCGGGCGCACGCTCTAATGGGTGAAAGTCCCTAACTCGCCCGGCAGTGGGAAGAGTACAGCCGAAGCCAAGGGCGTTAACGT
>OMXP01000106.1 GCA_900315055.1 uncultured Lachnospiraceae bacterium
CGTCAGTGCAGGGTGATTTGCCACAATCGGGGGCTTGTATTTGCCTGAAGGAAGGGATGGCCGCACCGCTTCGCGGCACGGGGCAAGCCCCGTGGTTTCCACTGCGGCCTGGATTCTCTATTATGACCGGGATCCGTGCAAAGGTACACGGATTCCGGTTTTTTGCGTTTCCGGATCGTTCGTCCGTATGCTATACTTAACTTCGTGTGTCCTGTAGAATGGAAAGGCGGAGAACGTGGCTGAAACAAAGAGAGAAAGAGAAACACTGGGGTCAAGACTGGGATTTATTCTGCTCTCGGCAGGCTGCGCAATCGGCATCGGAAATGTCTGGAGATTCCCGTATATCACGGGGCAGTACGGCGGCGGATTCTTTGTCCTGATCTACATCCTCTTTCTTCTGATCCTCGGCATCCCGCTTCTCACCATGGAATATGCCGTGGGCCGTGCCAGCAGAAAGAGCATTCTTCCGGCCTTTTGCACCCTGGAAAAGCCGGGTACGAAGTGGCACCTCTGGGGATACATCGCGATGGCGGGCAACTATGTGCTGCTGTTCTTCTACTCGGTGGTGTCCGGCTGGATGCTCTACTACGCCTACCTCATGGCAGCAGGGACCTTTACGGGAAAGACAACGGACGAGATCACGGGGATCTTCCAGCACATGATGGGATCGCCGAAGATCCAGATCGTCTCGATGCTCATCGTTGTTCTCATGACCGCCGTCATCTGCAGCATCGGCCTGCAGAAGAGCGTTGAGAGCGTGACGAAGGTCATGATGGTGGCTCTGCTCCTCATCATGGTGGTTCTCGGGATCCGGAGCCTGTCCCTTCCGGGAGGCGGTGAGGGCTTTGCCTTTTACTTAAAGCCCAGCCTTGCAAGGGCAAAGGAGGCCGGCATCTTCAACGTGGTCTACGCCGCGCTGAACCAGAGCTTCTTTACGCTCTCCATCGGCATGGGCGGCATGGAGATCTACGGCAGCTACATCGGCAGGGACCGGTCGCTTCTTGGTGAGGCGGTCATCGTGACGGGACTTGATACGTTCGTTGCGATCGTGTCGGGACTCATCATCTTTCCGGCCTGCTTTGCCTACGGCGTGCAGCCGGACTCGGGACCGAGCCTGATCTTTCAGACCCTGCCCCTCGTGTTCTCCCACATGGCGGGAGGACGCGTGTTCGGAACCGCGTTTTTCATCTTCCTGTTCTTTGCCTCGCTCTCGACGATGATCGGTGTCTTTGAGAACGACCAGGCCTTCCTCATCGACCTGGTCCACATGAAGCGGCAGAAGGCGGGGATTCTGAACGGGATTGTCATTGCGCTCTGCTCCGTGCCCTGTGCACTGGGATTCAACGTCTGGTCTGCCTTCCAGCCGCTCAGACCCGGAAACAGCATCATGGACCTCGAGGACTTCTTTGTCTCGGACATCTGTCTTCCTGTGGGGTCCCTGATCTTTGCTCTGTTCTGCACGGTGCGCTTTGGCTGGGGCTTTGATCACTATCTTGCGGAGGTGAACGCGGGGGATGGCATGAAGGTGCCGGCAAAACTTTCCTGGTACTTCAAATATGTCCTTCCCGCGATCGTTGCATTTCTTGTTGTGTACGGGCTGATCTCGTACTTTGCCTGAAAGGGGGTCTTCATATGAACGCCATCGTGGCGGTGGATAAAAACTGGGGAATCGGAAACAGGGGACAGCTCCTTGTCAGCATCCCGGGAGATCACAAGAACTTTCGAAGGCTTACGCTGGACAAGACGGTGGTCTACGGAAGAAAGACGCTCGAGACCTTCCCGATGCGGCAGGTGCTCGACAGAAGAGATAACATCATCCTGACGCGCAATCAGAACCTGTCGGTTCGCGGTGCCCTCATGGTGCACTCGGTGGACGAGCTTCTTGCTGCCATCAAGGATAAGAATCCGGACGATGTCTATGTCATCGGCGGAGCGAGCGTGTACCGGGAACTTCTGCCCTACTGCGATAAGGTCATCGTGACAAAGATCGACCTTGCCTACGAGGCGGACGCGTACTTCCCGAACCTCGACAAGGATCCGGACTTTGAGATCACGGACGAGAGCGAGGAAGCAACCTATTTTGATGCGGTGTATACGTTTGTGACGTACACCAGAAGAAAGCAGGCTTGAAATGGAAAAAACCTATGATGTGATCATTATCGGCGCGGGCCCCGGCGGCATCTTCTGCGCCTATGAACTGAAGGAGAAAAGGCCGGACCTGAAGGTCCTCGTCCTTGAGAAGGGACATTCGATCGAAAAAAGAGTCTGTCCCAAGCGCCGCACCGGAAAGTGCGCGCTGTGCAATCCCTGCTCGATTACGACCGGCTTCTCGGGAGCGGGCGCGTTCTCGGACGGCAAGCTCTCCCTCTCTCCGGATGTCGGCGGAAACCTGCCGGATATCCTGGGCTATGATGAGGCAACAAAGCTGATTCACGAGTCGGATTCGATCTATCTGAAGTTCGGCGCACCGACCGATGTCTGGGGCGTTGACAAGCAGAAGGAGATCCGTCAGATCCGCGCGAAGGCGATCGAGGCAAACTTAAAGCTCATCGAGTGCCCGATTAGGCACCTCGGAACTGAGATCGGCTATCAGATCTACCAGAAGATGCAGCAGCATCTGATGGATGCCGGCGTGGACCTTCTCTTTGACGATCCCGTCGACAAGATCCTCATCGAGGGCGGACGCCCGGACGGCATCGAGGACATGACGCTCGAAGAGGCCAGAAAGGCCGCCCCGGACCGGAAGGTCGTCGGTGTGACGACCGCAAAGCAGGAGACCTTCTATGCGCCGAAGGTCGTCGTCGCGGTGGGACGCGAGGGCGCGGAGTGGCTTAAGACCGAGTGCGAGGATCTTGGCATCGCTTCGACCCCCGGAACCGTGGACATCGGCGTCCGCGTCGAGGTGCGCGATGAGGTCATGCAGTTCCTCAACGAGAACCTCTACGAGGCAAAGCTCGTCTACTACACCCCGACCTTCGATGACAAGGTCCGCACCTTCTGCACGAATCCCTCGGGCGAGGTCTCGACCGAGTACTACGACGATCATCTCGCCGTGGTCAACGGCCATGCCTACAAGGGCAAGGAGATGAAGACGCACAACACGAACTTCGCGCTGCTCGTCTCCAAGAACTTCACGAAGCCCTTCCACACCCCGATCGAATACGGCAAGCAGATCGCTCAGCTCTCCAACATGCTCTGCGGCAACCGCATCATGGTCCAGACCTTCGGCGACTACAAGAGAGGACGGCGAAGTACCGAGGAGCGCATGTGCCGCAACAACCTGATCCCGACCTTAAAGGACGCGGTCCCCGGAGATCTTTCCCTGGTGCTGCCGCACCGGATCATGGTGGATATCGAGGAGATGCTCTTTGCCCTCGACAAGGTCACGCCCGGCATTGCCAGCGATGAGACCCTGCTCTACGGCGTCGAGGTGAAGTTCTACTCGAACAAGCTGATGGTGGACAAGTCCTTTGAGACCTCGGTCCACGGACTGTATGCGATCGGCGACGGCGCAGGCATCACGAGAGGCCTGCAGCAGGCCTCCGCGAACGGCCTGTCCGTTGCGCGCTCGATGATGAACACGATGGAGCAGTAGATGGAAAGAAAGAGATTTCATCTGCTCCTGCTGCTTCTTGTGGCGGTGTCTCTTGTTCTCTCCGGCTGCGGGAACATCGTTCTCACAAAGGGCTTTACCGGAGGGCGCCTCTACACCGTGGGAAGCGCCTCTGCCTCGGAGTCGGAGCTGAAGGTCTACTACTTGGATCTTACCGGGCAGTATGAGTCTGCCTTCGGGACAGACGTCTTTGACCAGAGCGGGAATGAGAACCTCTCCGATGCGGTAAAGGACAATGCCCTGTCGCTCCTTACCAAGGTGAAGGTCCTGAACCTCATGGCAGAGAGCGACGGGGTGAGTCTCTCTTCCGAGGAGGAGACGAAGGCAAAGCAGTGCGCCGGTGCGTACTATTCCTCGCTCCCGGAGGATGTCATCACCTATCTTGATACAAACGAGGACAAGGTGACGGCCATGATGGAGGAGCTTGCGCTCTCCGAGAAGGAGACGCAGAACATCCTCTCGACGGTCTCCTCCGAGGTCTCGGACGATGAGGCAAGAACCGTTCAGGTGCAGAACATCCTCATCAAGACCTATACGACAGACGATGCGGGAAACCGCGTCGAGTTTTCGGACGAGGAGAAGCAGGCGGCAAAGCAGAAGGCGGAGTCGATTCTCCAGGAGATCCGGGACGGAATCGCAAACCTCACCGGCGTGACATTTGACACCTACGTGTCGCGCTACAGCGAGGGGGATACCGGCACCATCACGGTGACCCGTCAGCACGAGGACACGGCCTTTGCCGATGCCTGCTTTGCCCTGGGCGAGGGCGAGATCAGCGACGTCGTCGAGACGAACGACGGCTACCGCATCATCAAGTGCATCTCCGCCTACGACGAGAGCTCGACCGAGGCGAACAAGGCGTCGATCCTGAAGACGAGACGGGAGAATGCCTTCAATGAGGCGTACAATGCCTACGCGGACGGCCTGACGACACGGCTTTCCGAGAGCGAGTACGCAAAGATCACCCGCTATGAAGGAGATCTGTCCGGTGTCGACTCTCTTCTCGCCGACTATGAGAACACCTTCGGGGAGTTCACAAACTTTTAAGAAATCGACAAACGTTGATATTCCGGCATTTCTGCCGGCTTTGTTAGCACTCAAGGCTCTTGAGTGCTAATTTTTTATTGACTTCCGTTAAGACGCGAACTAGACTTCTGTCATAGAACAGACAGCCCGGGGGCACTCCTCCGGAGCTTTATCAAGGAGATATATCATGGCTGAAAAGGGTAATTTAAGTATCAACAGTGAAAACATGTTTCCGATCATCAAGAAGTGGCTGTACAGCGATCACGACATCTTCTTCCGTGAGCTGATCTCCAACGGCTGCGATGCCATCACAAAGCTGAAAAAGCTCGAGATGATGGGGGAAACGGAGCTTCCGGACGGATTCAAGGGACGCATTGATGTCGTCGTCGACCCCGACGCGAAGACGATTGCCGTGACCGATAACGGCCTTGGCATGACCGCGGACGAGGTAAAGAAGTACATCAACAACATCGCCTTTTCCGGTGCGGCAGCCTTCATGGAGAAGTACAAGGACAAGGCAAACAATGACCAGATCATCGGTCACTTCGGCCTTGGCTTCTACAGTGCCTTCATGGTCTCCGACCTCGTCGAGATCGATACGCTGTCCTATCAGAAGGACGCGAAGGCCGTGCACTGGACCTGCGACGGCAGCTCCGAGTATGAGATCGAGGATTCCGACCGCACGAAGGTCGGAACGACCGTAACCCTGCATGTGACCGATGACTGCCTGCAGTTCTGCAACTTCTACGGCGCCGAGGAAGTCATCCGCAAGTACTGCGGCTTCATGCCGTATGAGATCTATCTCTTCCAGAACAACACGACGGAGACTGAGATTATCAAGGAGTCCGAGCGCCGCCCGGACGATGTGGTGATCGAGGAGGTCAAGCAGGAAGAGAACAAGGACGAAAAGAAGGACGAGGATAAGAAGGACGAGAAGCCGAAGGAAAAGGAGTTCAAGATCCGCAAGCGTCCGGAACTGATGAACGATATCAATCCGCTCTGGAACAAGACCCCGAAGGACTGCACGGACGAGGAGTACAAGGACTTCTACCGCAAGGTCTTCAACGACTACAGAGAGCCCCTGTTCTGGATCCACCTGAACATGGATTATCCGTATCACCTGAAGGGCATCCTCTACTTCCCGAAGATCAACCTGCACTACGAGAACGCCGAGGGCTGCATCAAGCTCTACAACAACCAGGTGTTCGTCGCGGACAACATCAAGGAAGTCATCCCGGAGTACCTGCTGGTGCTTCGCGGTGTCATTGACTGCCCGGATCTGCCTCTCAATGTCTCGAGAAGTGCCCTGCAGAACGACGGGTTTGCACAGAAGATCTCCGACTACATCACGAAGAAGGTCTGCGACAAGCTCTCCGGCATGTGCAAGACGGAGCGCGAGACCTACGAGAAGTACTGGGACGACATCAGCATCTTCATCAAGTACGGGTGCCTCAAGGACGAGAAGTTCAACGAGCGCATGGCCAACTACTGCCTGCTGAAGGATCTCGACGGCAAGTATCACACGATCCCGGATGCACTGGAGATCAACCAGAACGCCGGCAAGGACGAAGAGAAGGCTGTCGACGAGAACGGCAAGAAGGTCGATGCAGAGATCATAGGTGCTGACGGAAAGCCGATCTCTTCCGATGAGAAGAAGGAAGACGAGAAGAAGGACGGGGAGAAGCCCGCAGCCAAGGAGAAGACGATCTACTACGTCACCGATCCCGAGCAGCAGGGCCAGTACATCCGCATGTTCCGGAATGCAAAGCTCCAGGCCTTTGTCATGGACAGCGAGATCGATCCGCCGTTCATCAATGCCCTCGAGGCAAAGCATGAGAACATCCATTTCGAGCGCATCGACGCTGCTGTCGATGAGGCCGTGAAGGGCGAGAGCTCGAAGGAGAAGGAAGACGAGTACAAGAAGCAGTCCGAAGAGCTCCAGAAGATCGCACGCAAGGTCCTGAACAATGAGAGTCTTACCGTCAACATCGTCGAGCTCAAGGACGCCGACACCGCATCCATGCTGACCGTCGACGAGAGCAACCGCCGTTATATGGACATGATGAAGATGTACTCGAACGGCATGAACATGTTCGGGGATTTTGCAAAGGAAGGTCAGACGCTGGTGCTGAACGCAAAGCACCCGCTGGTCACCTATGTTCTTGGTCACGAGAACACGAAGAACGGGCGGCTTGTCATCGAGCAGCTCTATGACCTTGCTAAGATCCAGAACGCACCGCTCTCCGCAGACGAGATGACTGCTTTCATCACCCGCACGAACAAGATTACGGAGATGATGGCAGAGAGTGCACAGGATTCCGACGTTCCGCCGATTGAAGACGAGAAGAAGGACGAGGACAAGAAGGAAGCCCAGCAGGACGAGCAGAAGGCAGGAGTGGGAGACGCTGCACAGCAGCAGTAAGTAAGTCAGTTGTTGATGCCATGTACCATGGCCTTTTGTCAGAGTAGAGAGGGTAAGAATAATCCCTGCACGATGATTGAACAATCATGCAGGGATTCT
>OMXP01000126.1 GCA_900315055.1 uncultured Lachnospiraceae bacterium
CGATGGACACCCTTGCTTTCGGCTGTATCCTTCCCACTACCGGGCGGATTCCGGACTTTCACCGGTTAGAAACGTGCGCCGCCGGGCGCACAACAAAAGCCCCGGAAATTCAGTACTCTGAACTTCCGGGGTTTGAAATCATAGCGGGAGGGGGACTCGAACCCTCGACACCGCGGGTATGAACCGCGTGCTCTAGCCAGCTGAGCTATCCCGCCAAACCTGCTGTCTTTGTGACAGCTAGGTCATTGTATAACAGGGTTCTCACCCTGTCAACAAATTTCTTACGCGACTTTTGTATCGTATTTTTCGTTACTGGGCGTCCACATACTCATGATGTCCGTCGGAGTACAGGATGTCATAGTAGCCGGTATCCTGTCCGCAGTCCTCGATATAGGTCTTCGAGACAATATAGGGCTCGGCAGGTGTTGTCGGCGCAGGTTCCGGCTCCGGCGCTGCAGGCTCGGTCGATGCCGCCGCAGAGGATGTATCCGGCTGTGTCTGTACCGGAGCTGCAGAAGCGCTTCCGGTATTACTGCTTCCTGAAGCGGCGGATTGTGAGGACTGCTGGGCCTTGCTTTGGCTCTTTGCTGCCGCAGCCTGCTCTTCCTCCTGTTTCTTCGCCTCTTCCTCTTCCTGTTTCTTCTTTTCTTCCTCGGCCTTCTTCTTTGCCTCTTCTTCCTGCTTCTTCTTTAACTCCTCGGCTTTCTTTTTTGCCGCCTCTTCTTCCTTTTTCTTCTTCTCCTCGGCCGCCTTCTTTGCCGCGATCTGCCGCTCATTTTCGTACTGCGAGATCCTCACCGGCGTGCCGCCTCTTTCATCATAGACCAGGGCAAGGCTTCCATCGTCCTGCTCTGCAAAGACGCGGATCCCCTGCACGTCTCCCTGAATCGATGCAGGGTCGAGATAGAGCTGATACCCGAAATCGGTATCCTTCGTGCTCACCGGGAACGCCTCATAGACGTCCGAATAGGTGTCGTCTGTCACCTCCACAAAGATTCTGCCCTCTTTTCCGATGCAGGAGGGATCCACGCTGCCGGTGATACTCAGCATTGTCCCGATGGTCTGCTGCGCCATGGTGCTGTCGGAATCCGAATGGTCTGCTGCTTTCGAAACATCAAGATCCCGCCTTGCGCCCGTCATCTGCGCCGGTACCTCGGCGAGGGTCGGCAGGTGGCGCTCGACCTTCTCGAAGATCACAAGATCCCGTTTCGTATCCTGAAAGTCCGCTTCATCTATGGGCTCAGTCTTGACAAACAGGGCATTTTCATAGGTCTGTGCAAAGTACTTGAGGAGAGAGTTTCCGAAGGAATCCCGCCACATGAGAAGGGAGCCGCTCCCCTGCGTGTTCAAGGTCTCAATCCGGTCCTCATCCGGCCTTGTGGCCACGTTTTCATAGGTCCAGGTCTCATCGGCCTCGTTAAGGTAGTGGAGCTGTGTCTCCACAGGTGCCATTTCGGATGCGGGATACAGCATTTGTACCAGGTCTCCCTGATAGTCATCGGTAGACACCGGCGTCACATCGCCGTAGTCCTCGTACTCTGTTCCCGCCGCATCAAGAAGCGTGTTGTACACATTCACGGCGCCGGTCTCATTCCAGTGGGAATCCCCCTGATAGTAGAGTCCTTTTCCGTTCTCATCTGTCAGGACTCCCGTCAGATCCACATAGGATACGCCCTCCGACTGAAGATACGGGATCAGGCGTTCAAAATCACTCTTCTCATTTTCGATCTTCTGGCAGCGCTCCGGCATGTGCTCCCCGCACAGGGTGTTCTTGTTCGGTGCGATCGTAAAGAGGAACTTTGCCCCGGTGCTTTCGACGCTCTCCTCAAGAAGAGCGACATTGTGTGCCTCATTGAACAGCTCCCGATCCGACACCTCGTCCGTGTGCTGAAAATCATCGAGGGTTGCACTGTAATAGAGCCAGCTATCGCTCCCGGTAATGACAGAATCCTGGGAGGACGTCCCGAACAGGGCATTTTTTATCTTCGCATCCAGCGTAACGAGCTCCGGCCTGTAGGCGAAATGATCCTCAAACCAGTCGCCGAGATCGGAGAGATATTCTCCGGCACTGTCCCTGTCAAGAGACGGAAAAGCTGCCATTTTTTCATTTCCGATGGGTTCTGTCGTCTCATTCCAGGCCATCCCCGCAAAAGGAAGAGAAATGACTCCGAACACGCAGGCGATAAACAGGATTTTCAGAACTTTCTTGTGCTTCAACTTCTGCTTCGCCTCCCTCAGAACCGGAAATAGATGAAAGGATTATAGGCTCCGCCCGCAAGGCTGAACATGCAGACGACAAGAAGCGCCAGTGCAAAGGCATAGCTGAAAACCCTTGCAGGTTTCTTCCGTGCAGGGCCGATCTTTCGAAGCGGAAGACTCAGCATGCAGCCTGCTGCGCCTGCTGCAAGGACCATCGGGTTCAGTGCGTCTGAGAGCGCAATGCTCTGCTCTGCCGTCATCTTTGCTCCCCCGAACATGGTCCCGAGCATCAGTCCCGCCTGCTGCAGGGAATCTGCCCTGAAGATCACAAAGCCGATGACCACGACCAGCATCGTGTAGACATGACGCAGCGGTCCCATCTTCTTTGTCATCTTCGGGAAGATCGTCTCCAGTGTCATGAACAGCCAGTGATAGAGACCCCAGACAACAAACGTCCAGTTCGCACCGTGCCACAGGCCCGTAAAAAGAAAGACGAGAAACCGGTTGAGATGGGTTCTTGCCTTCCCCTTCCGGTTGCCGCCAAGCGGGAAATACAGATTTTCCCGGAACCAGCTGGTGAGCGAGATATGCCACTTCCGCCAGAATTCCCGGATGCTCCCGGAAGCATACGGATCGTCAAAGTTTTCGGGAAACCTAAAGCCGAACAGCTGCCCCAGGCCGATTGCCATGTCGGAGTATCCGGAAAAGTCAAAGTAGATCTGCAGGGTATAGAAGATGGCGCCAAGCCAGGCCGCAGGAAGAGACAGCTTTGAGGCATCCATCGCAAAGACCGCATCGACAAAAACGCCGAGAGTATTTGCGATGAGGCACTTTCTGCCAAGTCCGAAGAGGAACCTGCGAAGTCCTCTTGCCGCGCCGTTTACGGTGGTATGCCTGTGATCGATTGCCTCCTCCACGTCGCGGTAGCGGACAATCGGGCCTGCAATGAGCTGCGGGAACAGACTGATATAGAGAAGGACCCGGAAGAAGTTCTTCGCGGCCTTTACCTGTCCCCGGTAGACCTCCGCCACATAACTCATCGCCTGGAACGTGAAGAAGGAGATGCCGATGGGGAGGGAAATTGCAGGATCCGGCAGGGAAAGTGAAAATACCTGGTTAACCGTCTCTACGGCAAAGGACGCATACTTGAAAACACCGAGGAAAGCAAGGTCTGCAAGAAAGGCCACGACAACCAGTGCTTTTTTCCCCCTGTGCGTTGCATGGTCTATGACAAGTCCCATCCCCCAGTTGAACAGGGCGCAGAGAATCATCAGTACGACACGGTAGGATTCACCCCATGCGTAGAAAACAAGACTTGCAAGAAGAAGCCAGATGTTTTTTGCCTTCTGCCCCGGAAGGAGAAAGTACAGGGCAGCCGTAACGGGCAGAAAGACACACAGAAAGGTCAGCGAGCTGAAAACCATGAACCATCCTCCGGATCTTAGAAGGCAACAGACCAGTCATTCTCTCCGATCAGCGGTTTGACCGGATAGGCTGCAAATGTCTTCATCCAGTAGGCATCCGGAGATTTCTTGGCGTCCGCCATCTCCGTATCAAAGATGTACTCGGTTCCGTCGATGGTGATGATGTCCCACGCGTGAGGCGTCGTACCGCCGCGTGCTGCCTGGATCTGCCCCGTTCTCACCTTCGCATCAAATCCGAGAGCTTTTGCAAGGTAGGCAAACGTTGCCGCATAGCGGTAGCAGTTGCCGACCCCCGAGTCCAGGACCTGCTTTGCATAGGACGCAGTCCAGTCGCCGGACGGCGTGTCATAGGTTCTCTTGTAGGATACGTTGTTGATGACCCAGTTGTAGCAGGCGCGCAGTTTCTGCAGATCCGACATGGAGTCATTCGTGCAGGCATTCACGACACTCATCACCTGGTTGTAGAACGCGGGATCCTTCACCGTGCTTTCCGGTACAGACACCGCAGGTTCCGTCTCCGTTGCGGCGCTTAAGGCTCTTCCGTCTTCTCCGATCACAGCACCCAGGACGGTGGTGTTCTGTGCAAGAGAGCCGTCCGTCTGCACGTAGTAAATGCCGCCATCGATGTCATACCAGCCCTGTGTCCAGAGGCCGTCAGTCGGCAGGTAATAGAGTTTTCCGTCAATGGTCTGGAAGCCATAGAGGGCATAGCCCTCATCTCCCACATAGAAGATCTTTCCGCCATTGTCGACGAAGGTATGGACGGCAAGCGTTCCGTCTGCTTTCGTGTAGACGATGCCCTCTGCCGTGTCGTGGAATCCGTACCCCGCAGCGGGATCTGCAGCAACCTCGGCAGCGTTTGCATAGCTGCCCTCGGCAAAGACCGGAAGTGCAAGGCTGCCGCTCAGTATGGCGGCAAGTGCCAGCGTTCCGAGTTTGATGCACTTCGTGTTTCTATTATTCCCTCTCATATGGTTCTCCCTCCATCTGTGAAGCAATAGAATATTAAAAAATGAACTGCTTGAATTCTAACATTGTGTTCCGCGAAATGAAACAGAATCGGATTCTGTACGGCGCAAAAAAGTTACAGTTCACGGCTTAACCACTTTGGATCTGCAGGCCATGTCCTTTCCAGACTCCGCCAAAATCAAGGCATTTTAGCCACGACTCCTATGGCGAG
>OMXP01000103.1 GCA_900315055.1 uncultured Lachnospiraceae bacterium
GCACAATACCCCCAACATAATATGTTATAATTGCATTATAACAAATGTAACACAGAGTTTCAAGCCTTATGCACCTAATTTTGCACTGGAATCATATATGGCAGAGAACAGAAATACAGCAGCAGAGGATCAGTCGCACATCCGCAATTTCTGCATCATCGCGCACGTGGACCACGGAAAGTCGACGCTTGCGGACCGCATGATCGAGAAGACAGGCGTTCTGACGGCACGTGAGATGCAGGATCAGGTCCTCGACAACATGGACGTCGAGAGGGAGAGAGGCATTACGATCAAGTCGCAGGCCGTGCGCCTGATCTATCACGCAAAGAGCGGCGAGGAGTACATGTTCAACCTCATCGATACGCCCGGGCACGTGGATTTCAACTATGAGGTCTCGAGGTCCCTTGCTGCCTGTGACGGCGCGATTCTCGTCGTCGATGCGACGCAGGGGGTACAGGCACAGACGCTCTCGAACGTCTACCTTGCCCTGGAGCACAACCTGGATGTGTTCCCGGTCATCAACAAGATTGACCTGCCAAGCGCCCACCCGGACGAGGTCAAGCAGGAGATCGAAGACATCATCGGGATTGAGGCTGAGGACGCACCGCTCATCTCGGCAAAGGAGGGGATCGGCATCGATGAGGTGCTTGAGGATGTCATCACGAAGCTCCCCGCCCCGAAGGGAGATGAGAGCGCACCGCTTCGGGCTCTGATCTTTGACTCGCTCTATGATTCCTACCGCGGCGTCATCGTCTTCATCCGCCTCATGGACGGCAAGATCCGGAAGGGAACAAAGATCCGCTTCATGGCAACCGGGGCAGCCCTCGATGTCGTCGAGGTCGGCTATTTCGGGCCGGGACGGTTTATTCCCTGCGACGAGCTCTCCGCCGGCATGGTGGGATACTTCACGGCGTCCATCAAGAACATCCGCGATGCCCGGGTGGGAGATACCGTGACCGAGGATACGAGACCCTGCGAAAAGGCGCTTCCCGGCTACAAGCCGGTGCAGCCGATGGTCTATGCGGGACTCTACCCGCAGGATACGGCAAAGTATCCGGACTTAAAGGACGCCCTGGAGAAATACCAGCTCAACGACGCATCCCTGACCTATGAGCCGGAGACGAGCCAGGCGCTGGGCTTCGGGTTCCGCTGCGGATTCCTCGGACTTTTGCACATGGAAGTCGTGCTCGAGCGGCTCGAGCGGGACTACGACCTTGACATCATCGCGACGGCCCCCGGTGTTGTCTATCGGGTGTACAAGACCGATCACACGATGATGGAGATCACGAATCCCAGCAACCTTCCGGACCCTTCTGCCATCGAGCACATGGAAGAGCCGATCGTCTCGGCCGAGATCATGGTGACGAGCGACTACATCGGCCCCATCATGCAGCTGTGCCAGGAGCGGCGCGGCGTCTATGTCTCCACGGAGTATGTCGAGGCGACGCGGGCGGTGCTGCACTATGACCTGCCGCTGAACGAGATCATCTATGACTTCTTCGATGCCCTGAAGTCGAGATCGAGGGGCTATGCTTCCTTTGACTATGAGATGAAGGGCTATGTCCCCTCGAAGCTCGTAAAGCTCGATATCCTCGTCAATCACGAGACCGTCGATGCGCTCTCGTTCATTGTCTTCGAGGACTCTGCCTATGAAAGAGGAAAGCAGATGTGCGAGCGCCTGAAGAACGAGATCCCCAGACAACTCTTTGAGGTGCCGATCCAGGCGGCGGTGAACGGCAGAATCATCGCGCGGGAGACGATCAAGCCCCTTCGAAAGGACGTCCTTGCAAAGTGCTACGGCGGCGATGTCTCGAGAAAGAAGAAGCTTCTCGAAAAGCAGAAGGAAGGCAAGAAGCGCATGCAGATGGTCGGCAACGTCGAGGTGCCGAAGGAGGCCTTCATCAACGTGTTAAAGCTCGGCGATGACAGGTGATGCCATGCGCCTGTACGTGCACTACCCCTTCTGCGTGAGGAAATGCCGCTACTGCGACTTCCTCTCGGGCCCCTCAAACGAAGAGAGACGGTCTGCCTACCTTGAGGCCCTGTGCCGGGAGATCACCCTGGCAGGAAGAAAATATCGAAACGAAGACGGGACGCTCTGCAGGGTGCAGAGCGTCTATTTTGGCGGCGGAACGCCCTCGCTTATGACAGAAAAGGAGATGGAACATCTCCTCTTTACCCTGTCCCTGAACTTCCTTCTCCTTCCCGACGCGGAGATCACGACGGAGTGCAATCCGGGGACGGTGACAAAAGAGAAGCTTACCGCCTTCCGGGACATGGGCATCAACAGGATCTCCATCGGCGTGCAGTCGTTCAAGGACAGCGAGCTCTCCCTTCTTGGACGGATCCACACGGGGGAGGACGCGATCTCCTGCGTCATGGCGGCAAAAGAGGCGGGGTTCGACAGTGTGAGCCTCGATCTTATGAGCGCCCTTCCCGGACAGACGATGAAAGATCTCATGGAAAATCTCGAGACGGCCGTATCCCTGTCTCCGGATCACATCTCGTGCTACAGCCTGATTCTCGAGGATGGCACTGCCCTCAAGGCCATGGCGGAAGAGGGAAAGCTTCCCCCGTTTCCCGGCGAGGATCTCGACCGCGCCATGTACCACGAGACGGGACGGTTCCTCCAAGAACACGGGTATCCCCGCTATGAGATCTCCAACTACGCAAGGCCCGGCTTTGAATGCCGCCACAACATCGGCTACTGGACAGGGGACGAGTACCTTGGCCTTGGCCTCGGGGCGGCGTCCCTTGTTTCTCACACGAGGTTTTCCAACACGAGGAAGATGGACGAATACCTTGTCCTGAAGGATCTTCCGGAAATCCGGCGGGAGACGGAGCATCTGTCACGGAAGGACGAGGAGTCGGAATTCATGATCCTGGGGCTTCGGATGACGGAGGGCGTTTTGGAGAACGACTTTGAAGAGCGGTTCAAGACACCGATTGATTCCGTATTCGGGGACGTGATCCAAAAGCACGTCCTTGACGGACTTCTTGTCCGTACGGACGGGCGAATCCGCCTCACCGGCTATGGTCTCGATGTTGCGGACTATTGTCTGTGCGACTTCATGTAGAACTTGACGCATATATGCAGAACTTATAAAATGATTTTGCCGGAGCAATTCTTCCGGCGTCCCCCGGCACCCGGGAATACCAGCGCACAACAGAAGGATCCGGAAACGGAACATCAGGAGCTGATGTTCTTTTTCCGGCACGCCACAAGGAGGTGCGTATGGGACTTTACACATGCTGGCTGCAGCATACCGGGCTTTCTGCAAGAACCTGCTACCGGATGACGCGGGAGGCGGGAGGAGGCGAAGAGGGAGCACGAAATCTCTATGAGATGCCGGAGCGGGATCTTCAGAGAATTGCGCGGGATAGAACACTCGAGGTGCTCAGAAAGGCCAGAAATCAGGAACCGGAGCAGATCGATGAGAAAATTCGAGAGGAGGGAATCTCCTTTACGTCCTTTGCAGACGGGAACTTCCCGGCAAGGCTTAAGGATATTCCGAATCCGCCCTATGGAATCTTCTGCCGGGGAAGTCTTCCCAAAGACGCTCCGTCCTGCGCCATCATCGGAACGAGGGCAGCATCGCCCTACGGGATCGAGATGGCAAGGATGTTTGCAAAAGGACTTTCGGAAAACGGCGTGCAGGTGGTGAGCGGCATGGCGCGGGGAATCGACGGCATTGCGGGGCGTGAAGCGCTGCGGGAAAGAGGAGGATCCTTCGCAGTCCTTGGAAGCGGCGTGGATGTCTGCTATCCGAGAGAACATGAGGATCTCTACCGGGAGCTTTGCAGTAAAGGAGGAGTTCTCTCGGAGTATCCGCCGGGATCCATGCCGGACCGGGGCCATTTTCCGGCCCGCAACCGGATCATCGCGGGACTCTCCGACATTGTGCTGGTCGTCGAGGCGCAGGAAAAGTCCGGAACGCTCATCACCGTGGATGCGGCGCTCGAGCAGGGAAAGGAGATCTTTTCCGTTCCGGGGAGAATCTGCGACCGGAACAGCTATGCGTGCAATCATCTGATCCGGCAGGGAGCGGTGCCGGCGACGTGCCTGGAGGACGTGCTCGAGTACTTCTTCGGGCTTCGGGATCACCAGATGGACTTCGCGGATCTTCTTGGCTGCGTCGACATCGAGGACCTGCCGGGGACAAGACAGAGTGTCCGGACCGAGACGATGCGGCGGGCGGCAATGCCTTTGCAGGGAGAAGCTCCGGACCTCGACCCTGCAGATTTTTCACCGCTCATGAGCCTTGCCCTGTCCCGGCTCGACCCTGTGGAGGGACAGGGGGCGGAACAGCTCCTTCAAAGGATCAACAGGGAGGAACGAAATCCCGTGTCCTTAAAGGACCTGAACCGGGCACTGACCTACCTGGCGATTGCAGGCTATGCGGGGGAGCTTCGGGAGGGCATCTACGTGCGCAGCTGTTGAAAAGAGGCTGATTTCATTGTATGATCACAGGGTTGACTTTTGATGGAAACGGAGTGTAAGGAGTAAGACATGGCATTGAACAAGAAGCCAGTCACCGGGATGAAGGACATCATGCCGGCGGAGATGGAAATCCGCGACTACTGCCAGCGCATCATCCGGCAGACCTATGCGGAGTTCGGGTTCCAGTCGATCGAGACGCCCTGTGTCGAGAGCATTCAGAACCTGACGAGCAAGAGCGGCGGAGACAATGAGAAGCTGATCTTCCGCATTTTGAAGCGCGGAGAAAAGCTTCGCCTCGACGAGGCAAAGACCCAGGACGATCTGGTGGACACGGGGCTTCGCTACGACCTGACGGTTCCGCTGGTAAGATATTTCTCCTGCCATGAGAACGAACTTCCGATGCCGTTCAAAGCCCTGCAGATGGGCAATGTCTGGCGCGCCGACCGCCCGCAGAAGGGCAGATACCGCCAGTTCATGCAGTGCGACATTGATATCATCGGCGAGCCGACGAATCTTGCGGAGATCGAGCTGATCCTCGCGACGACGACTACGCTCGGCCGTCTGTCCTTCCACGGGTTCCAGATCCGGATCAATGAGAGACGGATCCTGAAGGCCATGGCCGCCTACTCTGGCTTTCCGATGGAGCGCTTCGACGAGGTCTGCATCATCCTCGACAAGATGGACAAGATCGGCATCGACGGAGTGGAAAAGGAGCTTCTCGAGTCCGGCTTTGACGAAGAGGCGGCAAAGAAGTACGTGGATCTCTTCCACGGCATGGAAGAAGCAGAGGACAAGCTCTCCTTCCTCGAGGAGAAGCTCTCCGGTGTCATCGAGTCCGACGTCATCCCGAATCTTCGGGAGACCATCGAGACCGTTGAGGCGACCAAAAAGGCAGATTTCCAGATGGTGTTCGATCCTACGATCGTTCGCGGCATGAGCTACTACACGGGGACGATCTTCGAGATCGCGATGCCGGAGCTTGGTATTTCCTGCGGAGGCGGCGGACGGTACGACGGCATGGTCGGAAAGTTCACCGGAAAGGACGTCCCGGCCTGCGGCTTCTCCATCGGCTTTGAGCGCATCATCCTGATCCTCATGGAGCAGGGATTCCAGGTGCCCGGAAAGCGCGAGAAGGTGGCCTTTCTTCTGGAGAAGAACCTGCCGACCGAGCGCCTCAAGGAGGCCATCGACAAGGCACAAAAGGAGCGGCAGGATGGCAAGGCAGTCCTTGTTGTCCGCATGAACAAGAACAAGAAGTTCCAGAAACAGCAGCTTGAACAGGAGGGATACACCTCCTTTGAGGAATTCTACGCAAGATCCCTGGATCAGTAGAAAAGGAGAGAAGGAACCATGATGCAATCACGAACGCACACCTGCGGGGAGCTGAGGCTCTCTGATGCAGGGAAGCAGGTCACCCTTGCGGGCTGGCTTGAAAACATGCGCATCGTCTCTGCAAACCTTGCCTTCGTTGTTCTTCGCGATTTCTACGGCACCACACAGGTTGTCGTCGAGAACGAGGAGATGATGGCAAAGTTCAGGGACATCAACAAGGAGTCCACCATTCAGGTCTCCGGCACGGTTCGGGAGCGCTCAAGCAAGAACCCGAAGCAGGCAACCGGCGAGATCGAGGTGGTCCCTTCCGAGGTGAAGGTACTCGGCCGCTGCCAGTATGCTTCGCTTCCCTTTGAGATCAACCACAGCCGGGAGGCCGATGAGGCGGTGAGACTGAAGTACCGCTATCTGGACCTTCGCAATCCCGAGGTCAAGAAGAACATCATCCTTCGCTGCAATGTCGTCGCGGCCCTGCGTAAGGCGATGACCGAGCACGGGTTCCTCGAGATCACGACCCCGATTCTGACGGCTTCCTCCCCGGAGGGCGCGCGGGATTACCTGGTTCCCGCAAGAAAGCATCCGGGCAAGTTTTATGCGCTGCCGCAGGCACCGCAGCAGTTCAAGCAGCTGCTCATGACCGCAGGGTTTGACCGCTACTTCCAGATCGCACCCTGCTTCCGCGATGAGGATGCAAGAGGAGACCGCTCCCCGGGAGAGTTCTATCAGCTCGACATGGAGATGGCCTTTGCCACCCAGGAAGATGTCTTCTCGGTCTGCGAGGACGTTCTGCCGCCGGTCTTTGCAAAGTTCGGCACCTATGACCGCGCCTCGAAGGCACCGTTCGTGCGGATTCCGTATCTCGAGGCCCTCGAGACCTACGGCTCCGACAAGCCGGATCTTCGCATCGATCTTGTCGCAAAGGACGTGACGGATCTTCTGAAGGATACGGGCTTTGGACCGTTCTCCAGTGAGACCAACAAGGATGTCCGCATCAAGGCCGTGGTGGTCTCGAACTTCACCGGCACCCGCAAGTTCATTGACAAGACCCTGGCCGACGTCGAAGTCCAGGCAGGCTTCAAGCCTTACTGGTTCCGCATCGACGACAACGGCGAGCTGGTCGGCGGCATCTCCAAGTTTGTTGCGCCGATCAAGGAGAAGGTCGTTGAGGCACTCGGCCTCAAAAAGGGCGATTTTGTCGGTATTTCCGCAGGAAAGCTCTCCGATGCGCAGAAGACCGCAGGCGTCATGATCAAGACCCTCGGCGCCGCAGTACCGGGCCACATGGACAAGGAGCAGTATGCCTTCTGCTGGATCGTCGACTTCCCGATGTACGAGATCGGCGAGGAGTCCGGCGAGCTGGAGTTCTGCCACAACCCCTTCTCGATGCCCAACGGCGGCCTCGAAGTGCTCGAAAAGGCAGAGCGCGGCGAGATTGATCCGCTGACGATCATGGCCGATCAGTACGACCTGGTCTGCAACGGCATCGAGCTCTCCTCCGGCGCTGTCCGGAACCATGATCCGGAGATCATGGTCAAGGCCTTTGAGCTTGTCCGCCTCGGCGAAGAGGACGTGAAGAAGCGCTTCCCCGCCATGTACAACGCGTTCTGCTACGGCGCACCGCCGCACGCAGGCATCGCGCCCGGCATCGACCGCATGGTCATGCTGCTGGCCGGTGAGGACTCGATCCGCGAGGTCATTCCGTTCCCGATGAACAAGAACGCCCAGGATGTCATGATGGGTGCACCGAGCGAAGTGACGCAGAAGCAGCTGGACGAGCTTCACATCAAAGTCACGGCAAGAGAAGACGAAGAGAACGATTAATTCAAGTTAGAGAAAGCTCTGCAGAAACCGGAAACGGAATCTGCAGAGCTTTTTGCTGGTGCGCTCGGCGGCGCACGTTTCTAACTGGTGTAAGTCCAGAATCCACCCGGTAGTGGGAAGGATATAGCCGAGGGCAAGGGTGTCCATCGCGAGATGGAATCTGAAGGAAGCCGGATGCGGGGAAAGTACTAACCCGTGGGCAAACCTCTGGCCTGACGTACAGAAATCTCA
>OMXP01000102.1 GCA_900315055.1 uncultured Lachnospiraceae bacterium
CTTCAGAAGTATTTCTGAAGATCATCGGACGGACATATTGGAAATCGCTAAGGCATTAACATATTTGGATCAGAGTACGAAAGTGCTCTCTTAGAGGAGAGGCTTGATAAAAAGAGAAGGATCCTGCTTGTCACCTGCCTTGTCCTGAACTTCGGTGTCCTGTTCTTTTTGAAATATCTGCCCATGCAGTCCGTGATTCTCCCGCTTGGCATTTCGTTCTATACCTTTCAGGCCATGGGATATCTCATCGATGTCTACTGGGGAAAATATCCTGCCGAGAGAAAGCTCTCCCGTTTCCTGCTGTTTCTCTCCTTCTTCCCGCAGATTCTGCAGGGACCGATCGGCCGGTATGACCGCCTGATGCCGCAGCTGGTCTCCACAGAAGGACACTCCTTCGATCTTCGCCGCGCCGAACACGCAGCCCAGCGCATGCTCTGGGGATATTTTCTGAAGTTTGTGATCGCAGACCGCGCAGGTCTTGCGGTTCAGATGGTGACTGACAACTACCTGAACTACTCCGGCACCTGGTACGTCGTCACGGCGCTGATGTATTCCCTGCAGCTGTACGGAGACTTTGCGGGCGGCATGGACGTGGTCATCGGTACGGCAGAGCTTTTCGGCATCACGCTGGATGAGAACTTCAGACGGCCGTATTTCTCGGTATCAATCACCGATTTCTGGCACCGCTGGCATATCACCCTCGGCACCTGGATGAAGGATTACGTCTTCTACCCGCTCAGCATTTCCAGGGCCATGCGAAACCTCGGAAAGCATGCCCGCAGGAAGATCGGAAAAAAGGGAAGTGTGATTCTGCAGGCCACCATCGCCAACCTGGTGGTCTTTCTGGTTGTCGGCATCTGGCATGGCAAGGGTGCCAAATACCTGGTCTACGGTCTGTACAACGGTGTCATCATCTCCCTGGAAGCCATTTTCAACACGATGCGTGCCTCAAAGAAGAAACCGGTGCATCTCTTACAGATCCTCATCACCTTTCTTCTTGTCAACATCAGCTGGTTCTGGGACTTCCCGCCGACGTTTTCTCAGGGAAACTACATGCTGTGGCATTCCCTGACGGATTTTCATATCTCCGAGCTGAACGGATCCATGTTTGCAGCCTTCGGATTCAGCTCCAGGACACTCCTTGCAGCTGTCGCCGTACTGTTCGTCAAGAGCATACTGGAAGAGAGAGGCGTGGACGTCCGCGAAGCCATTGACCATACCTGCCGCCCGGTCCGGTGGCTTCTTTACTACGCCCTGCTCTTTGGCGTCCTGGTGTTCGGCGTAAACGGCGTGGCAGGAGGGTTTATCTATGCACAGTTCTGAGAAAAAGACAGGAAGATCTGCAGCCCCGTTTCTGTGGGTGCTTGTGTTCCTGCTGATTTTTGCCATCGTCAACGAATACCTGACCCTTGCCCTGAACGATGATATCGACATGCGCATCAACATCAGCAGGGCATCCACACAGACCTGTGAGGACGTCATTCTCGGCACCTCACAGGCAAGGCTCGGGATTGATCCGGATACGGTGTCGGAAACGACAGGACGGTCCACGGCAAATCTCAGCATCCCCTACTCGAATGCCATGGATCAGTACTTCATGATCCGGCAGATGGTGGAATCCGGTCACAGGCCGGAGCGGATCGTCTACGAGGCGGACCCGACCTATTTTGAGCGAAGCAAGGGCGGAATTCACTACTATGCGTTCCCGATGGGCAAAGTACGCATGGAGTACTGGCTTGCCTGTGCAAAGGATAACTGGCGAAGTGCCTTAAGCCCCTGGATCCAGCAGGCAGACCTGCTGCCGCAAAGCCCCGATATCTTCAAGAGAAAGATCGCATACTTCCGAGGTGACTACGATCACAGCTTCAACGGCTTTACCCCAAGCAACGCAGATCTCAATGATAAGAACAAGGAGGACCGGGAATTTCAGGTCAATTCCAAAAGCGACGGGTGGCTGAAAAAACTCATCACCTACTGCAGGAACGAGAACATCGACCTGGTGATTCTGCTGATGCCGCTTGGCACGAAGGTCTATGAACAGGAGCAGAAGACGTTTTACCGGGAAGCCTCCGCATACCTTGCAGAAGTCTGTGAGGAATATGACATCACCTTCTGGAACTTCAATGAAGTGCCCGCCACTCAGTACGATATCAGCGGTTTCATAGACAGCGACGGACATATGAAGGAGCAGACTGCGGAATCGTTCAGCAGGGTTCTTGGAGAATACCTGTCGGATTAGAACCATTCATGTCATTTCTGCGGTCGAATTTTGCCCTGTCGCATTGTACAATTGTCTGCAATTACGGGCACATCTTCCGCTGTGTCTGTGACAAACCTCACCGAAAGGATCCTGCGCATCGGGAAATCCGAAGATTCTTCTGCTGATTCCCCCTGCGTATTGTCACCATGAACCGATATATCACTCGAAAAAAGCGGCGTCACATGGCGCTGATCAACGCACTCTCCTGTCTTCTTGCCTACCTGCTTGCAGGCTTTCTTCGCTTTGGCATGCAGATGGTGGAGCCCTGGCAGCTGGAGTTTTATGCAACGCTCCTGATCGTCACCCTGCTGATCGCTGCAGCCATCCACTTCTACCGCGTCTCCACCGGCTCCTGGAAAAGTGTGGAGTCCCAGGATCCGCTGGAACTTCTGACCTATGTGATCCGAAGCAAGCTGTTTCTGCTGTTCGGAATCATCCTGTTCCTGTTTGCAACACAGCAGGCGCCGAAGGTCTCCAGGCGTTTTCTTGCCACCTTCGTGCTGCTGGATGTGGTCATCGAGTACGCCGCCCGTATGGTTTACCGAAGACGGATCATCCGAAGGGAACACAACATCCCGGTGGACCGGACGGTCGACATCATCACCACCAGGGAATACGCGGACATGATCCGGAGGAACCTTGGCCAATCCCTTCCATCCAATGTCGCCGTACAGGATGTCCTGTTCTATGAGGAGAAAGAGAGCTGGCTTTCCTCTCTCTCCTATCAGCCGCCGCTCAAGGAAGTCTATCTGTATCTTCCCGGCATCCACCGAAGCGATGAAAAAGCCCTGGTCCGCACCCTGCAGGACAAGGGTCTTACGGTGCAGCTGATTCTTTCCTGCTTCCATACCATCCTGACAAAGGATCTCATCAGTCAGGAATCCTCGTATCTCACCGCATCCTTTGATACCCTCCGGACGACCTGCAACGTCCTTGGCATCCGCTACACCGTCTCCACACCGGGGCAGGCTGCCCTGTATATCCGGGATCATCTGGATGATCTGAAAGGCCAGTACATCTGCTTTTCCAACGTTCACACCACCGTGACCGCCAAGGAAGATCCGTCCTACCTTGCCATCCAGAACGGCTCTGCCTATACCTTCCCGGACGGAGCCCCGATTGCAAGGGAGCAGATCCGTCAGGGCTGCACAAGGGCAAGGCGCATCGCAGGTCCCGACTTCATGAGTGAGATGTTCCGCCTGACCCAGTACACGAAGATCCGCCACTACTTCCTCGGCTCCACCGAGGAAACCCTGCAGCTGCTGAAAGTGAACCTCAAACGGAACTACCCCGGGCTTCAGATCGCGGGGATGTACTCCCCTCCCTTCCGTGAACTGACCAGTAAAGAAGACGATGCACTCATGGCCATGCTAAGCGATGCCCATGCCGACATCTACTGGATCGGTCTCGGTGCCCCGAGACAGGAGATCTTCATGGCACATCATAAGGACCAGCTCCCCGGTGTCATGATGGGAGTCGGCGCAGGCTTTAACTTCCATGCAGGGAACATCAAACGTGCTCCCGTATGGATGCAGAAGGCAGGCCTCGAGTGGCTCTACCGTCTCTTCCAGGACCCGAAGCGCCTTATCTCCCGGTATGTGGTGACCAACTTCAGGTTCGGACTCTACCTTCTGAAGGACCGCCTTGCAGAACACCGCAGTATCAGAAAACAGAAAGAGTCCCGCTGATCGAAATCATCGTTTCTCCGGCAGCAGTACGTTCCCGCTATCTTTTCAGCCCGTATCTTTCCAAAGCTTCCACAAAGCGCCGGGCACCGCTGTGGGCAGCGTATGCCTCCTGCAGGGTTTCCTGCAGTGCTCCCGGCTGATTTCTGGCCTCTCGGACTTCACCCAGTGCCGCAATCCATGCCGCACATCTGTCGTACTGTTTGCGGCGGACACCGACAATCCGTTCCATCTCTTGGAAGATATCCTGACCAAGGATCCGCAGCAGGATCTCCTGCTGCTTCGCCGGAAGAGACAGATGTTTCTTCCAGGCAAGGAAGGAGGTCAGGAAGGTCTCTCCGTCTTTGTCGTACCAAGGACGGACTGCCTCTCTTTTCACCGTTGCTGCAAGTCCCTTCCCGCAGGGGACCCCATCCGGATACAGAAGCAGC
Source organism: uncultured Lachnospiraceae bacterium (assembly GCA_900315055.1). Lineage (GTDB taxonomy): Bacteria > Bacillota > Clostridia > Lachnospirales > Lachnospiraceae > CAG-791. Next base: position 4,377 of record OMXP01000102.1, read on the forward strand.
AGGCCGCAGGCACGGCCAAGTTCCCATGAAAGGAACGAACTGCTCTGCACCTCTTTCTTCTCCAGGTCCTCTCCAAGCACGCTGTCAAAATCGCCGGTAAGGAACTGAATCAGCAGGCGGCTAAAGCAGTATAGCCGGTTCTTCTGCCTTTCCCACGGCTCATCACCATGGTCGCCCTCGTCCTTCTCCGTATGAGACAGGACTTCCCGGACTGACGACAGGGCACGCTCTCTGCACCCCTCCGGATCCAGTTCCATCAGAAGCAGCAGGTAGGAAAACAGGTTGCTGACGGTGGTCTCTGATGCAAATGCCTCAAGGGTAAGGGAAAGGATCTCTTCGGGCGGTCTCTGCAATCGTTTTGCCGCCGCAATCGCCCTTTCCGCGGCCTGTGCCCGGATCGTAAAGTCCACAGGAATCGCCTGCAGGGCCTCCTGCGCCGCGGAGAGGATCTCCTCGTCGCCATCACAGGCATCGATCCATTTGAGGTACAGCATCGGGTGAACATCGCCGAACGAGCGCGCGCAGAATGCCAGTTTCTCAGGATCGTCCAGGTAATCCACGGCTTCATCCAGAAGATCTGCCGCAGCACTGTCTTTCCTTGTCGTGAGAAAACGGATCCAGGAAGTCAGGAACTCCCCGGTATCCCGGAAGACAGGTCCTGTGGTGAAAAACTCGTCCAGCATCTTTCTAGGATGCGGATTGCCCTGTGTCAGAGCATCGTAGATCTCCTGTTCCCTGCTTTCCTTCTCGGCACACTCCAGAGCCGCCCTTGCCGCCGCAAGGCGGTATTTTGTGAAATCAAAGTCGATGATCTCGTTATCACAAAGCTCCTGCACCGACAGATCGTGCCTGTACTCTCCGTCGTCAAACACATACAGCGGGGCAAGCTCAAGGCTCACCTCATAGGCCTCCTCAAGCAGGCCGAAGGGTATACAGCGGCAGACATAGTCCAGGGCATGCCGGATCTTTGGAAATGCGCCGTTCCTGTCGTCATAGAGAATCTGCGGTTCAAAGGGCCGGTACCAGTCATCGTAATTCTCATTGACCCTGCTCTTTACCGTATACTCCCCCGCCGCGATATGCCCGATCTCCCCGAGGACGTGATCCTTTTCATCGGACAGCTCGCGTCTTGTCTTCTGAGCATCGACGCCAAGCCGCCTGAGGAAGGCATCCTGCCGGTCCGCCGGCTGCTCATCAGCGATCTCCATCAGAAGGAGCCTCATATCCTCTTCTGACATCTCCAGGACCCTTGCGCGCACCAGAGCATGGTATTCCGAATCGGTCATTTTTTCTGTCCTTAAAACAGGAACTGCTGAAGACAGCCCTGTGCTGTCCTCAGCAGTATCCACATCGTATCTCAATTTTTCCTACCGTACATCCCAAGTCTCAGCTTGATCTTCCGGTACAGATACGCCAGATCCCGAAGAGGAAAGGTCGTAGGCGCATAGCAGCAGGTGGTGCGAAGGAACCACACCGTCCCCGCATATCTCTTTGAGACAGCAAGAAACGTCCTGTTGTAATCCGCGCTGATCGTCCCGCCGGACGTATGAACCACCGGGAGGTCACACACTAAGACCTGATGTCCTTCCTCCTTCGCATGAAGGCAACGCTCCGCCGCATACAGATGCCAGCCGGGGCAGAGCTTCTCATCAAACGGGGCTTCCTGAAAGGTCTTCGTACTTCCGCCAAAGAAACACTCATCGACGATGTCACAGGTCTCCATTCCGTCCACCAGCCGGCTTCCGGGCACACAGGTACCCTGAAGATCCGTGTGAATGCCCGTCAGCACGTAGTCACATCCCTGCCTGCCGCCTGCAACACCGAGGATATCCCCTTCTTTGATTTCCGACAGATACTTCAGAAACCTCTCCAGAAGATCCGTTCCGGTAAACAGAACGTCCTGATGGCAGAAAACCACATACGGGGTATCTACCTGATCCAGGATACCGTTGTAAGCCCCCGCTGCAGAGGAAAACCTTCCCTGCCTGTTGTCAATCAGCATCAGACGGAAGGCGATGTTCTGCGTATAAAGGCTCTCCTTCAGCTGCTGCATCTGCGCTTCATCATTGTAACAGCACACCACAGTGAGCCGCACGTCCGGATGCTCTGCCATCAGATGATACCGGCCTTCTTCAGCTCCACGAGGTACCGGCTCAGCGCATCCTGCCAGGTGGGAAGGGGCTTGAAGCCGTTCTTTACGAGCTTGCTCTTGTCGAGTCTTGAATTGAACGGGCGCTTTGCCTTTGAGAGACCATATTCCGCTGTCGTCACCGGGACAACCTTTGTGGTGTAGCCTGCCTGCCTGTAGATCTCCACCGTGAAGTCATACCAGGAGATGTATCCGCCCTCGTTGGTTGCGTGGTAGTACCCGTACTTGTCACTCTCGATCATGTCGACCAGGAGTCTTGCAAGGTCAAAGGTGTAGGTCGGAGTACCGATCTGATCATCGACGACGCGGACGGTGTCATGGGTCCTGCCGACGTTCAGCATCGTCTTGATGAAGTTCTTGCCGTTCAGGCCAAAGACCCAGGCGATGCGGACGATGAAGTACTTAGAGAGCGTGTTCGCGACCGCCAGCTCGCCATCAAGCTTTGTCTGACCGTAGACGTTCAGAGGCTGATAATCCTTGCAGTCCGGATCCCAGGGCGTCGTCCCCTGGCCGTTGAAGACGTAGTCCGTGGAGAGATAGAGCATCTTCGCGTCGATCTTCTTTGCCGCATTGGCGATGTTCTGGGTGCCGCCCACGTTGACCGCGCGCACCTTCGCCACCTTGTCGTCGTCCTCTGCCATGTCCACCGCCGTCCAGGCAGCGCAGTGGACGATCGCGTCGGGGTGAATCTCCTCGATGGTCTTTTCGACAGCGTCCGCGTCCGTGATGTCGAGGGAGACATACGGCATGGTGGTCACCGCAGAGCCGTCCTGAATGCCGGCATAGGCAGGTGCCATGTCGGTACCGACACCCTCGATGCCTCTCTTTGCAAGTTCATTCATGACGTCGTGGCCAAGCTGGCCCGCAACGCCCGTGACAAATACTTTCATGGCAGCCTCCTCTTACAGCCCTCTCTCCTTGCGGTAAGCCTCAATGCCTTCCCACTTCTGATCCTTGTCTGAGAGGGTAAGAGGCGTGCCGTCTGTCAGATGATAGCCTGCAGCCGACGGTGTTCCATCGTAGCTGCCTTCCACCTGCGGCCACGCAACGCCGATTGCGGGATCGTTCCAGGCAATGCCTGCCTCATCATTCGGGTGCCAGAAGTCATCGACCTTGTAGCAGAACTCCGCCTCATCGGAAAGGACGATAAATCCGTGGGCAAAGTTCTTCGGGATGAAGAACTGCTTCTTGTTTTCCGCGGAGAGCAGGACGCCGAACCACTTGCCGAACGTCTTTGAACCGGGTCGCAGGTCCACCGCGACATCAAAGACCTCGCCGTTTACCACGCGAACGAGCTTGCTCTGTGCGTAGTGGATCTGGAAGTGAAGGCCGCGAAGGACGCCCTTCTTCGAGGAGGACTGGTTGTCCTGCACGAACTCGACATCAATG
>OMXP01000101.1 GCA_900315055.1 uncultured Lachnospiraceae bacterium
AGAGTAACTGGAAAACAAGCTATGTAATCAAGCTATACGCAGACGGCGTAGGGGCACCTGAAGTGGATGGCGATGCGGTTTTGGTGCGTAACCACTAGGCATTGCCTCGCCTGATTGACTGCCCCCCGGGAACTTACTATAATGACTTCATCTGACGGATCGGGAAGATGCGTTCTGACCGAGATGCGCGATAAGAGAAGCCCTGGGAGGAGACTGTCCTCCCGTTAAAAATCCAGTAAAGCTGGGATGACTGCGCCTCTTTTCCGTAAGATCCGGAAAAGGGGCTTTTTTGATGGACAGGAGTGCCATGTTAAAACTTGCGATCTATGGAAAAGGCGGCATCGGGAAATCAACGATGACGGCAAATCTTGCGGCGGCGTTTGCAAGCCTCGGGAAAAAGGTCATCCAGATCGGCTGTGATCCGAAGGCGGATTCGACGATCAGCCTTCTGCACGGGCAGGCACTGACCCCCGTCATGGACTATCTGAGAGATCACGACGAGGAGCCGACGGCCATTTCCGAGGTGGCCAAAAGAGGCTTCGGAGATGTCCTGTGCATCGAGACCGGCGGTCCGACACCAGGGCTTGGCTGCGCCGGACGGGGCATTGTTGCGACCTTTTCCCTCCTCGATGATCTGAAGCTGTTTGAGAGCGAGAAGCCGGATGTTGTCCTCTACGATGTACTCGGTGATGTAGTTTGCGGCGGGTTTGCCGCACCGATCCGGGAGGGCTATGCGGAGAAGGTCCTCATCGTGACATCGGGAGAGAAGATGGCACTCTATGCTGCCGGAAATATCTGCAAGGCGGTCCAGAATTTTGAGGATAGGGGATATGCGAGCGTTGCGGGAATCCTCTTCAATGAGCGCAACATCCCGGACGAGGAGCAGAAAGTCGAGGCCTTTGCGAAAAGCTGGGATCTCCCGATCATCGGAACGATCCCGAGAAGCGATGACATCAACCGCTTTGAGGAGGAGGGAATGACCGTGATTGAGGGGAACATAGATCTTCCGATCAGCCGTCTGTTTCTTTCCATCGCAGATAAACTTCTGAAGGAGGCCTGATGGAAGAAACAAAAGCCTACAGCATAAGCGCCGGGGAGCTTGCGGCATCCGATGCAATCCCCGATGCCTTTTCCACTGCAAAGCAGCTGATCTATGCCTCTCCTGCAACTCTTGCATTCCACTCCCCGGGCGCCCAGGGCTTTGGCGTAAAACGCGCCGCCCTCGTTGTACCGGGCTCTGTCATGCTGCTTGTGGCACCTGCCTGCTGCGGGAGAAACACAAGACTTTTGTCTGAAGTGAAAGGGTATGAGAACCGCTACTTCTTCCTTCTCATGGATGAATCCGACATCGTAACCGGAAGGCACCTGAAGAAGATCCCGCAGGCGGTGCAGGAAATCCTGGATTTCCTGGATCAGAAGCCGTCCGTTGTCTTCCTGTGCAGCACCTGCGTCGATGCGCTCCTTGGAACGGACTGGGACAGGGTCGCGGCAAAGGCAGAAGAGGCGACGGGCGTTCCGGTGCGTCCCTGCACCATGTACGCGCTGACAAGACAGGGCAGGAAGCCTCCGATGGAGACCGTGCGGCAGACAATCTACGACCTTCTGCCGAAGACTGCGAAGAATCCGAGAGCCTGCAACATCCTCGGCTTCTTTTCCGATATTGATCAGGAGAGCGAACTGTTTTCCATCCTGAAATCCTTCGGCCTTCGAAAGATCCGGCAGGTTTCTTCCTGCAGGGACTACGGAGAGTTTCAGGAGATGGCAGAGGCCAACTTCAACCTCGTGCTGAACCCCGAGGCAATGCTTGCGGCGCAGGATCTCGAGGAGAGACTCTCGATACCGTCCATTGAGATCAGACGCCTCTATCAGCTGGACAAGATCCACCGCCAGTATGAGGGACTTTCCCGGGTGCTTGGTGCATCTCTTGACGACGGGAAGTATTTTCTTGCCGCAAAGAGCGCTCTGAATGCCTTTCAGAAGAAACACAGGGATCTTCACATCTCCATCGGAGAGACCCTGAATGCCAATCCGTTTGAGCTCTCCCTTGCTCTGTCCCGGTACGGCTTTCACGTGGAAGAGATCTTTGCCTCGGTTACGGCAAATGATCTTCCTTACATCAGGCGACTTGCAGCTCTCTCGCCGGATACGAGAGTGTACACAAACCTCTCTCCGACGATGCTTTTCTACGACTGCGGGAGCGCAAGGGTGGACCTTACGATCGGACAGGATGCGCATTTTTATCATGCCAATACCCGGAACGTTCCCTGGAACGGAGATCTTCAGCCCTTCGGATATGCGGGGCTTGCGGAGCTTATCACACAGATGGACAGGGCACTGGAGGAGAGAGCATGAAGGGACTTCACAAAATCATCTTTCCGTTCGCACCGGATCAGTCCGGCGCGGTCAGCGTCCTTGCAGGGCTTTCCGGGATCATCGTCATCGTGGATGCGGGCGGCTGCACCGGGAACATCTGCGGCTTTGACCTGCCGGGCTGGGTGCAGTCCGACGCCTCCGGGAAGGAGCCCTGGATCTTCTCGGCGGGCCTTCGGGACATGGACGCGATTTTCGGACGGGACAGGGCTCTCATCGACAAGCTTGCAAAGGTCGCAGAACATGCAGATGCCCCTTTTGCCGCTCTTGTAGGGACTCCCGTTCCCGCAACCATCGGCACGGATTTTGGCGCTCTGAAAAAGATGGCGGAAAAGCGCCTTGGCATCCCGGTCCTTGCAATCGACACCAACGGCGCCGCCTGGTACGACAAGGGCGTGGAGAAGGCATACCTTGCGCTTCTTGACGCCTTTGCGGAAAGCGATGACCGGACTGTGATTGACAACAGCGTCGGCATCTTCGGGCTGACTTCCCTGGACTTCGGGAACCGGCATGCAAAGGAGAGACTGGAAAGCGCACTGAAAGGTACAGGGGCGGACACCGTCCGGGTTTACGGCACGCCGGGGAGCCTTTCCTTCTTCCGGGAAGCCGGCCGCATGGAGAAAAACCTGGTGGTATCCCCCGCAGGCCTTGCACCGGCAGAGTATCTTCAGAAGAAGTACGGGACACCGTACAGCATTCTTCCGGAGCCCTTTGATACGACAGGCATGGAGGAAGATGCAGCTCTTTCCGGAAAGAGAATCCTCATCGTCCATCAGCAGGTGATGGCAGATGCGAGACGAAACCGGATCCGGCGTCTTACAGACGCAAAAGCGGACATCACCTGTGCGACGTTCTTTTCGTTTGAGAAGGAGCTTGCTGAGCCCTCTGACATGCACCTTGCAGACGAGGACGCCTATCTTTCCCTTGTGAGGAACGGACACTTTGACGCGGTTCTTGCAGATGAGAGCCTTCTTGCTGCCATTCCGTTCTTTACAGGATCCAGGATCGCGTTCCCGCACTATGCCGTTTCCGGGAAGGAGGAAACGGCATGATCAGCTGTGAGAGAATCCGCGTCTACGGCGTGGTGCAGGGCGTCGGATTTCGCCCCTTCGTCAGCAGACTTGCCGATGAGGCGCGCCTTGCGGGGAGTGTCTGCAACAGGGGCCCCTATGTCGAAATCTATGTAAGGGGAGAGGAGACAACCGTAGCCTCTTTTGCGGAAGATCTTTCGGGAAGAGCGCCGGAGCGCGCGGTGGTGCTTCGCGTCATCCGGGAGAAGATCAAAGAAAGCGATTATGAAAAGGCGATGGGCGGGATCCGAGCGGACGATTCAATCCTGCCAAAGGATTCCTCCTTTGTGATCCGGGAAAGCAGCAAGCAAAAGGGCGAGATGTATGTCAGCCCCGATATCGCCATCTGTCCTGCCTGCAGAAGGGAACTTCTTGATCCTCATAACCGGCGCTACCTGCACCCCTTCATCAACTGTACGGCCTGCGGCCCGAGGGTCACGATCATGGAGTCGATGCCCTATGACCGGGAGCGGACGAGCATGAAGAGGTTCCCGATGTGCCCTGCCTGCAAAAAGGAGTACACGGATCCGGACAGCCGCCGCTATGATGCCCAGCCTGTCTGCTGCAATGACTGCGGTCCCAGGGTAAAGCTTCTTCCCACAGGGGAGATGGATCAGAGAGCGATCACCGAAGCACGGAAACTCATCGCAGACGGAAAGATTGTTGCGATCAAGGGGATCGGCGGATTTCATCTTTGCTGTGATGCGACAAACGAGGATGCGGTGCGCCGCCTCCGGGAGAGGAAGAGGCGTCCGGCAAAGCCCTTTGCCGTGATGATGAGAGATGAGAGCACTGCCGAGAGGGAGTGCGTGATTTCTGAGGCAGAAAGAAAGGTTCTTACCGGGCATCAGAAGCCGATTCTTCTTCTGAAGAGGAAAGAAAAATCGTCTATCGCTCCGTCCACGGCGCCGGATAATCCGGATATCGGTGTGATGCTTCCCTATGCGCCGGTTCAGGTGCTGCTCTTTGAGAATCCGGATGGCGTGCGCATGCCGGACGTTCTTGTCATGACGAGCGGCAACATCTCCGGCGCACCGATCGCAAAGGACGAGGAGACGGCGCTTTCCGAGCTTTCCGGAATCGCGGACGCCTTCCTGACAAATGACAGGCCGATCCTTCTTCGGGCGGATGATTCGGTGATGGAGTTTTATGACAGCACCCCGTACATGATCCGAAGGTCCCGGGGCTATGCGCCTCTCCCGTTCCTGTACGGACAGGGAGAGGGCATGGCTCTCGGGATCGGAGGAGAGCTGAAGAACACGTTCTGCATTGCGAGAAATGATCTGTACTACCCGTCTCCCTATGTCGGGGACCTCTCGGATCTTCGCTCCTGCAGGGCTCTTCGGGAATCGATTGACCGCATGGAGAGCCTTCTTGAGGCAAAGCCCGAGGTCATCTGCTGCGACCTGCACCCGTCCTATCACTCGCGGGAGATCGCATTGGAGATTGGAAAAGAGAGGAACATTCCGGTGCTGTCTGTTCAGCACCACTATGCTCACGTGCTCTCCTGCATGGCGGAGAATAACCTGGAAGAGAACGTGATCGGCGTCTCATTTGACGGCACGGGTTATGGAACGGACGGGACGATCTGGGGCGGCGAGATCCTCGTATCGGACCTGGACGGATTTACAAGGGCCGGGAAGATCACTCCGTTCACGCAGCAGGGCGGGGACATCGCTTCCCGCGAGGGCTGGCGCATCGCGGTCTCGATGCTCTACGATACGACGGGAAGAGACAGGGAGAAGACAAAAGACCTGTGCGAGAGCCTTGGTCTGTGTTCGAAGCAGGAGCTTGCGGCCCAGTTCCTCTTACGGGACCGGAACCTCAACTGCGTGACCTCAACGAGTGCGGGACGCCTCTTTGATGCGGTGGCAGCCCTCCTTGGGATCCGGCGTCTGTCGACCTTCGAAGGCGAGGCGTCGACATCGCTCATGTACGGGGCGGAAGAAGGGACAAAGGACGACCTGTTTCCTTCGATTCCCGTCCGGAAGGAAAAGGATACGTATGTCCTTCCGACCGATGTGCTCTTTGAACAGGTCCTGAAAGGCCGTCTTGCGGGAGAGGATCCCAAAGACCTTGCGCGATCGTTCCACAAAGCCCTTGCAGAGCTCATTGCACAGGGGTGCGTGCTTGTCCGGAAGGATACGGATCTTTCAAAGGTGTGTCTTACCGGCGGCGTATTTCAGAACCGGCTGCTTCTTGCCTTCTGCGAAGAAGCGCTGAAATCAAATGGATTTGCCGTGTATCGCCACAGCCTGATTCCGCCCAATGACGGCGGGATCTGTCTTGGACAGGCCGTGTATGCGATGCATCAGCTGAAGAAAAGGAGATAAAAATCATGTGTGTTGGACTTCCTGCAAAAGTGGTCAGTGTCAGAGACGGCACGGCGCTCGTGGACGCATCGGGCGCAAGAAGAGAGGTCTCTGCGGAGCTTCTCGACGATCTCGATCCCGGTGACTACGTGATGGTTCACGCGGGGGTTGCGATCGCAAAGATCACCGATGATGATAAGAAGGAGACGAACAACCTGATGAAGGAGATTGACGCATGACAGACGCGAAGGAGAGGATCGAATCCTACAAGGGATCGAAGATCCGGATCATGGAGGTGTGCGGCACTCATACGCACGAAATCTTCCGTCTTGGCATCCGAAAGCTCCTGCCGGAAAACATCGAGCTCATCTCGGGACCCGGGTGCCCCGTGTGCGTAACTCCCGTGTCGTTTATCGATGAGGCGCTTTATCTTGCTCTTGAAAAGAACGTGACGATCACGACCTTCGGCGACCTCGTGCGCGTTCCGGGAACCGATGGAAGCATGGCAACGGCAAGGGCCAAGGGAGCAAGGATCCGTACGGTCTATACCCCGACGGATGCCGTGGACTATGCAAAGGACCACCCGGATGAGCAGGTGGTATTTCTTGCGGTCGGCTTCGAGACGACAACGCCTTCTGCCTGCCTTGCCCTGAAGAGAGCCATGGATCTGGGACTGAATAACTTTTCGCTTCTTGTTGCCAACAAGACGATGACAAATGCCTACCGTGCAATGAAGGATGCGGCAGATGCCTTCCTGTATCCCGGGCATGTGGTCGCAATCACGGGGACGGACATCCCGGAGGGACTGACAAAGGAGGGAATCTCCGGCGTTGTCTGCGGGTTTACCGCGGAGGAGATCCTGACGGCGATCGCATATATCGTCACAAAGGTCCCGGAGGGAAAGCCCTTCTTTGCCAACTGCTATCCCAGAGTTGTGCGGAAGGAGGGAAACCCGAAGGGCCGCGCGCTCATCGAGAAATACATGGAAAGCACCAACACCCAGTGGAGAGGGCTCGGGGTGATCCCGCAGTCCGGCTTAAAGCTTCGGGAAGCGTACAAAGACTATGATGCCAGGGTGAAGTTTGGCATCCCGAAGATCGAGGGACGCGCCAATCCCGCCTGCCGCTGCGGCGAGGTGCTGCAGGGAAAGATCCGGCCTGTACAGTGTCCGCTGTTCGGGAAGGTCTGCACGCCTCTTACCCCGGTCGGTGCATGCATGGTCTCGAACGAGGGAACCTGCAGTGCCTATTTTCAGTATGGAGATCAGTAAATGGACAACGATACCATCACCATGGCCCACGGCGCCGGCGGTCAGCAGACCGCAGAGCTCATCGGCCGTGTTTTCAAGGAACACTTTGACAATCCGGACTTTACCGCGGACGATGCCGCGGTGCTGACCCTGTCGACAAACAGGATCGCGATGACGACGGACGGCTTCATCGTCTCGCCCTGGAAGTATCCGGGCGGAAACGTGGGAAAGCTCTCGATCTGCGGAACCGTGAATGATCTCTCCTGCATGGGCGCACGGCCGAAATACCTGACCTGCGCCTTCCAGATCGAGGAGGGCTTCTCCATTCATGACCTTGAGTCCATCGCGGAGGCGATGGAAAAGACGGCAGAAGAGGCCGGCGTGCATCTCGTTGCCGGGGATACGAAGGTCGCGGGGAAAGGACAGGTCGACGGTGTTTTTATCACGACGGCAGGCGTCGGCGAGATGACAGATGGAGTCAGCCTCTCCGGAAGGAACGCAAAGCCGGGAGATGCCATCATCGTCACCGGTGATGTCGGCCGGCACGGCTGTGCAATCCTTCTTGCAAGAGACGAGTACGGGATTGAGGCCGATGTAACAAGCGACTGCGCGCCGCTCTGGGGCACGGTGGAGTCCATGCTCCATGTGACAAAGGACATCCATGTGATCCGGGATGCGACAAGAGGCGGCGTCGGGACAGTCCTCTATGAGATCGCTGCGGAGAGCGGTGTCGGCATCACCCTGGATGCAGACCGGATTCCGGTAGACCCCGCGGTGAAGGGCGTCTGCGGCATGCTGGGACTGGAGCCGCTCTATCTGGCCTGCGAGGGAAGACTTGTGGTCTTTGCCCCGAAGGAAAAGGCAGAGGAACTTGTAGAGACGCTGCGGAAGGGAAAGTATTCGAAGAATGCGGCGATCATCGGAGAGGTCACGGCACAGAATGCAGGGCGCGTTCTTATGAACACGACCGTGGGCACACAGACCATCCTTCCCCGCCCCGGCGGAGAACTGCTGCCCAGGATCTGTTAGGGAATATTTTACACAAAGATAAGAGACATACGTCTCAGATAAAAAAATGAAAAAAAGTGCTTGCCAAACCGGGCCGGGTATTGTAATATAACGTTCGTCGCCGGGAGCGAGAGCTTCCGACAGAACAAAATGGCTCGTTGGTCAAGAGGCTAAGACGCTGCCCTCTCACGGCAGAATCGTGGGTTCGATTCCCGCACGGGCTACGAACATGACCCCGGATTCCGGAAACGGAAACCGGGGATTTTTGTTGTCCGAAAGAAATGATACACTGGATAAGACCTGGAAAGACACCGTATGCCGATGAAACCAGCATTGTGTCAGACTAAGAGAGCGTAAAGAACCCCATGTGGTATTGAACCACACGGGGTGAATTAGAAAGCT
>OMXP01000100.1 GCA_900315055.1 uncultured Lachnospiraceae bacterium
GTACAAAAAAGGGATTTGAAAACTTATGTATAGCTTTCAAATCCTTGAGAAACTCAACGATTATTGGTCTTCAAAATTTACTTCATGAAAGACCCCTGCCGTCCCGATAGTCCGAGACGGCAAAATACTGTCAATATTAAATTGTGATGTTTTCATGTGCACCGCCTATCACCGTGATGGTAGGCTTATCGGGAAAGATCTTGATCCCCTTGATAAAGTTTCGGACCAGCAGCTCATCATAAGCGAGCACCTTATCCTTTGACTTCTCGATGGATTCACGGATGTTATTGATTCGTTCTTTATTCCGTTTCTCTGCTGTCCGCCCAGCTTCGATCTCTGTCTTTCTGCTTCATAGCTCATGCACCCTTTCAGCAAGCTCTGTGACATCCCAATGAGCTTTCACTCCGACAAGAATATCCTTCTGCAGGTCAGCGATCTCTTGGTTGATATCCTCTAATTCAGTAGCCGGATTTTCTCCGAGCATATTCATCACTTCGTTACTGATAGCCTCGTACTTCAAAGAGGATTAAAGCGATGGGAGGCGATGCAGATGATGATTCTGCATCGCCTTTTTTCTATTCCTGCTCAAATAGCCTTTTCACAGTCACAACCTCCGAAAAATAGCAAAGCTACAGTCTCGCAAGTTAAAAATTCATCAAAATAGCCTTCCCGCAGCCACGCCCGACCAACTTTCACATTTTTTCTAAAAGAAAAAGCGGCACCCGCCTCTCATCTCAGAAAGACGGATGCCGCAGAAATGGCTTAAACACGGGCTTTTTCGGCCCTCTCTTATTTTGTTCTTGTTAGTAGAGCCACTGTCTCAACGTGGACCGAATGCGGGAACATGTCCACGGGCGTCACGCTCTTCAGCTCATAGAGTCCATCCGCGCAGAGGATCTTCAGATCCCTTGCCAGCGTTGCCGGATCACAGGAGACATAGACAATCCGCTTTGGCTGCACCTTCAAAATGGTTGCAAGACACTTCCCGTCGCACCCCTTCCGCGGCGGGTCCACGACCACGACATCCACCGGCTCGTCATGGGTCTTCACATATTCCGGGAGGACGTCCTCCACCTTTCCGACCTCAAAGGCCGCATTCTCAATCCCGTTTGCCTTCGCATTGCGCCGTGCGTTCTCGATCGCCTGCGGGATCACCTCGACGCCGAACACCTTCCCCGCGTGGCGTGCCAGGAACAGAGAGATCGTTCCGACTCCGCAGTAGAGATCCCAGACGGTCTCCTTCCCGGTCAGTCCCGCCGCAGCAAGTGCCAGGCTGTAGAGTTTCTGCGTCTGCACCGGATTGACCTGATAGAATGAGAGCGCCGAGATGGCATAGGTCACCGGCTTCTCCGGAAGAGGTGCAAAGTGCCAGCTTTTTCCCTCTTTCGTCACCTCCATGACCTCCAGAGAATCCGTGATCTCTTCTTTCCCCCAGAGGGTTCGCACCTGATTCCCGAGGATCACATTGGTGCGGGCGGTGTTGGTGTTGAGAACGATGCTCGTGATCCCTGGAAGAGCTTTCAGTCTCTCAACGAGCACCTCTTCCTTCGGCAGTACCTTTCCGTTTACCACAAGACAGACCATCACCTCTCCCGAGTGGAACCCGGTCCGGATCAGCACGTGGCGTACAAGTCCTTTCCCGGTCGCCTCATCATAGGCGCTGACATGGCACTCCTCCATGTAGGAGAGCACGGCCTTTACGATGGCGCCGTTCCCTACAGCTCCGATCGCGCACTCGTCCACCGGAATGATGCTGTGTGTTCGTCCCGCATAGAATCCTGCGACCGGCTTTCCGTCCTTTACTCCCACGGGGAGCTGCTGCTTGTTCCGGTAATGCCAGGGATCGTCCATGCCGACGATCTCCTGCATCACATCATCGATCTTATCTGCCGGAAATCCTCCGATTCGAATGAGGTCGTTTCGCACCTTGCCGTACTTGAACTTCTTCTGTGCCTCATAGTCAAGCGCCTGGATCTGGCAGCCCCCGCACTGTCTGGCGATGGGACAGCGGGGCTCGACGCGGTCCTTCGAGGGCGTCAGGATCTCATCAAGGTGGGCGTAGGCATAGTTCTTCTTTGCCTTCATCACACTTGCCCGCACGGTATCGCCGATCAGCGCGTCCTTGATAAAGTACGTGCACCCGTCCGCGTGTCCGATGCCCTCTCCGTCCTGTCCGAGATCTTCGATGGTGACGCAAAGAACGCTGCCTTTTGCGGCAGCGTCCTTTCTGTTGCTGTTTTGTTTATTACGGTTGTTCTGCATGTCACTGCTCCGTGGTTCTGCGGATATTGGAATCGAGAAGCGACTGCCAGCCGAGCCAGTCATTGTCGGTCTTTGCACGGAACATCTCCCGGAAGATTTCCAGCTTTGCGTCGGCATTGTCCGCAAAGTTCAGTGCCGCCGCCTCGGCAATTGCCGGCTTCTTCGGCGATCCGAACTCAAACTCGCCGTGATGGGCGAGAATGCAGTGGCGCAGCTCATTCGAGAGCGCCTTCGGGAAATCCGGGATGTCCTTGATCTTGTCGTCGATCATCTCGACACCGATCACGATGTGCCCGATGAGCTGTCCCTCGTCCGTGTAATCATTCTGCGGGAAATCCGAGAGCTCCCTGGTCTTGCCGATGTCGTGGAACATGGCGGCGGTCAGAAGAAGATCCCGGTTCAGAAAATCGTAGTTATCCGCGAACATGTCACAGATCTTCATGACGCTCAAGGTGTGCTCCAGAAGACCTCCCATGTAGCCGTGGTGCACGGTCTTTGCCGCAGAGCTCTTCTTGAACTTCTTCACGAACTCCGGGTCATTGGCAAAGAAGGCGACGATCAGCTTCCGCAGGTACGGGTTCTTCACCTTGTTTGCAAGGACCATCATGTCGTGGAACATCGTATCGACATTGCGGGTGGTGACCGGAACGTAGTCGGCGGGGTTATACTCCCCCTCCTTGCACTTCCTGGCTCTCTTGATGTTCACCTGAAACTTCTTCTGGTAGATCTGGACCTCGGCCACGATGTCGATGTAGTCCAGCTCCCCGAACTCCTCGATGCCGGCGCTCCCGGGTTCCCAGATCTTGGCATCGACGCTCCCGGTCTTGTCCTGCAGCGTCAGGGAGATGTAGGGCCTGCCGTTCTTTGCCGTCAGGTTCGTCTTCTTCCGGACGAGGTAAACTCCATTCAGGCTGTCACCTTCCCGGATATCCTTGATGTACTTCATGCATTCCTTCTTCCTATTGAGCGGTGTCCGCTTCCCCGCTCACATCATCCTGCGCCGGAGCATCTGTCTGCACCGCCTCTTCGAGCCGGTCTTCCGGCGTCACCTTAAGATCCACGGTGCTGTATCCGTCCGCACCCTGCCGCATGACTTCAATATCCACGGGATCGAGGCTGTCAAGACCTGCAAGCGCTGTCGTAAAGCTCTCCCAGCTCTCCACGCTCTCTCCCGCAAACTTCACAATGATGTCTCCGCTCTGGAGACCCGCATGCATCGCCGGGCTCTTGACGTCGACTCTTGTCACATATGCGCCAAGCGGCACGCCCTCGTCCTCATGAATCCCGTTCGGCACCGTCGTTCCGTGGGCACCGATCGTGCAGAGCACCTCCGATTCACACATGTGGTCAATGATCGTCTTGAGCTCCGAGATGCCGATGGCACTGACAAGGCCCTGGGCATCCTCGCTGTTGTAGTCCATGTCGATGATGCCGATGACCTCTCCGTCCGTGTTGACGAGGATCCCGGCCGCCTTGGTCGAACCGCTGATCCCGGTGGTCACCTGGTACAGGCAGCTGTCCGCAACGTCAATCGAAAGTCCCGCGTTGGTGACGCAGCCGTAGTCCACCGATCCCACGGATCCGGCAGGGGATCCGAGCGCAATGACCGGCTCTCCGAAAATGAGGCTCTTTGCCGACGACCCGAAGGTCACAGGGGTAACATCGGCGAGGGCCTTTGTGAGGTCAGCGGTCTTCTGGACACTTAAAATCGAGATCCCGGTCAGCGTATCCCGCTCCTTGAGCGTTGCATCCGCCGTCACATCGCCGGAGAAGGTCACCTGCAGGGACTGGGCGCTTTCCGCGCTGATGCCGGTCGCAAGGATCCGGTACTCGGTATCCGTCTCTCCGATCAGCACCCCGGACGTATTCGTGGAGGAGACATAGGAGTCCCCGACCCAGTCGTTGCCGGAGGTATTGGCCGTCACGGTCACCATGGACGTCATCACGGACTGTGCCGTCTGCTTCTGCGCATCCGACTGCTGTGTACCTGCCTGCTGCTCCTTCCACTGACTCTCAAGATCCGACTTGATATCAGCCTCGATCTGCTTTTTCAGCTCATCGGTGTCCATGTCGGAGAGCGCGCTCTGCACGGCCTCCTCGGTCTTCTGCTCCTCGCTCCTGATGAGGTCCTCGGGGTTCGTCTCCGTGGTCTCCACCGGGAACGCGGTCGTTTCCTGCGTGCTGCTCTGTCCGGAGCGGTTCAGCCAGGCGCTGATCACCGGCTCGAGGCAGAGAAAGACCACGCAGGCGATGACGCCGAACAGCACCGCGAGAGCTGCGGTCAGGATCATCCTCCGGGCAAGCTTCCTGCGGTTGATCGGTCTCGACTTGATCTTCTCGTTGATAAAGCCGGTATCGACCTCCTCGCTCCCCTTTCCGGTCTTTGTATCGTTTTCCGTTTTCTCTGGAAACATACCTGTCTTTCTATCTACGCGTACGGGAAGGCATCATGCAGGACCTTTTCCATCTCATCAAGCGTTGTCACCTGATTAATCCTGCTCCTCAGCTTCCCCGCGCCGGGAAAGCCCTGCAGGTACCAGGCCGCGTGCCGGCGCATCTCCTGCATGCCGGTCCTCTCGCCCTTGAGGTCGATGAGCATCCTCGCATGGCGAAGAATCGTCTGCACGATCTCCCTCTTTGTGGGACCCTCCACCTGTTTTCCGTTCTCGAGATACTCGTTGATCTCGTGAAAGATCCAGGGATTGCCCTCGGCAGCACGTGCCACCATGACTGCCGTGCAGCCGGTGGTATCAAGCATCCGCTTTGCCGACGGCCCGTCGGCGACGTCCCCGTTTCCGATCACCGGGATGTGCACCGCCTGCACCACATCCGCGATGCAGGACCAGTCTGCCTCACCGGCATATTGCTGGGAGCGGGTCCTGCCGTGCACGGCGATTGCCGATGCGCCGCCCTGCTCGGCGGCCTTTGCGCAGTCCACCGCATTGAGATGGTCAAAGTCATAGCCCCGGCGGATCTTGACCGTCACCGGGCGGTCTGTTGCCGCAACCAGGGCCGCGACGATCTTCTCGATAAGGGCCGGATCCTTCATGAGGGCCGATCCCTCGCCGTTGTTTACGATCTTCGGCACAGGACACCCGCAGTTGACATCAAGGATGTCAAAGGGCTCCTCTTCGATATGCTTTACCGCCTCCGCCATGACGTCCGGCTCATGTCCGAAGAGCTGGAGGGACACCGGAGCCTCCTTGGGGTCCGTTGCCATCAGCTCCCTCGTCTTGGAGTTGTGGTAGGTGATCGCCTTGGCGCTGATCATCTCCATCACGACAAGCCCTGCGCCCTGCTCGTGGCACAAAAGCCGGAACGGCAGGTCCGTGACGCCCGCCATGGGCCCTAAGACTGTCGGGTGTTCAATGGTTACCGATCCGATCTTCCAGCTCATTTGGAATCTCCGAAATCTTCCGGCGTCCCGGAGACGCGGAAGGTCGTATCGGACCCGCCGATCGACCCGTGCAGTCCGCTGCCGGAATCATAAGTGTCATCCTCGTCGTCATCGTCGTCATCGGAGAGAACCTCATCCGGATCCCTGTGCAGGAACTTCACCTGATAGAACTGCTCGATGGAACGGAAATCATCCGCCCTTGACTTTCTGACCTTCGGAATGAGGAGTGCTGCCCCGATTTCATCGTAGAGCAGGTCCCCCTCGTCCGCCACCGTGTCGAGCATCAGCTCGCCGTCCGGCGTAAAGCCGATGGTGAACACGCCGCCGACTTCCTCGCAGAACAGCACGCAGATGATGTGGAGATCGTCCTGAATCGACTGCGGCAGGTCTTTGAAGGCCTGGTTGAAATAGTACTTCTTGTCGTAGGCACTGGCGGCGCACAGAATCACGCGGTAGCGGCTCTCATCGAACCCCTCCGGCATGTCCATGGCACCCGTGCTTACATACTGATTGTTGTGATCCTGATCCTGCAAAGACTGCCTCTCTTACACATATCCCATCACGCCGCGAACGGAGATCTCTCCGTTTGCCACGTGAACTTCCTGTTCACTTCCATCCGGCAGGACGATCAGCTCGCCCCGCGCCGTGATGCCCCTTGCAACGCCCGTGTACTCCCCCTTCGGGTCAAGCACGCGAACCTTCCGCCCGGTGTTGACCAGAGCCTTCTCGTACTTCTCCTGAAGAAGAGAAAGATCCTCGGTCTTCTCGAAGGCCTCATAGTCATCCTCGAAATACTTCCAGACCCTCGCGACCAGATCCGCCCGGTTTACCGTGCGTCCTAAGGTGAGCTTTAAGGACGTTGCGCTCTCCGAGATCTCCTCCGGGAAAGACTCCTGGTTGATGTTGATCCCGATGCCGATGGTGACATCCTTGATCTCCCGGTCCTCGAGCCGCATTTCGGTGAGGATGCCGACGCACTTCTTGTAGTGCTCGTTGTCGAGCGTCACGACAACATCGTTCGGCCACTTGATGCCGAAGCGGACATTCTCCGGAGCGTCGAGCTCCGCAAAGGCCTGCTCCATCGCAAGCGCCATGACGAGCGTCACCGTCGGCGCATGCTCCGGGAGCATCTTCGGCTTTAACAGGATGGACATGTACACGTTGCAGCCGGTCGGCGAGATCCAGGTGCGGCCGCGCCGCCCCTTTCCCTTCGTCTGACAGTCCGTGACGCAAAGCGTCCCCTGCCCGTAGCCCTGATCCGAGAGCTCCATGATGTCATCATTGGTCGATCCGGTCTTCTCGCTGTAGATGAGCGGCCGTCCCGCCCAGCGGGTGTGCAGGGCATTTTCGATCTCCTGTCTGTTCAGGATATCCTGATCCTTTCCGGGAAGCAGGCGGTAGCCCTTGTTCGTCACCGCCTCGATCTCATAGTGATCCTCGGTGCGCAGCGCATTGATGTATTTCCAGACAGACGTCCTCGAGACGCCAAGCCTCTCACACAGTTCCTGTCCCGAGACGAAGGTCTCCTTCTTCTCAAGCAGGATCTGCAGCACCTGTTCTTTTGGCGATACCTCTGCCACGGTTTACTCCTCGTACCCCAGGGTCGCGGCAATTACGGCCTTGATGGTGTGCATGCGGTTCTCGGCCTCCTGGAAGACAACGGAGTGAGAGCTCTCAAAGGCCTCATCAGTCACTTCCATCTCGGTCAGGCCGTACTTCTCATAGATCTTCTCGCCGATGCCGGTGTTGCGGTCGTGGAAGGCGGGCAGGCAGTGCATGAAGATGCAGCCCTCGTTGCCCTCCTCGAGAAGCGGGAGCGTCACGCGGTACGGAGAAAGGTCGTCGATTCTCTTCTTCCAGACCTCGTCCGGCTCGCCCATGGAGACCCAGACATCGGTGTAGAACGCATCCGCGCCCTTTGCGGCCTTGTGGGGATCGGTTTCCAGACGGATCACGGCGCCGCTCTTCCTGGCGATCTCCCTGCACTCTTCCACGAGCTTCGGGTCCGGGAAGTATTCCGGATTCGAGCAGAGCGTCACGTTCATGCCCATCTTCGCGCCAAGAACCATCAGGGAATCGCCGGTGTTGTATCTTGCATCGCCGAAGTACGCGAGGGTCTTTCCCTTCTCGGTGCCAAAGCACTCGCGGATCGTCAGAAGATCCGCCAGCATCTGCGTCGGGTGGAACTCATTCGTCAGGCCGTTCCAGACCGGAACCTTCGAGTACTTTGCGAGGGTCTCGACGATGTCCTGCCCAAAGCCCCTGTACTCGATGCCGTCGAACATGCTCGAAAGGACTCTTGCCGTGTCGGCGATGGACTCCTTCTTTCCGATCTGGGATCCCGTCGGATCCAGGTACGTGGTTCCCATGCCGAGATCATGTGCTGCCACCTCAAAGGAGCAGCGGGTTCTCGTGCTCGTCTTCTCGAAGATCAGCGCGATGTTCTTTCCGCGCAGGTGATCCACCAGGACGCCGTCCTGCTTTTTCTTTTTGAAATCCGCTGCGAGATTGACCAGATAGTCGATCTCCTCCGGGGTAAAATCCAGAAGCTTTAAGAAATCTCTGCCTTTGAGGTTTATGTCTGCCATCGATTTTCTCCTTCTATCCGATTGAACACGGCTGCATATCAGCCCTTATTCTACCATGAAACACCCTTCGCCGGGAGATCTGCGAAAACAAAGCCAGGGTTGTTTCACGAAGAGCAATTCAGTCTTCCGCGTCTATTCTGATGACAAGGAGATTGCTCGATCGGTGTTTTTGCTTCGGAAACATTAGAGGGTT
>OMXP01000099.1 GCA_900315055.1 uncultured Lachnospiraceae bacterium
TCGCGATGGACACCCTTGCTTTCGGCTGTATCCTTCCCACTACCGGGCGGATTCCGGACTTTCACCGGTTAGAAACGTGCGCCGCCGGGCGCACGATAACAAAGGCCCTGCGCTTTGCGCGCAGGGCCAATTTTTGAACCAAATCCGGAGTCAGATGGCGAAATCAGAACGCCTTCTCGTAGATTGCCTTGATGTCGTTCTTTGTAAGCGGCACGTAGCTGCCGACGCTTCCCTTGGCGGCCTTCTCTGCCATGATGTCGAACTTGCTCTTCTCCGTAATGCCGACGGCGCGAAGATTTGCAGGCATCTCCATCGTCTCAAAGAAGAAGGTGCGAAGAGCTGCGATGCCCTTCTTTGCAACTGCAAGGTCATCCTCCTGATGCAGGGGATCGATGCCGAAGACGTTGCGGCCGAACTTTGCAAACATACCCTTCGTGTTGTCCGAGAGGACATACTCCATCCACGCCGGTGTCAGGATCGCAAGGCCCTGGCCATGAGTGATGTCATAGAAGGCGGAGAGCTCATGCTCCATCGGGTGAATGCACCAGGCATTTGCGGAGCCCTCGCTGACCAGTCCGTTGATGGCATGGCTTGCAGCCCACATGAGGTTGGCCCTTGCGTCGTAGTTGTCCGGCTGTGCCAGAGCGATGGGGCCGTACTTGATGGCCGTGCGCAGGATCACTTCTGCAAAGCCCTGCTGCACATCGGCGCCGGTCTCTCTCGTGAAGTAGTTCTCCATCGTGTGGCTCATCATATCCGCCGTGCCGGCTGCCGTCTGCTTCTTCGAGACGGTATAGGTGAGCGTCGGGTCAAGAACCGACATCGTGGGCTTCAGGCAATCCGCAGCCGTGCCCCACTTCTCATTCTTTGTCATGTCGGAAATGACCGCGAACTTGTCCATCTCCGATCCCGTTGCGGAGAGCGTAAGAACGGTATAGATCGGAAGCGCTGCCTGAATCTTCGATCCGTCGAGGACCAGATCCCAGGCATCTCCGTCATACTTTGCACCGGCCGCAACGACCTTTGCGCAGTCGATCGTGGAACCGCCGCCGACTGCAAGCACCATGTCAATTCTGCCGTCCCTGCACAGCTGTACGCCTTTGCGGACCGTCTCAATTCTCGGGTTCGGCTCAACACCGGCAAGCTCCGTGACGCTGATGCCGGCATCCGAAAGGACCGCAAGGACCCTGTCATAGAGTCCCGATCTCTTGATGCTGCCGCCGCCATAGACGAGAAGAGCCTTTGTGCCGCTTTGTCTCATTTCAGACAGATGGGAAACCGTATCCTTTCCGAACCAGATGCGGGTCGGCACGTGAAAACAGAAACTGTACATGATGATATCCTCCTTGTCCCAAATCGATGAGTGGCATCTTTGATGCCCTTAAAGGATATTAAACAGGGAAAGCAGGATTTTTGCAACATTTTCTGTGCAAGTTTCACAGAAATCTCACATTATCGTCCCGTCACCTGATGCCAGGTGCTCCAGAGCCCGGCGGCAGTGAACTTCTTTCCGGTCCGTGCGAAATGATGCTTTGCCGCCTCTTCTTCCGTGTAATCCTTCAGGAAGACCGGGTGCGGTGTGCTCCCCTGCCAGTCGTTTACCAGAGGAATAAAGTCATAGTCCGTGATCGCGGTGAGGTCACCGACCTTTGTAATCGTCACATTGGCCGCGCCTTCAAGCTGCGTGGTCGCATTGAGCTGCGAGGAGACGAAGTTTCCGAGGCTGTAGTACACCAGAGCGATGTTCCCGTTCTCTGCCTTCACGACCTCGCAGGGCTCAATGCAGTGCGGGTGCGCGCCGACAATGAGATCCGCCCCGGCCTCCGCAAGCTGCAGGGCGAGTGTCTTCTGGGATGCATTCGGTTTATAGCTGTACTCATCTCCCATGTGGCAGAAGACAATCGTAAAGTCCGCCGTGTTCTCTGCGGTTCTGACGTCCGCAAGGAGCTTGGCCGTGTTAGATAACAGATCGACCGCATAGTCCTTCCCGGCAGGAAGGTGCATGCCGTTCAGCCCGTAGGCATAGTTGAACAGGGCAAAGGTGATGCCGTTGGACTCGATGTAGTCGATGTCGCTTGCATCTTCCCGGCTGGAATGAAGCCCCAGCATGGTGATCTCCGGGTGCTTCGTCCGCCAGAACGTGATGTCCTGATTGATCCCCGCCATTCCCTTGTCATAGCTGTGATTCGTCGCCTGCGTCACGATGTCAAACCCGGCGTCCGCAATGGCATCTCCCTCGGTATTCGGCGTTCCGAACGCGGGATACCCGCTGTGCTGCGCGTAGTTGTCGATGAGGATCGTCTCCTGATTGATCGCCGCAAGGTCATAGGATGCAATGGTGTCCTCCATGGCGGAGTAGATGTAGTGATAGTCATACGTCTTCCCGCCTCCCATCTGCAGAGCTCCTTTGTTCAGGGTCTCCGAGATCAGCGCATCCCCGACCGCAAAAAAGTGCACGCTGGTCGACGGGATCTCCGTCTCCTGTGTCTCTTCCGATGTTCCCTGTGCCATTGCAGGGCTCTCACTGTCAAAGGTCAGTACCAGAGACAGTGCGATTCCCCCAAAAACAGCAATCCATTTCCGTTTCATCTGTTCTCCCCCATTGCTTCACCTGAAGCCTTTTCTGCCAGTATACCTTACGATCCAGAACCCGGCATCTGTCTCTTCAGAACAGATCGAGCTCATTGCCGAGGTAAATCGCCTCCCGCACCTTCAGCTGACACTCCGGCTTTGTCAGGTAGTAGAGAAGGAACTCCAGGATCAGCGCACTGCCAAGGCCCCGCCCCTCGATCTTGAAATTGGAAAATCCCATCGGAAGGTACACATCACGGATATCCTCCCTGCTGATGAACCCCGGGTTCTCCATGGCTCTCGAGAACACGTATCCTTCTCCCGCATGCTTCGACGGACACCGGTGCGCTGCCTCGGCGCCGACCTCTCCGAGGCACTCGCGGCTTACCGCCTCATAGCAGGCCTTTCGCTGACTGCAGCCAAAGTCGCAGCACTCGTTCACAAGGAACTCGACCTTCTCCTTTTCCGGACGGGACAGAGTTTCGAGATCCTTAAAATCCCGGTTCAGCCGAAAGTCTGGGACGACAAATGTGTACTCCGGTCTTTGGATCTCCGATTTCAGATCCTGAAAGTGCGTCAGGACCTTCGTTGTGGACGAAATAAGGTAGAGCTTCGGATAATGCTCCGAAAGGTAAGTCGTCAGAAGATCAGAACCCGTGATGACGCCGTTGCGGCCGCTGCCCTCCGAAAAGATCTCACAGAGCCGGTTGCAGAAAGGATCGGAAAGGTGGGACGGGGTAAGGAGCAGGTTGCTGAAGGTAAGACGCGCGGAAATCCCGTACGATTCCGTGAGCGACAGAACGTCCCTTGCGGACACATTTCCCTCTCCCACTCTGCCGCCTCCCCAGAGGCACCCCGCCGGGGCGCCGTAGAGGGAGCCGATGGTGCACCAGTCGTAGAAGTACTCCCGGTGTGAGTAAAAGAGCGGCAGGAAATGCCGGTACAGCTCCAGATCCTCAAACAGTCCCGGAAGATGAAACACTGCCGTATGCTTTTGCTGTTGTTCACTCCTGTCTGCCACGCAGGCCTGTCCTTTCCACCGGCCGCCGGAATCCTGTCCCGGATCACGGATCAACGGATCAGTTGTAGTCTTCCAGAATCGATGTGAGGTACTTTCTGTACTCCTTCTTTACCGACTCCGGTCCCTTGATCCGCACCCCGGAACCGAGACCGCAGAGCCACCCGAAGAACTGCCGGCTCACCTCGACCTTGGTCAGGGCAACGCTGGTAAAGGCGCTCTCCCGAAGGATCTTCAGGTCTGTCCCGAACCGGTCGATGAGAACGCCTGCCATCTCATTGTCAAAGGAGAGCTGCACCTCCACCGGGTCCCTTGTAAACATGCCAAAGCTCTCGCTGGTATAGGAAGAGATGTCGTTCTTTCGAAACTCCTCTTCGCCCTCCCGTTTGAGGTCCAGCATCAGAAGGTTCCGGATCTTGTCGACGCGGTAGGTCTTGAGCATTCCGTCCTTCTTTACGTACCCGATGAGATAGTAGTTCTCGTCGTTCCAGGTAAGAAGATACGGGCTAAGCATCACCGGATTGTTTTTCCTCGGCTCCAGTTTTTTCTCGAGGTTCCACTGCATGTAGGTGAAGCGGATCTGCCGATCGTTCTCCATCGCGCGGGAAATCTCGTCCACCTGATAGAAGATGGACTCATTCATGGATTTTACGCGGCCGGACACGCCGATCTGGCGGTTCAGCACCTTTGCCTCATAGACACTTGTAAGGCTCGAGAGCTTCCGGATCAGGTTGTCGGACTTGTCCTTTGTGATGAACCGGCTCGTCGCCACGGCATCCACAAGAAGCCGCAGCTCCACGGGATCGAACAGCCGCTCGATCACATGGTAGTAGTACACGCCCCTGCTCCGTCTTCCCTGCACGTGGACAAGGCCTGTCTCATTGATCGCATCGATATCCGCATAGATGGTCCTGCGGTCCGACGCGATCTTTACCTTCTCGAGTTCTTCCTGGATCTGACTGATCGCAAGCCCGTGCTCCTCGTCGCTGTATTCCAGAAGGACCCTCATCGTCTCATACTGTCGCCGTCTTAAATTCCCCGATTTTGGCATCCCGGCATCTCCCTCATTGTTTATCAGTGGCAGCAGCCGTATCCTTCACCGCCGCAGCCGTGTTCCTCCTCGTGATCATGGTGATCACAGTGTGCATTCGGATCAAAGGAGAGCTTTCCCGCAAGGAAGTCGCTTACCGCATCGTCTGCAGATCCCGTGCAGCCGGGGAACAGCTGAATGCCAATACTGTCCAGTGCCATCCTCGCCCCGCCGCCGATGCCGCCGCAGATCAGTACGTCCGCGTGATCGTCCCGAAGCACTCCCGCGAGTGCCCCGTGGCCCTGCCCGTTCGTCCCGGCAACGCGGGAGGATTTGACCTTTCCGTCCTCGACCTCGTAGAGCTTGAATGCCTCGGTCCTTCCGAAATGCTGGAAGATCTCTCCTGTCGTCTCATCATATGTTACTGCGATAATCATGTGTTTGTCCTTTCTCTGTTCCTGTTTTCTCCCGAAGGCAAAGCTTTGGCAGTACGCTCTGCAGAGTGCCCCCGCCTCCCCGCAGCAGAGCCTGTAGCAGCCGCCCTCAATGGAGAGCGTCTCCCCGAAGACAAGGCTCCTTGCGATCTTGTTCCTTGCACTCTTGTAGATCGCCGCAAGTCCCGATCTTGAGATCCCCATGATCTCAGCTGCCTGTGCCTGATCACACTCCTCGAGGTCCATGAGCCGAATGCTCTCATACTCCTCAAGGCTCATCACCACAGGATCCGGATCCGCCGCTTTCCCAAGGGGACCAAAGCGCGAATACAGTGGCCTGTGGCAGATGCGGCGCTGTTTTCCGGGTCTTGCCATGGCTTTCCTCCTTTTGTTTCTGACATATGTCAATAATAAAGCATAAAGAAGAAAAAGGCCAGGTGAAAAGGAATCCGGACCCATTTCACGAAATCTTTTCCCATCTCGATATGTTTTTATCGTTTTTCGATAAATTCTTATTGACTTTCAGAGGTTCTGTCTCTATGATGAGAATCAAGGAGGCTGCCATGAAACCAGAAACCCTGAACCTGTTTGTTCTTCGTCTCTTGCAGACGCTTGTTGTTGTCGGCATCATCTGCGAATGCCTGATCCCGGTGTTCCTTCCGGGAATTCTCTCCCGCCATTCCATCACGGGAGGAGATCTTCATGCTGTCCTGATCTCCCTCATGGTCTCCGGGATCTTTGCGATCCTGATCCTTGCAGAGCTCTCGAGGATCATGAAGACGGTGGTGAAAAACGCCTGCTTTGTCAAGGAAAACGTCCGTTCTCTCCACCTCCTCGGGGTCTATGCGATGATCATTGCCTTCCTCATGCTCCTTCGCATGGTGCTGTTCCCGACGCTCACGGCGCTTATCATCCTTGCGGTCTTTGCCATCGCGGGTCTGTTCTCGTTTGTCCTTGAGCGGGTCTTTGCGCAGGCCATTTCCTACAAGGAAGACGATGACCTCACCATCTGAAAGGAGGACGCCATGATCGTCATTACCCTCGATGTCGTGATGGCAAAGCGCAAGGTCGGACTCATGGACCTCTCCCACACCATCGGCATCACACCCGCAAACCTCTCCATCCTGAAGAACGAAAAGGCCCGGGCGATCCGCCTGGACACTCTGGAGAAACTCTGCAAGGCCCTCGACTGTCAACCGGGGGATCTCATCACCTACGTTCCGGACGAGAATCCGGAAGGCAGCACCCCGGACTGATCCGTATCGTTTTCCATTTCCCGTACTATTTCCAAAAGGAGTTCACCATGAAATCGACTGCTTTTGTCCTCTCTTCGAGAGGTCTTCTTTCCTGCGCCCTTTTTTTCGGCCTTGCCTTCTCTCTCATCGCCCATGACAACGAGGCAGGCGTCGGCTATGTCGTCCTTGCGCTACTCGGCGTATTCCTGAGTGCAAGGGCATTTGTCCTGACCCGCTTCCAGAAAGTGCTCTGTTTCCTCATTGTCCTGACCAGTGTGAACCTTTGCACCACCGGGAGTGTCCCGCTCCACGCGCTGGATTTTCTTCTCATCGGGATTCTCACGCTGGCGCTCTGCGCAAGGTCTATGACGCTTACCTCCCTCTTCCGCGCTCTGGTAACGCCCCTGATCCATCTCTTTGACCCCGCAGAGGATATCAGGGACATGGTAAAGGAAAGCGCCGGGCATACGACGGATCAGAAGGCTCTTTTTCGCCGGGTGATCCTGCCGGGCCTTTGCATCGCGATCCCGCTCTTTCTTGTAGTCTTTCTCCTTCTTCGCTCCGCAGACCTGGTCTTTCGCACCCTGACCGATTCCCTGGTGCCGCACATCGACGGCTGGGACGTGATCCCGTATCTTGTCCTGTTTTTCTTCGGGTTTCTCTGCTCCTACACGCTCTGGAAGGAGCACCGGAAGGGAGAAGAAGTAAACAGCGGCTCCCGCACCACGCTACTCTCCTCCCTCACCGCGATGATCTTCCTTGTTCCGGTACTGGTGCTGTATGTCCTCTTTGCCCTGATCCAGGCGGTATTCGTCTTATCCCGCGGCACAGCCCTTCCTTCCGGCGTCACCTATGCGGACTATGTCCATGAGGGCTTCTATCAGCTGACGATCCTTGCCCTCCTGAACCTTGTGGTCTTCTTCCTGACGCAGCGCTTCTTTGCAAAGACACGGGCTCTGAAGATCATCCTCGTTCTTCTTTCCATCTGCACGTACCTTCTGGACTTCACCGGTGCCTTCCGCATGGTGCTCTACATCGGGGCGTACCAGCTGACGTTCCTTCGGCTCTTTGTCCTCTGGTTCATGGCGGTGATTGCCATTGTCCTTGCACTTCTCACAAGGCGCTGCTTTGTCTCCTTCCGGCTGCTCCCGGCATTTCTTCTTGTCGGGGCTGTGTCGTACCTTGTCTTTGCCTTCTCCCGCCCGGACGCAATCATCGCCTCCTGGAACCTCTCCCACGGAAGCGATGATGCCTGGTATCTCTCAACGCTCTCAAGCGATGCCGTGCCGGTATTAAAGAACGATCCGGAGCTTTTTTCCGACTGGATCGACGAGCACACCGCATATGACGGAAACGCATCATCTGCTTCTGAAGATGATGCGGTGTATACTGAGTACAGCTTTGCGAAGGAAGGGCTCCACTACAACTTCGCCAATGCGTATGCATGGCACCTGGCTAAGGAGTCCGGAACGGGCAGGAGGTAAGAAAGGCAATGAAGAATACGATTCGGGTACTGCAGCTGCAGACCATCGTTCAGACATCCAAAAAGGACAACCTGGAAAACGTCAGAACACTCCTCAAAGACCGCTTTGAAAAGGACGCTCCCCGTCCGGATCTTGTGACGTTGGGAGAGATGTTCACCTGCCCCTATGAGACGAAGAACTTTCCCCTCTACGCAGAGGCGCAGGACGGGGAGAGCGTCGCATTCCTGTCAGGCCTTGCGAAGGAATACGGCATCTTCCTCTCTGCAGGCTCCATCCCGGAGAAGGACCGCGAGGGGCACGTCTACAACAGTGCCTTCGTCTTCGGCCCGGACGGGAATATTCTTGCAAGACACCGGAAGCTTCATCTCTTCGACATCAACGTGCGCGGCGGTCAGGCCTTCAGGGAATCCGACACCCTGACACCCGGGGATTCGATCACCGTATTCGACACTCCGTTTGGAAAGATGGGGCTTTGCATCTGCTTTGATGCGAGGTTCCCGGAGCTCTTCCGTGCCATGGTCCTCAAAGGCGCCCGCATCATCCTCGTCCCTGCAGCCTTCAACCTGACCACCGGTCCCGCCCACTGGGAGATTCTGTTCCGGCAGCGTGCCGTCGACAACCAGTGCTTTGTGATTGCGACATCCCCCGCAAGAGATCTGTCCGCCTCGTATCACGCATACGGCCACTCCATGGTGACGGATCCCTGGGGAAGAGTCGTCTCGGAGATGGACGAAATCTGGTAGACGGGGATTTCACCCGCCTCCAACACCACCGTGCGTACCGTTCGGTACACGGCGGTTCAAACGTTAACGTGAACTTTGTCATACTCGT
>OMXP01000098.1 GCA_900315055.1 uncultured Lachnospiraceae bacterium
CTTTGGCTTCAAGGCTGTGTACCGGCTGCTTGCTGGGCTTTACCGGGGCAGGGCTTTCACCTGCCTGTATTCTAAGCGCCGAACTGGCGCACTCCTTGATCGAATCTGACCGTATTATAGCACGCTAGAAATCGATCGACAGTCCCACGGGGCAGTGGTCGGAACCGGGGACATCGGTGTAGATCATCGCATCCACAAGGTGCGGCGTCAGGGCCTCCGAGACGATGAAGTAGTCGATTCGCCAACCCGCGTTGTTCTATCTTGCATGGAAGCGGTAACTCCACCAGGAATAGACGCCGGTTTTGTCCGGATAGAAGTGGCGCCAGGTATCGATAAAGCCGTTTTCGAGGAGAGTTGTCATCTTTGCCCGTTCTTCATCGGTGAATCCCGCATGGCCGCGGTTGGTCTTCGGATTCTTCAGGTCGATCTCCT
The DNA here is from genome assembly GCA_900315055.1 of uncultured Lachnospiraceae bacterium. Classification (GTDB taxonomy): domain Bacteria; phylum Bacillota; class Clostridia; order Lachnospirales; family Lachnospiraceae; genus CAG-791. The sequence continues at coordinate 433 of OMXP01000098.1, forward strand.
CATGGGCGACGTTCAGGTCCCCGCAGAAGATGACCGGTTTCTTCTTCTCGAGCTTTTTGAGGTAGGCAAGGAAGTCGTCCTCCCACGTCATGCGGTAGGAGAGCCGCTGGAGCTGATCCTGGGAATTCGGGACGTAGACCGTGATGAGATAAAAGTCCGGATACTCCAGAGTGATGACCCGGCCCTCGTGGTCGTGCTCATCGATTCCGATGCCGTAGGTAACGGACAGAGGCTCGTCCTTTACGAAGATGGCGGTACCGGAATAGCCTTTCTTTTCGGCATAGTTCCAGTACTGGTGATAGCCGGGGAGAGCCAGATCGATCTGCCCCTGCTGCAGCTTGGTCTCCTGCAGGCAGAGGGCGTCCGGCTTCTCCTTTGCAAGGAAGTCGTCAAAGGCGCCCTTGCTGATGCAGGCCCGAAGGCCGTTGACGTTCCAGGAACACAGTTTTTTCATGGCAGGTATGTGGTCTTGATAAGACGATGGTACGAACAGCGGTTACGCAACGTATTGTAGCATTTCCTGTGCCGGTGCGGGCGGATCTGCCGGAGGAAACCGCGTTGATTCGGTGGGGCAGTTACGGTATACTGTACTGATAAGAGCAACAATTTCAGATTTGGGGGCCCTCTTTCAAGAAGAAGACCTGCAATCTGTTTTTTGCATGCTGTTTCAGGGGGAGGATGTTGTCCGGATCTGCTGGGTCAGAAGCAGATCTCACGTCAGGAAGATACCAAATGAGCGAAAAATCATCCGGCACCTATGTCATTGATCCCGAATACAATGTCATCAGTGTCAATCAGACCTTAAAAGAGATCTACCCGCAGCTTGAGATCGGAAAAAAGTGCTATCAGTGTCTCATGAACCTGGAGGAGCCCTGTCCCACGTGTCCGGTTGCAAATAATGTAAAGGGGCCGCAGACCTACATGGACCCCATACGTCAGATCTACGAGACGGTGGACGCCGTGGACATGGTCCTTCAGGACGGGAGAGTGGGACATGCCCTGGTCATGAGCACGGTCGGGGAGAGTGCGTTCGTTGCGGCAAAGCTTCCCCGCACGAAGGAGGAGCTGACAAAGCTCCTGGAACAGCAGTACTTCGATCCCCTGACAGGGGGATTCTCCAGAAAGGGCTTTATCCGGGAGGCAGGGCTTATCTTTCAGCGGGCAAATCCCGGAGAGTACGCCATTGCCGTCTTTGATATTCACAACTTCAAGGCAATCAATGACATCTTCGGCGTCGAGGGCGGCGATCAGGTTCTCAGGCATGTGTTCGAGACGCTGAAAAACAGCTGGCTCAGGCCTGTCGTCTCGGCCAGAATCGAGTCCGACTGGTTTCTGTTCCTTGTCAACCGCGGGCGTCTTCATGCCGGAAATCCCGACAGCCTCCTCAATATCTCCTGGAGCAATGAGAGCCGCATGGTGCACCTGCATCTTCGCTGCGGCATCTACAACGTGGAGGACGCCGGCACTACGGTCACCAACATGATCGAGTGGGCAACTCTTGCGAAGGAATTTGCCGACGAGGAGGAGTACGGAAACGTCGCTGTTTTCAATGAGTCCATGCGCAAATCATACGTGGACCATGCGGAGATCATCTCGGGCTTTCAGACCAGTATCCGGAACGAGGAATTCAAGGTCTACTATCAGCCGATCGTCCGGGCATCGGACGGAAAGATCTGTTCCGCGGAGGCGCTGGCCCGCTGGATTCACCCCAAGATGGGATTCATCGTGCCGAACACCTTTATTCCGGCTCTCGAGAAGAGCGGCCTGATTTCGCAGCTTGACCGGTACGTACTGGGGCATGTCTTCGATTTCCAGAAAGAGCTTCAGGATCAGGGGCTGCCGCTGGTGCCGGTTTCCGTCAATCTCTCGCGCCAGGATTTCTACAACGATCATCTGATGAACGACATCTTCGACTATACGCAGGAGAACAGCGTGCCGAAGGGGGCTGTGAACTTCGAGGTGACGGAGACCTCGGTGGCGGTTCTTCGTCAGAACTGTTCCTACCTTCTGCAGCAGATCCAGCAGAGCGGTGCGAAGGTGCTGCTCGATGACTTTGGAAGCGGTTATTCGTCCCTTGGCATGATCGGGGATTACTCGTTTGACATCGTGAAGATCGACAAGACCTTCATCGACCAGATCGAGTTCAAGCCGACCGTCCGGGCAGTCATCACCTCCACGATCGACATGTGCCACAGGATCGGCCTTCAGACCGTGGCAGAGGGCGTCGAGAACGAAAAGCAGCTTTCCTTCCTGCGGCGCAATCACTGTGACTTTATCCAGGGCTACTATTTCTCCAAGCCCTTAAGCGAGGAGGACTTCAGGGCTTACCTGTTAAACTCCCGGGAAGAGATCGATGTCGGAAAGGCCGATGCTCAGAAGGCACAGGGACCCGAGGTGGACTTTGAGAATCTCGTGGATCTCATTGATCATGCGGGGCAGTTCATCCAGGTGTGCCACCCGGAGGATTACACGATGGTCTTTGCCAATGCCATGACGACGGCCATCTCCGGGCATCCGGACGAGCCCTATGAGGGCAGAAAGTGTTACCAGTACATGCTGGGCCTCGACGCTCCCTGCGGACACTGTCCCATGAAGAAGATGGGGAACGAAACGGAGAAAAACATCGAGGTGGACGACGGGGAGCATGTGTTCAATCTGAAGGGCCGCTACACCGTCTGGAATGGGCGGAAGGTATTCATCGAATACGGCCGTGACGTGACGGACACCAAGATCGCACAGAAGCGCTACACCGAGCAGATCCGTTCCATCCTCGAGACCATCCCGGAAGGGCAGGGTGTCTTCCACATGGATCTTACGGACGACAGGTGGCTCAGCTCCGGCGGCAATGCTCAGAATGCACGGCGCATGCAGAACGTCGGCGACGTGGATACCCTGATCCGCATGATCGGCTCCTTTGTACCGGACAGGGCGGGGCAGGAGAAATTCTTCTCAACCTTCAGCCGCAAGGCCCAGATGAATGCCTATGCACAGAACCATCATCAGATCGTTCTCGAGACGCTGAGCTATTATGATGACCGCTCCATACGCTGGTCCAGGATTACGGCACAGCTGATCGACAATCCGAACAACGGGCATGTCGAGAGTATTCTGTACGGTGTCGACATCTCAAAGGAGAAGGCACATCTCGAGGAGATGGAGCGGGAGCGAAGACAGAGCCGGGAAGAGAAGGAAGAACTGCAGAAGGAAGTCGAGACCGCCTGGGACATGTACAATCAGGCAGACCGCGACCGGCGCTATGACTGTCTCACCGGGCTCAATTCCCGCCTGGATCTTTATGATGCCATGGACGATGCAAAAGAGGGAAAGGGCGCTCCGATCACAGCCGTCATGATGTTGGATCTCGACGACTTCAAAAACGTGAACGACACCTACGGGCATGCGGCGGGAGATCAGTGCCTGAAGGTCCTGGGAAAGAAGATCCGCCTGTTCGGGGAACAGAATGACATCACGTTCTATCGCTTCGGCGGTGAGGAGATTGTCGGAATTTACCGCGGAGAGAAGGATCAGATCACCGCGAAGGCAGAAGATCTTCTGGACAGGATCCGGAAGACAGATATTCCGCTCAAAGACGGAAAAACGATTGCCATCACCGCATCCATCGGTTACACCACGAAGATCTGTGACTATCAGGAAATGATCAGCGGTGCGGACCGGGCGATGTACGCCGCAAAAAAGAACGGGAAGGACAGGGTTATCTGTCTCGACAGCTGAAAGAAATAGCAGAACACCCCTGGGGAGAATCTGGAGAGATTCTTTCCAGGGGTATTTTCATTGGTCTTTGCTGTCCAGCTCTTCCATGAGATCCTCGTAGATCGTCAGGTTCGTGCTGTTTTCATAGTGGAGGAAGTCCGCCCACTCGATGTGGCCGGTAATCTTCGCATTGATGTCGATACAGGGCACGTCTTCTGACAGGCCCTGCCGCATCTCCCTGTTCCACTCGTTCACCTTATCATTGGTCAGAGTCGTGCCGGAAGGTGCAAGGTCGTCGCTTACAGGATTGACGTATACATAGTACAAAGACGCACCGCGGGAAGCGTAGGCGGAAGCAGTGTCTTCCAGCAAAGAAATATAGCTGTCCGTGGAGATCTGCCCGATATCGTTGACGCCTGTGAGAACGGCAACCTTCGTGCCCTCCCCGACATAAGGGTCGATGAGGGGCAGAACCGTGTCTTTCAGATAGCTGTAGCCTTCCCCGACACTGGCCGCAAAGACGACGCTGTCATTGGCGATTTTGGCCACCGTGTTGTCGGACATACTGCCGGTCAGAGCCCAGTAGATGGCAACTGTTCTGGAATCCCCGACCAGACAGTAGCCCGCAGCGTGATCGGTAGAGGAGACAAGGTCTTTTGTCTCTTCGATCGGGTACCAGGTTTTGCTGTTTTTCGAGGCACAGCCTGCAAGGGGCAGGACGAGAAGAAGAGAAAGTACATTCCGGAATCGTATCATCTCAAAGGCTCCTTTCCTTTTCCAGACTCTATCACAGCATGCAGTTTCTGAAAAGGAAGCGACACTTCACAGTTCCATCACAGGAAGAACACAATTAAAACAAACCCTTCTCACAACTTGCACACAATCTGTCTGTATCATTCCAGTTGTAAACAAAAAGAAAATACTTCACAGGAGGCAAATGAAATGCGTACCTATGATTACAATTCCGATAACGGATACAGTCAGTACATTGAGAATGAGAATGAAAATGAAAATGAAAACAATGTCACACCGGTAAACAGTGAGGACATGCAGGGCAGCAGAGCACAGAGACGGGCAGCCGGGAAGAGACACCATGCGGGCCGGATCGTTTCGAGCCTTATCGCCGTCGGCGCAGCGGTGTGCGTTGGCTTCGGAGCCGGAAGCTATGTGGCTTCGTCAGCAAATACACAGACGGCAGCTGCAGCAGACAGCACGGCTGCGACAACCGCATCTTCGGCAACGCAGACTTCCGCATCTGCATCGCAGAGCAGCAGCGACAGCAATGTGGTAAAGCTTGCGGCAAGCTCTTCGGATTCGAGTTCCGACATGAGCGTCACCGATGTTGCAAAGAGCGCGATGAGCTCCGTCGTCTCGATCACGAATGTCATCAAGTATCAGCAGAACGGGTACTCGATGTTCGGCTCGGGTGATACGGGAGAGGCCGAGGAGGCAGCGTCCGGATCCGGCGTCATCATCTATCAGGATGACGATGAGATCTGGATTGTCACGAATCATCACGTGGTGGAGGATGCCGAGTCGCTCTCCGTCCAGTTTGTCGACGGCACGAGCGCCGATGCTTCCCTCAAGGGTGAGGATTCCGATGCGGACATCGCACTGCTGTCCGTCAAGAAGTCGGATCTGTCCAGTGACACATTGAGCGCGATCAGCGTCGCAACCTTCGGAGATTCCGATGCAGTTGAGGTCGGCAATCAGGTCGTCGCCATCGGCAACGCCCTGGGCTATGGTCAGTCCGTGACCACCGGCATCATCTCCGCGAAGGATCGTGACCTTGAGTCCTCGGATGGCAGCACGATGACCGGTCTTCTGCAGACCGATGCCGCCATTAACCCCGGCAACTCCGGCGGCGGCCTGTTCAACATGCAGGGTCAGCTGATCGGCATCAACGTCGCGAAGTACTCGTCCACGGATGTCGAGGGCATGGGCTACTCCATCCCGGCAAGCAAGGTCATTGAGGTTGTCAACGAGCTCGCGGGCCGTACGTCCAGACAGATTTACAGCGAGTCCGAGAGAGGCTACCTCGGCATTCAGATGGTCTCCATCGATGCATCGACTGCTTCCACCTACAACATGCCGGAAGGAGTCTACATCTACTCTGTCGTGAGCGGAGGTGCCGCAGATAAGGCCGGCCTTCAGAGCGGTGATATCATCACCTCCTTCGATGGCACGAGTGTCTCGGACGCTGATGAGCTCAAGGACATCATCAAGTATTATAAGTCCGGCGAGACCGTGACGGTTACGGTTGAGCGGGCCGGTGACAACGGTTATGAGAGCAAGGACATTCAGGTAACGCTCGGCGATGAGGCGTCTGCAACGCAGACGACCACACAGAGCAGCAATACCTCTTCTACGAACAGCTGGTACAGCCTGTTCCGTTAACAATATCTGCAGAGCAGCCCGGGAACCTGTTCTGATTCCCATATCCTGCGGGAGGCGAAGATTCGCTTCCCGCATTTTTGTGTTCTGACATCAGATCGAACAGAAGGTAAGTCCCTTTACGGGAAAACATGGGAAAGCGAAAGCCCGGCTGTGGAACGGGGTACTCCGTTCTCCGGCCGGGCTTTTTTCGATACATCTGGGTTGGCATCACTGCCGGTTTCGAAGATCCAGTACCATCAGATCGAAATCATGGTAGGTGTCTCCGATCTTAAAGAAGGCGGGAAAGTACCCGGTCTTTACAAAGCCGTACTTTTCGTAGAGGTGAATGGCGGCTGCATTGTCGCTTCGTACTTCCAGGCTGATGAGCTCAATGCCGTTGCCTGCGGCGAAGGAGTTAAGAGAGGAGAGAAGTGCACTCCCGATCCCCTGATTCCAGTACGCTTTGAGAACACAGATGCCAAGTTCCGCACGGTGACTCATTCTTCCGGACAGGCCGGTAAGACTTGCCGTTCCAACCAGCTCTCCGCCGCAGAAGGCACCCAGCATGACAGAGTGGGGATCCTCTGCGACAGACCGGAGATAGTCCTGTTCTTCTGAGATTGTGTACGGAAGGCCTTCCTTCCCGAAAGTCAGGTTGTCGGTTTCTCCTCCGACTTCGGGCATGAAGCGCAGCACCTCATCGGCGTCTTCCGGCTGAAGGCTTCGAATCTCCGTGTTCTGCATGCAATCATTCCTCCGCTGATTTCGTCAATTGTTTTGTCTGCTTCCATTCTGCGGGCTTTGCAGGAAAACGTCAATGCTCTGTACCACGGAAAAGGCGCCGGATCCAAAGATCCAGCGCCTCTTCCGGTGAATAAAGAATAGAGATGTAGTGCAATCCACGTATTTTCAAGGTTTTCCGGCACTTTTGCAACCAGTTTGTAACCAGTTCCATCAGCGGTGTAAATTTTCTACAGCTTCGCGGAGCTGATCCAAAGTTTTGTGCGTGTAGACACGTGTGCCGACATCTTTGGATTGGAGCCCCATTCAAAGGCCCTTGCAGTTCTGGTTCACGCCTGCATTGTCCAGCATCGTCTCGAAGGTGTGCCGGGCTTCGTTCGGCGTGTGGCTCATGCCGAGCTCCTGCATCAACGGATTCCAGAAGTCTACATGGAACCGAGGACAGATCCAGTGCTTTCCGTCAGGGCGGTGAATGAAGTACTCCCCCGGGGGAGTTCTGCATGATCTCGGAGACGATCTGGCGGACGCCGGCCCAGATCGGGATCACGCGGTGCTTCCCTAACGCGGTCTTCTCGCCTCCGGTCATCGTCCAGGCATCGAGATCAACGTCCGCAGACTTCATGTCGAGAAATTTCATGAGCCTCCAGTCGGTGTAAATGTAGATCAGCACGACCTGGACACGCGGATCCGCGACACGGTCCCACAGTTTCTGCCGCTCCTGTGCAGTAAAAGCTCACGGTTGGACTCCGGGACATCGAGATCCCGGACGGTGATGACCTTGCTGTACATCTTCGAGATCACATCGATCTCATGGGCGTACTGATCCAGATGACCGAGCAGGGTGATGATGCCGGCCTTCGTCTGGTATCCCCGGGGGGACACTCGTCAACGACACGCTGCATTGTTCCGGATCGGAGGTCCATGTAGCGGACTCCGTACAGATCGGAGCATCAGCCGTACGAGGTCTTTGCCTGCTTGGACAGCCCCGGATCCCAAAATGGCGATCTTATGCAGAGAATTTTTCCTTCAGCGCGTCCTGCAGAACCTTGGAAAGGCTGATGCCTGCTTTGTTCACCTCATCGTCCATCCACTTGGGAATGCTAATGGTTCTTCTCACAGCGTGATTGTCCTTTATATCCGCCCTTACAAGATTCACAAACTCGTCCTTCTCACAGGAAACGGAGCTCAGATCACTCGGAGCCGGAAGATCTTCGCCCTCATCAATCAAGCAGTTCACCCACTGCGTGAGGGCATCACTGGCCATATAAAGGGCATTGCTCAGATTCTTGCCTTCACTGATGCATCCGGGAAGATCCGGGAAAGTGATCGTATAAGATCCATCGTCACTGTTGTGATGGAATACTGCGGGATAAACATATTCGTTATTCATACCTACCTCCAAATATTGAAAATGGAGTGGAGTCCTGTTTCGACTCCGCTTCTTTGCTATTCAGTTGTGCTTCAGATCAACCCGGCGTCTTTCAGGATTTGCTTTGCTGTGTTTTCATTGACGTCTCGGTGTTTGGGAACTTCGACCATCCGGCCTCCGGGCTTCTTGAAGATCTCGTGGTCACCATCTCGGATTTTTCTATATCCGGCTTCTTTCAGCTTGTTGACCAAATCTCTGTGCTTCATTTATCACCTCCTTACATTGAATATTATATTACGTAATTTACGTAATGTAAAGAGACAGGCGAGCAAGACAACGTATAAGGAACTGATAAATAATTAGTCATACGTTATGGAGGTTTATGGTATACTCATCTTAAACGGATGGAGGTATACCACTATGACCGATGGCGAGAAGCAGTTTGTTTCCA
>OMXP01000097.1 GCA_900315055.1 uncultured Lachnospiraceae bacterium
TTGCATCTTACATTTAGTTATTATTATAAATGCATTGGGCGCATATAGCTGTACAGATGGGCTTTAGGCAAGTCTTCACCTCATTTTGATAAAATCCAGTAGAACTATGTACCCTGTGCAAGTACGGCTTTACATCGTTTATTTCTCTTCACGGTTCTTCTTCAATTTTGTTTTTTCCCAAAGCAGAGCGATATTATCAATTTCAAAATAGTCTATTTACAATTCGATTATTCTCAGTCCCGTGCTTTCGCTTCAAGAGGACAAAATGAATCAAGAAAGTACAGATTTACCACGCACGTCTTTGCAAGAGCCATTGCCTCCTCTTCTGCTCCCTCACAGAACAGGTACAGAGCACTGCTGCGGCTTCCGGCAAGCTGTGCCTGCCTGGAGGCAAGATAGAGTGTTTCGACATCGCTCTTTTTGGCTTCTCCATCGATGACATTGACAAGCACCAGCTTTTCCGTGCTTTTTGATACCCCGTCAGTGGTAAGCGATACCCCTGCATCCTCTGCAGCAAAGGGCCGGAACGGGACGCTGAGCTGTTCCCTGTCCCGTACAAAGGCAAGCGCTGTGTCCTTCCGGTTTCGTTTCACCTGCTCCATGGGATCCGCTTTCCCGAACAGGTTCCGGAAGTGCCAGTCAAGGAGCGGGATGGCAATCCGATAGCTTACCTTCCTCTCGGTGCCGTAGAGTGCCTCTTTTCGCACAAAGCCCTCGTCCACAAGCGTCTGCAGGTACCTTGAGACGACATTTGCAGACAGGTTCAGGTCCCTGCCGATGAGCGTCGGTGTGGCCCTTCCCTCCGCCATTGCAAGGAGGATGCCGTTGTAGACCTTTGTCTCTCTGAGCTTCCTCTGCATCAGATAGTCCGGAAGAAGTGAGATCATACCGTCGTTTCCTGCAAGACGATTGACGTTCTCCTCAAAACCTGCTTTCTGGTCGATGAAGTGAAGGACATACGGAGAGAATCCAAAGAACGAGAGTGTTTTGATTCTGTCCTCCTCGTCCATGTCCGAAAGGTATGCTTCCGCTTCCGAAAAGGAGAATCCGGAGAGTGAAATCGTGAGTTCTGCACTTTTACAGGGTCGCTCTGAAATCAGAACAAGACGAAGACTGCTGCCTGTCAGGGCTTTGGGAATCTCGCCAAGATCTTTGTCCGAGAGGAGATTCTCCGCATCGTCGAGAACAAGGACATTTCCCTCCTGATCCGACTCTGCTGCAAGACAGGTGACCGCTTCCTCTGCCGAGTGAAAGACATACCTCGAAGGATATCCGGTCCTTGGCACAATCAGCGCAGAGAGTGCCTTCAGAGACCGTTCCTCCGTCACCGGAAGGCAGAAAAAATACAGGGCACCGGGAATGGATTTTCCGATCGTCGTCTTTCCGCTACCGAAGGGGCCTGTGAGGCAGATTGTATGGATTTTTGGATCTGCAAGGCCTTCCTCGAGGAGCTTTTGTTCCTTTCTCTCAACCACCATTTGGCACCTCTCTAATGCAGGATCTCGTCCGAATCCAGCCAGATAGTAAACGGGCCGTCGTTGACAAGTGACACCTGCATATCCGCCCCGAAGATCCCGTGGGAAACCTGGTCGGATCCGATGGCAGAGCGGAGCAGATCCAGGGTCTTTTCATACAGCGCATTGGCGTGGTCCGGATTGCCGGCCTTGATAAACGACGGGCGGTTTCCGTGGTGGCAGTCCGCATAGAGGGTGAACTGGGACACGACCAAAACCCCGCCGCCAATGCTCTGAAGGTTTTTATTGGTCTTTCCGTTCTCGTCCTCGAAGATCCGAAGATTTACGAGCTTACTGACCATGCGCTCCGCAATGCTCTCATCGTCGGCATCACAGACGCCGAGAAACACCAGATATCCCATATGGTCGAGTACTCCGACTGCTTCTCCTCCCACTGTAACCTTCGCGTTTCTGACGCGCTGTACCAGCATGCGCATGCTCTTTACTCCTTTGTTTGATCTCTTGTTTCTGCAACTGTTCGCAGAAATATTCACTCCATGCTATACTCCCCTGTAAGGGGGTATAGCTATGGCAAATGCTGTGCCGCCGGAACTTCCGGCGTTTTTATCCGATTATCTTGATACCCTGACTGCATCGACCAGAAGCGGCTACTGCATAGATCTTCGGCTGTTCTTTGCCTTCCTGAAGGATCACAGGGAGGCGCTTGCAGGTATTGAGCCTTCTGCGATTCCGTTCTCGGTTCTTCCCTCTGTCAGTGCCGGTGAGATCTCCTCGTTCCTCGACAGTCTTTCCGCCACGAAAACGGCACGCGGCAGAGCACGAAAGCTCTCCTCCATACGGAGCATGTACCGGTACTATGTAAGGTCCGGGCTTCTCCGCACGGATCCCTCCCGTGAAGTTCCCCTGCCGAAGATCCCGGAGCGGGAAGTCACCCACCTAAAAGACACCAGAGTACAGGAACTGCTTCAGAAAGCCGATGAAGGGGATGGTCTTACCAGATCTCAGCAATACTTCCATGATAAGACAGGAAGCCGGGATCTTGCCATTCTTTCTCTCCTTGTCGGCGCGGGAATCCGAACCCGGGAGTGTGCCGCCCTGAACCTTGCAGATGTTGACCTTGAACACAAAACGCTCCGGGTTGAGAGAAAGACCGGTACGGTACTTCTGTCTCTTGATCGCAGAAGCATTGAGGCTCTGACAGCCTATCTGCCAGACAGAAACCGCCTTCCGGCCCTGCCGGGAAGTGAGAACGCCCTGTTCCTCTCTCTCCAGAACCGGCGCATCTGTGTTCGGGCGATCGAAAAGCTCGTCAGAAAGTACGGAGAGCTGACCGGAGGAAGCCTTACCCCGAGGGATCTTCGCGCCACCTTCGGCGTTAATCTCCTCACCTCGTCCGGCGACCCGAAGAAGGTCGCCGCAGCGCTGGGACACGGGGATGATCACACGGCAAGGCGGAATGCAGCCGTGATCAAACGCACCCTGTCCGGAGAAAAGGGAGAGGGGGTGCCCCGCGCGTTTGTCAGAAAGAAGATCCTCCCGGAAACAGACGATACTGCCCCGTAAACCATTTCTGCTGCTTTGCCTCATGCACCCTGTCCTGCGGTGTGAGGTGTCCGATCAGCATCGGAGAGGCCGGGTCATGACGACGGAAGTTCTCGCGTGCCAGTGCCGGCTCTTCCGTTGCATAACAGTACCTGCAGCCATGGCAGCAGGTGTTGTACGCCCCGATATCCGCCCCGAGTAGGCAGTTGCACCCTTCCCTGGCTTTCGGCCGTGCAGATCCCGGGATCACCAGCTCCTCCTGAAACACGTCTTCAATGAGTTCTTTTGTCATGCAGCCCGACGCATCAAATCCGAACGGTACAAGATCCGTTCCCTCAAGGCAGGTGTAGAGATGCATGTGGAACTCTTTTCCGATCGCTCCGAAAGCTTCCCCGATCCGCAGGCGGTCCTGTTCTGACACCGTTCTTCCCTCCGGGAAGTTTTTCCTGGTCTTCTCATAGAGATCCAGGAAGCTGATGACAACCCTGGAAACATGCCCTTCAAGCCTTGCACACAGATGGCGGAAAGCCTCGATATGCCGTTCAACAGGATAGGTATCACTCACAAAGATCGGGTCGTAGCGCACCATCACGTGCTCCCCGCCGATCTTCCTGCACAGCTCAAGAACCGTATCGATGACCTCGTCCATCGGGGGAACATGAGGTTCGATCTCCCTCCCGTAAGGCGTAATCGTAACCTGAAACAGCACACGGAACGCGGAGAGCTCGTCGATTCTGTCCAGCATCGGCGCCGAATTCTTCGAGCAGAAGGCAATGAGATCCACGACATCGGGTCTCAGCTCATAGCGTGTCACCATCTCCGGATTGTAGGGATTTCGGACAAGCACGTATCCCTCGCGGATTCTGTTGTAGAACCAGGTGCTGTAGAAGGCGGGGATGTCCGTCCGCTGTCCCGTGTTGATGATCATGCGATCTCCCTCTCTCTTTTCCGGATCACAGCCGTTCCCATGAGAAACACATAGGTCGTTGCACTGATCCAGGCGCTCTGATCCGTCCAGCAGATCGCCGCATATCCAAAGAGCGGTACAAAGATAAGTGCCACAAGGCTTCTTGCCACCATCTCAATGGCGCCGGAGAGCACCGCCCGGCCCGAAAACCCGAGTGCCTGCATGACGTTTCGATAAACATTCAGGGGACCAAGCAGCCAGAAAAGAAAACCCTCGCAGAAAAGATATCTTGCCGCCGCATCAAGTGCCTGTACGTCTCCGGATGAGAGAAACCAGCCGGACATGAACCTGCCGGCAAAGATCATGAGAAGGCCTGCAAGGGCGCCGTAGGTAATGCTGATGACAAGAACCTCGTTCTTTCCCCGGACTACGCGGTCCATCTTTCCTGCTCCATAATTTTGTCCTACAAAGGTAGCGAGGGCGGTTGCCATCGCATCATAAGGGCACATGAGGAGCTGTTTGAGCTTCGTCCCAGCGGTAAAGCCGGAGACGTACACACTGCCGAGGCTGTTGTTGGCGCTCTGCATGACCATGGAGCCGATGGCTGTAATGGAATATTGCAGTCCCATCGGAATCCCCATCGAGATCAGGGTCCCCGCCGTTTTCGCATCCAGACTTCTCTCGCTCTTTGGAACTTTCAGTTCCGGCACCTTCATGGCAATGTAGATGAGGCAGAACAGGCCGGAGAGCGCCTGGGAGGCGATTGTTGCAAGGGCAGCCCCCGCACAGCCAAGGTGCAGCACGGCGATGCAGAAAAGATCGAGGAACACGTTCAGGAAGGTGGAGAGGGCAAGGAACAGGAACGGTGCCCGGCTGTTTCCGACTGCCCGGAGAAGGCTTGCGGTCATGTTGTAGAGGATGGTGAAGGGGATGCCGAGAAAGATGATCAGAAGATAGATGTAGGCATCGTCAAAGATGTCCTTCGGCGTCTGCATGATGGTCACGATCTGACGGCAAAGAAGCGCTGTCAACAAGGTCATGATCGCCGCAAGAGCTGCAGAAAGAAGTGCCGCGTGATACACAAAGCGGCGCATACGGGGAAGGTCTCCGGCGCCGAAGCTCTGGGCGATCGGGATCGCAAAGCCCGCGCAGGAGCCGATGCACAGCCCCAGGGTCAGGAACTGGACACTCGTCGAACTGCCGACCGCAGCGAGTGCATTCGCCCCGAGGAGCTGTCCCACGATGATTCCGTCGGCCATGTTGTAGGCCTGCTGAAAAAGGTTGCCGAGAAGCATCGGTACCATGAATGTCATAATCAGCCGTACAGGGCTCCCCTCTGTCATGCTTTTTGTTGTTCTGTTTCCGGCCATAGCACTCTCCTCCACGGACCTCATCCTAGGATCTGCAGCCTCTCTTCGCAACCGGAACATCTTCACAACTGAAGAAAAACCCGGAATCAAATAGATCCCGGGTAAAAGAGCAATCATTCCATTTTCTGTGCGGTGGTCTCAGAGCTCCGGAAAAATGTCCTTCAGTGCCGGATAGAGTTTCCGGTACGTCTGATACCGGCTCTCATACAACGCTGCAAGTTCCGGATCCGGTGTGAGCGTATTCGTAACCCGTACCAGTTTCCGGCAGGCATCTTCCACGGACGCGTATTTCCCGCAGGCAACGGCAGCAAGTATGGCACCGCCATAGCCCGGGCCCTGCTCTGTCTCCGGACTCGATAGGCTGATGTTCAGGACATTGGCAAGGATCTTCTTCCACAGGGGGCTCTTTGCCCCTCCGCCGCAGATCATGGACGTACGAATGTCGAGTCCCAGTGCCTTTGCCGCCTCCAGACTGTCGCGGATCCCGAAGGCCACGCCCTCCAGAACCGACTGTGTCAGGTCCTGCCGGGTGGTGTCCATGGACATGCCGATAAAGCAGCTTCTTGCCATCGGATCATTGTGCGGGGCACGCTCTCCCATAAGATAGGGCAGGAAATAGACATGGTTCTTTCCAAGTCGATCCTCTGTGATGCCCGCCTGCTCCGTCTCATAGTCCTTTGTCCTCAGGATCTCGTCCATGAACCACTTGTTGCAGGATGCCGCCGAGAGCATGCAGCCCATGAGATGGTACTTTCCATCTGCGTAGGCAAAGGCATGAAGGCTGTTTCCGGAGTCCACGCGGAAGGTATCGCTTGCAATAAAGATTGTCCCGGAAGTGCCAAGAGAAATGTTGCAGGCTCCGTTCCAGACCGTCCCGGTGCCAATCGCTGCCGCCGCATTGTCCCCGGCTCCTGCAGCCACTTTGACCGTTTCGGAAAGCCCTAGTTCCTCTGCGACCTCTTTTTTCAGGGTGCCGACACACTCACAGGACTCAAAAAGCTTTGGCATCACATCTTCTGAAATGCCGCAGATGTCCAGCATCTTTCCCGACCATTTCCTGTTCTTCACATCAAAAAGCAGGGTTCCGGACGCATCGGAGTAATCGGTGCAGTGTACGCCGGTGAGGCAGAAGTTCACGTAATCCTTCGGAAGCATGATCTTCGCGATCCGTTTGAAGAGCTCCGGCTCATGCTTTCTCATCCACAGGATCTTCGGCGCCGTAAAGCCGGCAAAGGCGATGTTACCGGTGCATGCCGCAAGATTCTCCTTCCCGATCACGTTGGTGAGGTAGTCCGTCTCCTCCTTCGTCCTTCCGTCATTCCAGAGAATCGCAGGTCGAAGCACCTGATCGTCCTTGTCCAGTGCCACAAGACCGTGCATCTGTCCCCCGCAACCGATGCCTGCGACCAGGCTTTTGTCGATGTTCTCCGTAAGATCCCGGATTCCGCTCTTTACGGCCTTTATCCAGTCCGCAGGGTCCTGCTCGGACCAGCCGTGGTGCGGGAAGGACAGCGGATATTCCTTCGTCACGATGTTTACGATTTTCCCGTCCCCTTCCATCAGAAGAAGTTTGACCGCCGAGGTGCCAAGGTCAACGCCGATATAGTACATACACTGCCTCATTTCTGATTTGAAAAATGCCCGGAAGAGCACTCCCGGACATTCAACATTCCATGCAGGTGATGACTCGCTATTCCAGATCCTCTGCAAGATCAATGTTCTCACCCAGGATGCCGATAAAGGCTCCGTTTTTGGCCTCCGGGGCGTCGATGTGGGCGATAAGCCACTTGTTCACCGCAAACAGAAGCATGTCCTCCGGGCTCTTTTCTGCCGTCTTTACAGGCCCTGCATTCGTCCCCCTGGGGAGACAGACAAGCACGCGAAACCCCTCGTTTTTATGTGCCTGACAGGGTGCGTAGTGAAGAGTGGTCGCATAGATCTCGACCAGAACACCTGCGGGGACATGGAACGCTTTTACCCTTTCGGATGAAATCCAGGAATCCACGATGTCGTCCCTTTTTGCGAGCAGCAGGATGAAGTCCGTCGTCCCGAGGTTGTACTCACTGCTTGCGTGGTACTCCAGGCAGTTGAGCTTTGTATTGTGCCTGTTGCACCAGCCGAACTGAACGTCCAGTCCTCCAAAAAGCGACGGGGCAAGTGTTTCTGCCTCGGGAAGATTCTGCAGGGCAGGATCCTCCGGGACATAGCGCGTGCCTTCTTCGGGACAGGGAGTCTTCTCCTCAAGGATCTTTGCAAGGGCAAATCTCTCCCTCCCATATCCCCTGACACCCCGTCCATAGGCCCGGAATTCCGGATCGAAAATACTGAAGATGTCCATGGCAGCTCCTGTCAGCGAAACGGATTCTCGTCTACGTAGCGATCGCCTGCCGGGTGATTGTAGCCGATTTCCTCCGGAGCGACACCGATGTACTTCAGCGCCTCATACAGTGCCTTTCCGTAGTGCCCGAACATGACCGCGCCGTGATGCGGGAAGTTCTTTCCGATGAGCCAGTAGCGGTAGAATCGGCCCATCTCGTGGATTGCAAAGACACCGATGGAACCGAACGACTTTGTAGGGACCGGGAGGACCTCGCCCTCTGCCGCATAGGCGCGCAGCTTATTGTCGGCCGTGGACTGCAGACGGTAGAATGTAATATCACCCGGGATAATGTCGCCCTCGATCGTGCCGTCACACCAGTCCTGAGGGTGCGTTCTTGCCATGATTCTCTGGAAGGACAGATGCCTGTTGGCGGTAAGCTTCGTGCTGCAGGTGTTGCCGCAGTGGAAGCCCATGAAGGTGTCTGTGAACTTGTAGTCAAACTTTCCCATGATGGAGTTCTCGTACATGTCGTGCGGCACGGAGTTGTTGATGTCCAGGAGTGTGACCTCGTCCTGACTGATGCAGAGGCCGATGTACTCGGAAAGCGTGCCGTAGATATCGACCTCACAGGAGACCGGAATCCCCTTTCTCATCATGCGGCTGTTGACGTAGCAGGGAACAAACCGGAACATGTCCTGGAAGGCCGGCCAGCACTTCGTGGTCATGGCGACATACTTCCGGCACCCCCTGTGCAAATCAGCCCAGTCGGTGAGGGTCAGCTCATACTGCGCGAGCTTCTCCAGCATGGCCGGACGGTTGTCCTTCGAGTAGCCCATCTCAGATGCCATATCCTCTGCGACAGCCGCGATTCTCGCATCCCCTCATGCTTCTGATACGACTCGAAAAGATCCAGCTCGGACTCTTCCTCGATCTCGGCGCCGAGGTTGTAGAGCTGTTTGATCGGCGCATTGCATGCAAGGAAGTTTGCAGGTCTCGGGCCAAAGGAGATGATCTTGAGGTCTGACAGTCCCACGGCAACACGGGCCACCGGAAGGAAATCGTGGATCAGGTCCGCACATTCTGCTGCATTTCCTACCGGATTTTCCGGGATATAGGCTTTCACATTCCGCAGAGCCAGGTTATAGGAGGCATTCAGCATACCGCAGTAGGCATCTCCTCTGCCGTCCAGAAGATCGTTCTCACTCTCCTCCGCGGCAGCGCAGAACATCTTCGGCCCGTCGAATTCCTTTGCAAGAAGGGTCTCCGAGATCTCCGGTCCGAAGTTTCCAAGATAGACGCACAGCGCATTGCAGCCATGCGCTCTGACATCCTCGAGTGCCTTCCGCATGTCCGTCTCGCTCTCGATGATCGTGACAGGACACTCATAGATATCGTCCGCGCCGTACTTCTTTGTATAAGCCTTCACAACAGCCTTTCTTCTGTTTTCGGCAAGTGATGCCGGGAAACAGTCGCGGCTTACCGCGACAATGCCGATCCTGATGACAGGGATATTTTCCATCTGGATACCTCCTTGACCCTATTCCAGTCATTTGCAAAATATCTTTAACGCCGTACTTGCACAGGGTACATGATAATAACCGTTCAAAGCCTATATTTCAGGCAATTTCTTTGCATAGAGCCTCCGATACCGGACCAATATGGATAGCTGTACAGATGGGCTTTAGGCAAGTCTTCACCTCATTTTGATAAAATCCAGCAGAACTATGTACCCTGTGCAAGTACGGCTTTATATCTTTTGTAAATGTTATTTATAAATCTTATCTTAGGTTCGGAAGACTTCCCTGTCAATATCCCGTTGCTCTTTTTCAGATGGTATCGAGAAACGGATTCAGAAAGGAGGCGGCCGCTCCCCGTCTTCCGGCGCTCCTGATCTTGGTCAGGCGCACATAGGAAGCATCTCTTTCGAAGGGATCAAGATCCTGTACCTTCCTGCGAAGCATATCAAGATACGGTCCGAGATACTCTGCCACAAACCCGCCGAGCACGATATCGCAGTCAAACGCCATGCGGATGTTGACGATCCCAAGCGCAAGGTGATCGAGAACATCTTCAAAGAGCTCTCTGCATGCAGGATCCCCGGTCTTTACCTTCTCAAAGAACTCTTCCGGCGTAAGGCCGATGTCCCTCGTAAAGCGAAGCGCGCTGCAGTAGGCTTCCAGACACCCTCTCTGTCCGCAGTTGCAGAGCCTGCCGCCCGGCACAATCCTCATGTGGCCGAACTCCGCGCTCCTGCCATTGTTTCCCTCATAGACCTTCCCGTTTACATAAGCTGCGCCGCCGATCCCGTTTTCGAGGAGCAGGTAGACAAAGTCCCGCCTCCTGTCGATCTTCGTACAGAACAGCTCCGCTTCTCCCGCTGCCGTGGAATCGTTCACGACACGGATCGGAACACGGCTCCTGTTCACGAGATCCTTCAGGCTGACATTCTTCATCTTCATCGTGGGAGAGATCACCACCTGATCGGTTTTCTCATCGTAGATCCCGGGGATGGTAAGGCCGATCCCCAGGAGCCTCTCTTCCGGGATCTCATTTTCCTGCAGGAAGTTCTGCAGCTGACTTTCAAAGGTGCCTGCAAGGTCCGGATCCGCATCGCAGTCATTGGGTGTTACTGACCCGTTCCGATGTCACGGAACTGACGAGTCCTACTGTCACGGTATTGCCATTGACTTGTCAACGAATGGCGAGATTGCCGTCAACTATTC
>OMXP01000046.1 GCA_900315055.1 uncultured Lachnospiraceae bacterium
CCGATGATTGCAACAACAATCAGCAGCTCAGCAAGGGTGAAGCCCTTCTTGTTCTTTGTGATTCTCTTGATATCGTTCATACTTTCTTGCCCCTTTACATAAACGTGTGTGTTTTGACTCGGTATCGGCTCTCCCGTTCCGTAGGGCTTTTGGATTGTCAATACCGCTTTCTCTTGTCCACAAAATGTTAACATACCAACTACACGATTTCAAGTAGCCCCGTGTCAAATCCCCTTAAAATCGTCAGCCTGCACAGGCATTTCCAAGGAAATTCGTCATTTCATTCCCGGCCACTTTTTACCCATTTTTCCGCCTGTTCTGCTCCTTTCTCCGACCCTGTTTAGTCGACTAAACACCGTCTTTCCGGCTTCTGCTTCTCCGGTTCTTCTCTTGTTCTGGCGTTTCTCTTCTCTCCTACATGTAGTTGTACATCGTAAACATCGGCATGTAGATGGCGATGACGATGAATCCTGCAAAGAGTGCCAGGAAGATCAGCATGGTGGGTTCCAGCTTTGAGATCGCCGCCTTGATCGCCACATCGGTCTCATTGCTGTAGAAGTCTCCGATGACCTCCAGGGTGGACGAGAGTTCACCGGATTCCTCACCGATCGCGCACATCTCACACAGCGTTCTCGGGAAGGAGGTCGTGGCCTTCATGCATTCGCCCAGTGAGTGGCCCTCTTCGATCTTTCCGACCATTCCGTCGATCTCAGACTGCTGGATATAGTTTCCTAAAGTCTTTGCCGTGATCTCCACGGCGTTGTTCACCGTGATACCTGAGTTCAGAAGCATCGCCATGGTGTTTGCAAAGTCCGCGGCACCGCTCATCGTGTGGATCTTTCCAAGTCCCGGCATCTTCAGCTGGATCTTACCCTGGACTTCCTTACCCTTCTCGGTCCTCACATAAGCCTTCCAGGAAAAGACAATGGCAACGATCACAAGGGCGATCAGTGCCCACCAGTGCTGGAAGAAATGCGAGATATTAATGAGGATCACCGTGATGATCGGCAGGTTCGCACCGAGGCTCTCAAAGGTCTGGGTCAGGCTCGGGATAACGAAGGCCATGACGATGATGAGGACCACGATGGCGACAACGACAACGAAGATCGGGTAGCTCAGGGCCTGCTTGACCTTCTCCTTGGTCTTGTTCATCTTGTCGTAGTAGTCCGCCATCTGCTGGAAGGACTCTTCGATATTACCGGTCTGCTCGCCGGCACGGATCGTCTCGATGAACGTGATCGGAAGCCCTTTCCCGTACTTCTCCATGCTGGCAGAGAGCGACGCACCGCCTGAGACATCCTCTGCGGTCTGCAGGAGGAACTTCTTGACGCCCTTGTCCTCTGTCTGATTGCCGATAAGCTCCAGGCACCTGGCAAGGGGAATACCGGCACGGAGGGTTATGGCGATCTGGGAGCAGGCGATGGAGAGGCTCTTCATGTTGATCTTGCCGGAGCCGATCTCCATGTCGAGGATCGAGTTTCCTTTCTCCTTCTCTGCCTCTATGGAGAGAATGATGGGACAGGTCTCCTTAATCTTGTCCGCCGCCGCGAACTGGTCCACAGCCTCCACCACACCGGAGACAGTCATGCCCTCCGGGGTCTGTGCTTTGTACTTATAGGTGGTCAATGCATCTTACCTCTTCTGCGCTTTTTCCTGAGCATTTCATTCACTGTATTTACTGCTGCAGTTTCTGCTCTCAGCGCATCATCAGCTTCTTCTTTACGTAGTCCCTGCTGTTGCAGGCATCCACAGCCGTATTCCTGTCAATCGCCCCGGACATTGCCATCTGGATCAGGCAGTTGTCCATTGTGATCGATCCTGCATCGGCATTGGTGAGCATCGTCGACTGCATCTGCGGGGTCTTGCCCTCACGGATCAGGTTCTGGATGGCGGGGGTGTTGATCATGCACTCGCAGGCTACGACTCTGCCCTTCCCTCCCGCACGAAGCAGCAGCTGCTGCGAGAGCACTGCCTTCAGCGTCTGGGAGAGCTCGAGTCTTATCTGTCCCTGGCGGTCTGCCGGGAACGTACCCACAATACGGTCCACGGAGTCTGCCGCGGAGTTCGTATGCAGGGTTGCAAAGACGAGGTGGCCGGTCTCAGCCGCGGTGATCGCGGTCTCGATCGTCACATCGTCTCTCATCTCGCCGATGAGAATGATATCCGGATCCTCACGAAGAATAGCCCTCAGGCCTGCCGCATAGCTCTCGGTATCCGTCCCGATCTCCCGCTGGTTGATGAGACACTGATCCGGCTCGTAGATATACTCGATGGGGTCCTCGAGCGTGATGATGTGCTCCCGTCTCGTGTGATTGATCCTATCCAGCAGCGCCGCAAGGGTCGTTGATTTACCGGAACCGGTCTCGCCGGTGACGAGGATGATTCCCTTGTGGTATGTCGGGAAATCCTGAACCACCGGAGGGAGCCCCAGCTTGTCCAGGTTCGGGATGGTATCACTGAGGATTCGGAGTGCCGCCGACACATGCCCCTGCTGACGGAACAGGTTGATACGGATACGTCTCCCCGCGATGGTTCGTGCAAGGTCGAGCTGACCGATGTTTTCGATCTCGTGATACTCATCTCCTGCCAGCTCCTCTGCCAGGGCATCGCACTCCTCATCCGTCATCGCAAGGCCCCCGTCATAGAGATTGACGAGGACACCGTCGATCCTGCACTTTGCGGGGACACCGTATACCACATGGATATCCGACGCTCCCCGCTCTGCCGCATCCCGCACCAGGATTTCTGCATTCATGGCTGCTTTTACCTTCTCCTCTAATCAGATCCTTCTTTGATCCTTTTTGATCTTTTTCTTCGGATCTTCTCTTCTTTTCTGATCTGTTCTTTTTCCTGTTTGATCCGTTCTTTTTTCTTTTACTTGGCTTTTGGCTTTTTCAGTCTGCTGCCTGCCTTAGTCCGTGACCATGATCGTCCGGCAGATCTCCTCCACCGTCGTGATGCCCTGGTCCACCAGCTTGTCGGCATTCTCGAGCATCATCACATAGTGGCTGGTTCTCTGTGCCGCCTCACGGAACGTCTGCTTGTCCGCTCCGTCCGTGATGTCCTTCCTGAGCTCATCGTTCATGAGCAGGATCTCGAACGCACCGATACGTCCGCGGTATCCGGAATGGAAGCAGTTATCGCACCCCTTGCCGTGATAGTAGATCCGCCCCGGCCGCTGCTCTATGCCGCTCATCTCGATCATCCGGGGATCCGGGTGATACTCCTCCCGGCACTTCGGGCAGACACGGCGCAGGAGTCTTTGCGAGATGATGCCGCGAAGACCTGCGGAGATAAGATACGGCTCCACGCCCATGTCCTTTAAGCGGTCAATGGCCGAGACGGCATCTTCCGTGTGGATGGTGGTAATGACGAGGTGGCCGGTGATGGCGGCCCTCATGGCGATCTGTGCCGTCTCGCCGTCTCGAATCTCACCGACGCAGATGATGTCCGGGTCCTGACGCAGGATGGCACGAAGACCTGCCGCAAAGGTAAGCCCCACCTTCTCGTTGATCTGCACCTGAGTCGCACCGGGGATATTGTACTCGACCGGGTCCTCGAGGGTGACGAGGTTCTTGGATTCATCGAGAAGCTCGTTGATCAGCGTAAACATGGTTGACGATTTACCGGAACCGGTGGGACCGACGATCATGATGACGCCGCTGGTATTCGCAAGGAGACGGTCCACCTTCTGATTGTCCTCATCAAAGATCATGCCGATGCCAGCCCTCGTCAGCATCTGCTTATTTCTTCCGAGGATACGGATAACCATCTTTTCGCCGTAGATCGTCGGCAGCGTGTTGACACGCATGTCGATGTCCTCGCCATTTGACTTGTACTGAATACGGCCATCCTGCGGGATTCTCTTCTCAACGATGTTGAGCTTTGCCATGACCTTGAGGCGCGAGATGACAGAGTCTTTCAGATCTGCCGGGATCGTCAGCACCTTGTGGAGCTTGCCGTCGACACGCATGCGGATCACCATCTCGCTCTCGGTGGGTTCGATGTGGATATCCGAGCAGTTCTCCAATAATGCTCTCTCAAAGATCGAGTTCACGAGGCGGATCGTAGGTCCGTTCTCCTCAGTGGTCTGCTCCTCCTGGGTGGTCCCCAGCTGATCCTGCGTAAAGCCCGCCTCGGCCCGCATCTGCTCCATGGCCTCGGTTGCGGACTGGTTCTCGTAGAGGACGTTGATCGCATGCTCCACGGAAGACTTCCGTGCAATCATCGGGACGATCTTCCGGTGGGAGGTATCCTTTGCCTTCTCGATTGCCATGAAGTTCAGGGGGTCGGACATTGCAAGAAACAGCGTATCCTGCACCACCCTGACCGGCACGATATCCTCGGACTTTGCAAGAGCCTTCGGGATATACCGGGACATCGAGGGGTCGATGTTTGTCTTCGAGAGGTCAATGAAATCAATGCCGAGCTGGCGCCTCAGCGTCTCAATCAGCTGATCCTCGGTGATATACCCGTCGCGCACCAGCACCTCGCCGATACGCTCATCGCGCTTTTTCTTCTTCAGTTCCTCATCCAGCTGTTCGGGGGTAATCATGCCCTCGGCAATCAGCATATCTCCCAGCCGTTTCTGTTTCATCAATCTTCCCCGTGCTTCTTTCAGTCCGGTTCTTTGTCTTTTTTACGTTCTCAGACTTCTTCTGTCTGTCTTATCGATCTTCGTCTGCTGTCTTTGTTTGTCTGTCTTTACTGCTTTTCTTTTCCTGTTCTACTGTGTCTCATCGTACGTCGTCACATCGGCTGCCGTCTCATCGCCGGTGGACTCCGTGTCATCAAGCCCCGTCGTCTCTGCCCGTTCCCGGTCTGCCGCAAGGGCATCGGTCAGGTTTTCACCGCTGGACGTGCCGTCACTGTTTGCGATGTACAGTCCCTTTGTCGTATTCGAGTTGTAGAGCGTCTCAAAGAACGTGACGTTCAGCTGAACCGCAACCATGCTGCTGGAGAATGTCCCGTCCTCGTCCTGTCCGTTTGCAATCGACATCGAGATGTCGGTGATGAGGCACCGGTACGGGCAGTCATGCAGCTCGTTGATGATCTGACGTGCACTCTTGTAGCTGGACGCCACAAACGAGATCGAGATCACACGCCTGACAGACGACGAGCTCGAATCCTGCACCGTGGGATCGCCGTAGCTTAAGGAGAACGACTCCGCATCCGCAAGGATATCGTTCAGGGCAATGATCTCCTTTTTGATGTTGTCGTAGGACTCGACAACACCGGTCTCATTTCCCTTGTTTGCCGCAATCTCCGCCTTCATCCTCGCAATGTCCGCCGCCTTGATCTGCTCGGACTGGATCTGCATCTCAAGCTCCGTGGTATCGTACTTGACTTTGGCGTTTTCGACAGCCCGGTAGATCAGCTGATAGTAGACGAGGGCAAGGAGAATCACCGACAGGATAATGAAGACGGCCCATTCTCTCTTTCCGAAGCTCTTTCTCATTCTGCCGCCTCCTCTGTGCTCACGGTATCAGATGCAGTGTCCGTACCTGCCTCATCTGCGGTTCCGTCCGCAGCCGTATCCGCTGTGGTATCTCCGGCGGCACTGTCCTCACTGGTATCCACGTCGTTGAAGACAATCGTCATCGTCGTCGAGACCTGGCCCTGGGTGTTCGTCGTCTCACCGTCTGCGGTCTGCACCTGCTGACCCGTCGTTGCGGACGTCGAGACGCTCGCGTAGGAGACGATGTCATAGGTATCGATCTGCTGGATCAGCTCGGAGACGTTCTTGAGCTTTCTGGAATCAAAGGTAAGACTTGCGGTATTGCCCGTGATGGACACGTTCTGGAGGGCGCCATTGCTGATGAGCTCCTTCTCGAGAACGTTCAGGATGTCCTCCCTATCCTGCAGGGCCTTCTCGTCGTCCGAGAGGTATCCGTTGCCGTAGTGGGAGTACTCGGCAAGGACCGCATCATAGTCCGAGTTCTGCTCCTGCATGGTGGTGAGGAGCTGCTCGGTATTGTTGTAGTTGGTCTCGTACCTATTGATCTTTGCGATCTGATCGATGACCCCGTACTTTGCAAAGAACGCAAGGCCCACCAGATAGATCCCGAAGAGAATCAGGGCAATCACGTTTTCCTTTGTATGGTTCTCCTGAATGTAGAGATTGACGGAGCGCTTTTCCGGGTATCGTCCGCCCTTCCCGAAACTGATTTCCTTATCGAATGCACTCAATGGTTTGCCTTTCTCAACTCTTAAGCTGTTCTCTTCCTACTCCACCACGGCGCCCCAGGTCTGCGGTCCGTTCGTGATGCCGTCGACCCTGGCCTCTTCCGGCATCAGGTCTGCAATCGAATGCACCGGCATCTCCAGCGCCTCGCTGATGCGCTGTGCCATCACGTCCTCCGGCAGTCCCGTACCGAACAGGTACAGGCAGCTGATCGTGTTGTTCGGGTTGTTGTAGTTGTAGAAGTTCATGACACGGTTGATCTCGGTGAGCATCGTCGAGACCGCATCGTCGATCCGGGGAAGGGAGAGGCAGTTGTCCTGGTTTGCAGCAAGCCTTATCCTTGCGATGTGAGGATCGACCCCCGCATCCTCCGAGAGAAGATGCACGATCTGGTCACTGGATGTCTGGAGGGTTCGCGTGATCTCATAGGCATGGTTCGAGAAGAAGTGCATCCTCGACCCGCCGTGACCGATGTCGAGAACGACATAGTCGGGTCCCCGCTCGTAGGAGACCTCCCCGGAGAGGGAAGCGGCCTCTGCCTTCGCACGCTCTGTTTCGGATTTCGTGCTCTCTTTTGTCTCCTCGTCGCTGCCCTCCGCGTCGATATCGAGCGTCTTTTTGCCAAAGAGAGGCTTTCTCTCCTTCTTCTTTGCAGCCTTTTCCGCAGCCTCCGCTGCTTCCTCTTCCTTCGTCCTGACCGGCACGGCATCAAGGGGTGCTGTCCTCTCATCTGCCATGACGACCGCCTGCAGGGCAAGGACGTTCGGGACAAGTTTTACAAGGTTGAGTCCTGCTCTCCGGCACATCTGGACGTATTTCTGGACAAGGCGCTTGTCCGCTGCCGCTGCGATAAGGTCCATGCGGGATCCCATGTACCGGATCAGGGAGTAGTCATAGAAATACCCCGACACCTCACCCGACAGGAAGTCATGGAGTTCGTAGGGGAGATTGATCTCCAGCTGCTGTGTTGTCATCTTCGGGAGGGTCACGCGCCTTAGATAATACGCATCATCCGGAAGGACAATCGCGCAGTCCTTTACCCGGATCTTGTTCTCCTTTACCGTCGTCTTTAAGAGATCTGCAACGGAATTGAAGGATCTTACCTGTCCGTTTGCAACCACGTTGTCGGGAAGCTCCACCTGCAGATAATCCTGCACCTCTTCCCCGCGGCAGACACAGATCTTGAGATCACAGTTGCCGATCTCGATACCGAGCATCTTTCTTGCCATAATCAGCTACCACCAAGTCTTTATCATTAAAGTCTCCGGGCACAAAATCCCACGAAAAGATTATAGCCCGAGAAGATGCAAATGCCAACTGCAGATTTCCTGCCCGAAAAGAAGACTAAGCGACAGGGACACCGCAATCGAGGGCCCGAACGGGATCTTCTCCGAGTGTTTCACCACCACGACAAGAAGCCCTGCAATGCAGGAAAGGATAAGGCAAAGAAGCCCTCCTGCAGGTCCAAGGACAAATCCTGCCGCAAACAGCAGCTTGATATCTCCCCCACCCATGCTCTCCTTCTTTAATGCCTTGTCCATGATAAGGGAGATGAGAAGGACGCCCCCTGCAATCACAGCCCCTCCGATAAGGCCCTGCAGAAGCCCTGCCGCCCAGCCGGAGGTGATAAGGTACGAACTCACGGAGCTTCCCTCCGCACCCGCTGCATACGCATCAAAGGACACTCCCGGCGCCCGCCTCACAAACGGGGCGGTGATGAGGGTGATCACGACGATTGCAATCCAGAACCGGTCCGGAATGATATAGGAGTCCATGTCGCACAGGGACAGCCCGAGGAGACATACCAGAATCCCGCAGACTCTCAGCGTATCAAAGGAGAGCCCGAAGCGAAGGACGGATACCGCAAACAGGCACCCGAGGGTGAGCTCTGCCTTCAGGCACCTTTTCGGGATCTTCGCCCTGCAGTAGCGGCACCTGCCGCGCAGGGCCAGATAGCTTACGACAGGTACCAGGTCTTTTGCAGAGAGCGTATGCCCGCAGGATCCGCAGTGGCTCCTGCCCGCCATCGTCTTTCCCTCTCCGATCCGGTCCGCCATGCAGGTGATGAAGCTTGCAAACACGGACCCCAGAATAAAGGCAAGGACCAGCACATAGACGAGGATCCCCGGGGAATGGAGCAGGGTATCGGTTGTAAAGCTTCCGGTGTCGATCATGACAGGCTCCTTTCTCCGAAACCGCACTTGGGGACGATCCGATAAATCAGGTCATTGTCCGTATCCTTTGTATTCTCCCGGATCCTTGTGACCTTAGGTCTCAGGGTCACCTCGCTCCCCTTCACCCTGCTGATGCTGCCAAGATCGGTTTTGATCTTCTGCTCCACCTCACTCGGGTCCGCTCCGCTCTCAAGCCGCAGGAACACCACAAAGTCCGCCCCGCTCATTCTGCCGACACTCCCGAATGTCCGCACCGCGTTCAGGATCCTCTCTGCGATCTCCTTCAGGAGTGCATCCGAGACCTCCCGGCCATAGAGCGTCCGGATCTCATCATAGGCAGGGACCGATACGTGGAGGATGGCAAACTTCTCCCCCGCAATCCGCTCCTTGTCCTGACTCTCGATCGCGGTCTCGAGGATTCCCCTCGGGTTCAGGCACCCGGTGAGCGCATCGGTCCTTGTGTGATCCCCGCGGGCTTCGATCGCATCGACGTCGAGGAAATATCCGACAAGCCCCACGATCTTCCCGTCGTGGTAGACCGGGGCCTTTGAGGCCTGGATATTGCAGATCTTTCCGCGGATCAGGCACTTGCCCGGCACCCGGTGAACGGTCTTTCCCTCCTCGATGACCTTCAGCTCATCGTCCCGGTATCCCTTCTCATCGACGTTCCAGCCGACCTCCTCGTCGGTCTTCCCGAGGATCTGATCAGGACCCGAAAGGCCGTAGTAGTCAAGGAACGCCTGGGAGGCCCCGAGGAACCTCCTCTTCGTATCCTTCCAGAAAAAGCAAAGGTTCAGATCCTCGACACAGCTGTGCCAGAGATCCGCAGGAGCCGCATGGCTTCCCCTGTTTTCAGCCCCTGCACCTGTTCGTGTGCAGGATCTGTCCAGGTACCTCTCGGTCCCCGTAAGGCCCGAAAGATCCCGGACCATGTACAGGACCTTACCATCCCTTGTCCCGTACAGGGTGTGGAGGGACGGGTGATACTCCCCGTGCTCGGTCCTGGTCTTAAAAAGCTCCAGGATCTGCCCGCCGGGAGCCTTTTTCAGCCGCTCCTTCATGGTCGCGGGATCCAGGAAGGCAAGGTAGGCCTCCCACTCATCCTGAGCGATATAGCGCCGTGTCCGATCGTCCAGATACGTCCGAAGGCCGGTCACGTTCTTGGGGACCTTGAGGAAGATGCCTTTCAGGCACCGGACACTTGCCGTGTCCCTGTCCGGGTCGATCACGACAAACCGGCTGCAGAGGCGAAGAATCGAGCGAACACTCGTATCAAGCTGCCGGTTCTCCCGCTTCTTTTCTCCCGTCGAGAGGTCGGTGATAATCATCGAAAAGGCTTCCCGCTCTCCCGCCTCTGCGACCTGCTGTACCTCGAGGTGCAGGTAGTGGCCGTTCTCCACCACATGGAGCGGGGAAAGGCCCAGTTTTTCCCGTCTCTTCGGGATCTTGAGGAGAAGCTCCAGGAGGTGCTTCAGGACCAGGTCCTCGTTACTTTCCGGAACGGAGCCGTCCTCACTGACCTCGCACCCGATCCCGAGAAGCACCTGACGGCACCTCTCGTTCGCATACATCCCCGTGATCTTCCTGCCGGTCCGCTCCGCAAGAAACAGCGGCTGATCCGTCTGAAGATCCAGAGACCCCATGGTCCCGTAGTAGGTCCGAAGCGCCTGCGGCTCGATCGATACACCCTTGGACTGGAGGTTCTTCATCGCCTCTTCCTGCGGCAGCGGCTTTCCGTAGTAATACCCCTGCAGCTTCTCGCAGCCGATGTTCTTTAAAAAGATCACCTGCTCCTTCGTCTCCACGCCCTCGGCGAGGGTATGGACCCCGATCGTCTTTGCCATGCGAACGATCGACGCCACGATCTTTCTCGAGGCCTCCGTGAAGGGGTGGAGAAAGGCCATGTCGATCTTGATCTCGTCAAAGGGAAAGTCCTTGAGGACGTTCAGGGAGGAATACCCGCTCCCGAAATCGTCCATCCACACCTCATACCCCAGGGCATGGAAGCGGTTGACCTGCTCGAGGAGCAGTTCCCTGCTCTTTTCCGCGGCGCTCTCGGTGATTTCGATGTGGATCAGCTCCCGCGGCACCTGATACGATGCCACCTTCTGCTCGACAAGTTCTGCCATGTCCCTGCCGATAAAGTCGTGGCGGGAGAGATTGAACGAGATCGGAACAACCGGGCCTCCGGCATCGAGAATCCCGCGGATCTTTTTGCAGATCTGATCGAGGATGCAAAGATCCACCTTCCAGATCTGATAGCTGTCCTCGAGGACCGGAATGAACGCTCCGGGAGACAGGAACCCGAGATCCTTCGAGTTCCAGCGGGCGAGGCCCTCGAAACCGCACAGCTGCCCCGTAAGGGAGCGGATCACCGGCTGATAGAACACCGTGATCTCGCCGGATGAAATCGCCTCATCGACGTGCTCGATGATATACGTTCTCTTCTCGTAGCTGTCCTGTACGTCCTGATAGAGATGGAAATGGACCCCGGCGCCGCCGCTCCAGGAGCTGCAGGCGACCTTGGCGTAATCGACAAGGACGGAGATATCCCCCGCATAGTCCGTCGGAACCTCGCACATGCCGGAGCGAAGGCTTAAGGGGATCCCGGGCGAGATCTCATCGGCAGCAAGCGCCAGGTCCTGGTGCGAGGCTTCCGCCCGCTCCCCGGCATCGGCGCGGTCCGTAAAGATCACAAAGTGATCTGCCGCAACACGGGAGATCAGATCCCCCGGGTAGTGTTTTTTCAGGATCTCGACGATCCTTTTGAGGAGTGCATCTCCCGTTGCCGCATCAAACCGGACATTGACCCGGTGGAAGTTTGTGAGGTTGAAGTAGAGAAGGAAGTTCTGTTTCGGAGCAGGGCTCGTCCTGTTCTCCACAAGACGCACCTCAACGTCATGGAAGAACCGGTTCTGCCAGGGAAGGGCCGTGAGATCATCGATATCGTCAATCCCGGCCTCATGAGATTCCGTGGAGACGGGAAGGGCAAAGAGGATCCCTCCGGTCTCATAGAAGATGGCATCGACGCAGGACGCCCCGTTCATTTTATGATTGGTCCGAAAGCGAAGGTGCAGGCCCGTTGCCATCTCCTTTGCACTCGTCACCTTCCATCGCATCACCTGGCGGTCCAGAGGATCCATGATGCCGAAAAGATCCCCTCCCGTAAGGTCTGAAAACTCCTCCGGGCTTTTGCAGCCGAAAAGAGAAAGTGCCTGTCTGTTGACCTTCAGGATCTCAAAGGTATTAAGAGATGCCTCAATGACCGCAAGAGGTATCCTGTCGATTGAAAAGCCTGATGTAACCGCCTTTGCAATGTCCTCTCGTTCCATCCAATCCGCCCTCCGAACGGGGTAACATTTCGTTCACACTGCCCCGGATAGCATTATAAAGCCTTCCGGGCTTTTATACAAAAGAGGATCTGTCCGGATCCGGGATCCTGTCGAATCTGACAACAGCGGATCAGGAGCCCCCCGGAAGCGTCCCCTGCGTTAATACAAAATTTAGAAAAGGTTCCCCGCATCTTGCTTGCAATCAGGGGCCTGTTTTCTACAATAATCGATAACAGATCGTAATGCGTTCCGCATTACGATCCGAAATGCGTTCCGCATTTCGACCTAAAGGCAGATAAAATCTCAGGAGTCATGAGTCATTATGAAAGACTTTTTTCAGAACCTCGGGAGCAGGATTCGAAGCTCCATGATCGGCCGATACGGAAACGATGAACTGAACCGGTTTCTGTTCGGCGTTGCAATCGTTCTGATGCTGGTCAGCATGTTTGTCCGAAACCCTGCTGCCTACAGCATCCTGTCCCTGCTGGTAACCGTACTGCTGGTGCTGTGCATCGTCCGTCTGTTCTCGAGGAACATCGCAAAGCGCTATCAGGAAAACCAGAAGTTCATGCAGGGGACGGTGAAAATCCGCTCGTTCTTTAAGGATACCTGGTATTCGATCACGCACTGGAAGGAAGAAAGAGCCCGCAATCAGGGCTATCACATCTACCGGTGCCCCCGCTGCCATCAGAAGATCCGTGTGCCGAAGGGCAAGGGTCATATCATCATCACCTGCCCGAAGTGCCGGTTTGAGTTCCACAAAAAATCGTAAGGAGGTTCCATGGTCGGTTATATCACCGTCAATCGTCAGGAGCTGAAGCTTCGCGAATTCGAAGAGTACCGCACCTGGTACTGCGGCCTGTGCAGGTCCCTGAAACACCGCTACGGCGTGTCGGGACAGCTTACGATCTCCTATGACATGACCTTCCTGGTGCTGCTCCTCTCCGACCTCTACGACAGAACACCGAAGGTTTCGAGTACCCACTGCGTCTCCCACCCCGTCGGAAAGAAACAGGAAATCCGATACACGGACGTCACGGACTATGCCGCCGACATGAACGTGATCCTTGCCTACTACAAGTGCCTGGATGACTGGGACGATGAAAGACGGGTGGACCGGCGGCTCTTTGCAGCCGTCCTCTCAAAGGGAAAGAAGAAGGCCGGCATCGACTACGGGCGAAAGGCCGCCCTCATCAAGGACCGGCTGGACCGCCTGCATGAGGCGGAACAGAAGGGCGAGACAGACGTCGATACCGTGAGCGGCTATTTCGGAGATATCCTCGCCGAGGTCTTTGCGATGGAGGACGATGAGTGGGAGTCCACGCTCCGAAGGTTCGGGTACTTCCTCGGGAAGTTCATCTATCTCATGGACGCCTATGACGACCTTGAAAAGGACGAAAAGCACCACCGCTACAACGTGTTCTCCTGCTACAAAGACCGCGACGATTTCGAGTCCTTTGCAAAGCAGGTGCTCACGATGATGATCTCGAAGGCGTGCGAGGCCTTTGAGGTGCTGCCCCTTGTCGAGAACGCGGCCCTGCTTCGAAACATCCTTTACTCCGGCGTCTGGAGCCGCTACAATGCCATTCAGGAAAAACGGGCAAAAGAAAAGGAAAACACAGCCCCTGTCGCAGGCGACACGGCCGGGGAACAGGAAATGATCCGAAGCCGGCAGCAGGCAAACCGTTAGGCTGCCTGAAGGTAAAGGACCGGGAGAGAACAATACATGCAAGATCCCTACGAGGTTCTGGGGGTATCAAGAGATGCGAGCGATGAGGAGATCAAGAAGGCCTACCGCGCGCTGTCAAGGAAATACCACCCGGACTCCAACATCAACAATCCGCACAAGGACGAGGCGGAGGAAAAATTCAAGGAGGTCCAGGCGGCCTACCAGCAGATCATGTACGAGAAGAAGCACCCCTATGCCTCCAGCTCGTACGGGGAAAGCAGCAGCAGCTCCTCCTATGGCGGCTCCTACCAGAACACCGGCTCCGGCCAGTGGGATGACTTCTGGGGCGACTTCTTCGGGGGCGGCTACCGGAGTCAGGGATCCGGCTATCGGAGAGACCAGGGACAGGACGAGGATTCGATCCGCCTGAACGCCGCGGAGAACTACCTGAACAGCAGGCACTATCAGGAAGCCCTGAATGTCCTGAACTCGATCAATAACCGCTCGGCCAGGTGGTACTACTACTCGGCGATCGCAAACTCCGGCCTTGGCAACAACGTGCTTGCCTTCCAGCAGGCACAGACCGCCGCCAACATGGAGCCCCAGAACGGCACCTATCAGGACCTCGTCCAGCAGCTGCAGTACGGCTCGAGCTGGTACGAGCAGCGGCAGACCCCCTATGCGGGAAGCACCGATTCCACGGTGAACTGGTGCCTGCGACTGTGTCTTATTAACCTCCTCCTCAACCTCTTCTGCGGAGGCGGCATCTGCTGCAGGATCTGAAGACAGGATCTGAAGATCCGAAAGAGACAGACAAAAGCAGGAAAAGAAATACACAAAGAACCTTATCGAAGACTCACAGAAGCAAGCGCCTCTGTGAGCCTTTTGTTTTCCCCGTGTGTCCGCACGGCAATCCGGTACCAGGAGGAGGCGGGAATGGAGGGATCGAGTCCCTCGATCCCCGGAAATCCCCCCGCATGCCGGATCAGGATCCCCTGTGAAAGGAGCGGTTCATACATCTCCACGGAGGACGCAAAGAGGATGAAATTTGCAGGGGACGGAAGGATGCGTTGGACAAAGGGGAGGGACGAAAGAGCCGATACCAGGTACGATCTCTCGGAAGAGACAACGCGCACCGTCCGCTCCACAAACTCCCTCTCCGAAAGTGCCTGGGTCCCGGCTTCCATCGACGGGAGGGACAGGGGCCAGGGCTGGAGGAAGGACCGGACCTGATTCGTGAGATCCCTGTCAAAAGAGACAAGTGCCCCGAGCCGCAGGCCCGGCATCGCAAAGATCTTCGTAAACGAGACCAGAACGACGACGTTAGGAAGATCCGAAAGGCAGGGAACCATCGTGCGGGACCTGGCGTCCTCACAAAACGGCAGGAAGCTCTCGTCGATGACAAAGGTTGTTTTCGGGTTAGCAAGTGCTGCCTTCCTCATCTCCTCCCGTCCCCAGACTCTCCCGTCCGGGTTGTTTGGATTCCCGAGGAATACCAGGTCAAGACCTGCGGGAAGATTCGACAGGTCCGGGGAGATGGGAACGAGGATCATTCCCGTCTGTTTTGCAGCCTCCTCGTACTCCGAAAAGGAGGGCTGGTACAGGCCGCAGGTCAATAACTGAGGGATATCAGTAATTGCCCGGATCAGCTCCGAGGCACCGTTTCCGAAGACGACGGTATTCTCCGGAACTCCAAAGGTTGCGGAAAAAGCCCTTGTCAGCTCCCTTGCCTTTGGATCCGGGTAGTGGGTACTCTCCGTGACACCCCGGATGGCCGCCTCTGTCACGGCGTCCGGCATGCCGAGGGGATTGATGTTTGCGGAAAAGTCGAGGACCGGTCCCACCTCAGACCAGATATCCCCGCCGTGTGCTTCATAGACCATAGGGCATTACCTCCCGGATGCAGAGGGGATGAAAACACAGAGTTCCCGAAAACCCCTGCAGGTTCCCGCACTGATACGAATAGAAGTCTTTGGGCTGCTCGTCATACGTCGACAGGATCGTCATGATCGTTCCCCCATGGAGAACAAAGAGGACGAGGGTAAGGTCCGGGATGTCGGAGAGGGACGATACCACCTCCGTAAAGGCCGGAAGAACGCGGTTCTGGACCGCTTCCCTGCTCTCCCCTCCGGGGAACGGGGTCTCTCCGTTCGAGTCGATAAAGCGCTGATAATCGGGATTCCCGGAGAGCTCCTCGAAGTTTTTATACTCAAACGCCCCGAAATCGGTCTCCCTGAAATCCGCTACCGTGCGGCGGAAGATCACCGTCCCGTTCCCATCGTCCTCTCTCACCACCTTCCTGTCGCTTCCGACAAGAAGGTCCGCGGTCCTTGTGCAGCGAAGGAGGGGGCTTGTGATGACGGCGATCCTGCCGGTGAGGTACTGTTCTCGGAAGGCCGGGGCCGCCTTTCTGATCCTGTCAGCGCTCTCGTCTGTGAGGTCCTCGTCGGTACGCCCTACGTACCGATGCTCCAGATTTCCCGGCGTTGCCCCGTGGCGGAGAAAGAGGACGCGAACACTTTTTTGGGATTCCATCACTTCAACTCTCCCCTGATCACCTGCCCGATCCCGCAGGTAATGTACACCACGCACTCTGCATGCTCTGCGAGAGCGCACTGCGCGAGTCCGAGGGCTTCTCGAAGGGAGCGGTCCATTGGGTCCTGGGGTACGACACCGCAGCCGATCTCCTGCGTGATGAACACCGCCTCCGGGTGATCTGCAAGGAGGCGAAGGGCTGCATCCTGTACAGCCTTCTCCCCTGTTTCTTTCTGCGGATCCTTCAGGGCATCCCGTGCCTCAGACGGCCCGAAGAAGACAACCTCCCGCCCCGGCAGATGGTCTCTCACCCACGTGCGTTTCCCTGCGGCAAAGCCGCCTGTTACCAGAATCATAAAAGACCTCCCGCCGAAAGAAGAAGATTCAGGACAACCAGTACCCCAATCCCCCAGAGCTCACACTGACATACAAAGTACCCTGCCAAATCCCCCGTAATCCCTCCGAAGGTCTTTACCGAGAGATGATGATACCAGAGGAAGACGAGGGCACAGGTCACAAGCAGCACGGCACCGAAGAGGTGAAACAGGACAAGGACGAGGACACTGAAAGCGATCAGCTCAACGATCAGGATCTGCACCACATGGTCCCCCGCAAGGTCCGAGAAGGTCCGAAGACTTCCCTTCTTCGTCGCCTTCGGGAACGAGACGACCGCGATCGCAGACAGGATCCGGGACAGCACAAAGACACAGGAGGAGGCGCCGATGGTCACCTCTGTCAGAGCTCCCGAAAAGCCCGTAAAGAGCACGGCATAGCACAGGGCGCAGATGACGGCAAAGGCGCCGACATGGGAGTCCTTGAGGATCTGAAGTCTCTTCTCCAGGTCTCCATAGGAGTGAATCGCATCCTCCGTGTCCATGAATCCGTCCATATGGATCCCGCCGGTGTAGAGAACGGGAAGCGCAAAGAGAAGCGCTGCCCGGAGAATCTCCGGAGCTCTGAGAAACACACTAAGGTGAAAGAGCCCGAAGTACAGGAGCCCCAAGAGTGCCCCGACCACCGGAAAGCAGGCCATGGCATACTTCATGCCCCTGTCATCAAAGTCTGTCCGCGGCATCGGCACTCTCGAATACATGGAAAAGGCAATGATCAGTGCACGCATTGAGGCAGAGTCTCCTTTCCTGTAAGGACCACGGGAATCCCGGCAATGAGACGGACCACGGCAGTACTTCTCCCCGCGATCTTCGCCTTGACGGCGCCCAGGATGTGGATATACGAGAGCGTCATCCCGTCATACCCTGTCCCGTCAGTCCCCGCTCCGTCCTCACCGATCTCATTGGCGACAACGACAAGGAAGGAACAGGCATGAGACAAAAGGAGTAGCTCCGATGTGATCCGGTCTGCAAGGGCTGCCTCCCCCTCGTCCTGTTTTTTCTCATCTTCCGATCTCGAAAACATCTCCCCCGCGACAAGGTTTCCGAGATCCTCCAGAAGGATACCGTCCTCCCTTTGGATCTCGGGGAGGATTTCGGAGAGGTTCCTCTCCTTTTCGATCGTCACGAATCCCTTCCCTGCCCGAAGGGCTCTGTGGCGTGTAATCCGTTTTACCGTCTCCGGATTCTCATCTCTGTGCATGGTCGCAAGGTAGATCCGCCGCCCTGCAGGAAGGGTGAGGGAGAGTTCTTCCGCATACGCGCTCTTTCCGCAGGCGGAGCCGCCGGTAATAAGATAAATCTTATCTTGATAGATCTTGTCTTTGATCATCTCTTTTCCTCCGGCTTCCCCTCTGCCTGATTCTCCGGCTTTTGATCCAGCCTCTCATAGGGTGTATAGGGTGTAATCCCGGAGTCCGTAAAGGTCCCGTCATCCTGATAGACATGGAGCGCCATGCGAAGAAGGGGAACAAGAAACATCGCTCCGCTCCCCTCTCCGAGGGACAGGGTTGCATCGAGGACCGGCTCCATTCCGAGAGTATCGAGAACAAAGCTTCCTGCGCCCTCCCTTGTCCTGTGGGACGGGATCAGGACCTTCTGGACATCCGGGTCGATCCTGACCGCCGTGATCGCCGCGGCAAGGGAGATCACCCCGTCGAGGATCACCGGGAGATGGTGTTTTGCGCAGTAGAGATACACGCCGCACATCTCTGCGATCTCACAGCCTCCGATCGCGGCAAGGACGGCAACGGGATCGGTGAGGTCCTCTGCCCTTGTGAGGGCAAGAGAGACTGCCCGTCTCTTTCGTTCCAGCCCCGCATCGTCAAGGCCTGCGCCGCGGCCTGTCACCTCGTTGGCCGAAAGGCCAAGGAAGTGACCGATGAGAGCCGCCGACGGGGTGGTATTCCCGATCCCCATCTCTCCGGCAGCAAGGATATCCGCACCCTTCTCCTGCATCGCCTCTGCGGCCTCTTCTCCTGCCCTGAGGGCAGCTTTGCACTCATCGATTGTCATCGCATCTTCGATGGCGATGTCTCCGGTGCCCCTGCGGATCTTCCGGTCGATGACAGCGCCCTGTACAAAGTGCTTTTCCGGATAGGGTTCGCAGTCCATGCCGGCATCGATGATGAAAAGGTCACAGCCTGCATCTTTTGCAAGGCCGTTTGTAGTTGCTCTGCCTTTTGCGAAGTTCTCGGTGACAATCCGTGTCACCTCAGATCCCGTCTGGGTGACTCCCTCCCGGACAACGCCGTGGTCCCCTGCAAAGACAAGGAGAGCGGGGTGATTCAGGTGCATGTCCTCGGTCCCCTGAATGACGCCGATCCTGGTAATGAGCTTTTCGAACTTTCCGAGGGAGTCGATCGGCTTTGCGATCGCGTCCCAGCGCGCCTGAATCCGGGACTCAAGATCCTTCTCCTCATCGGACCATGTCGGTTCCGACATGGTTCCGATTCCTTTAAGATACCGGAAGATCTCCGGGATTTTTTCTCTCCTGTGCGGAAACGTGCAGTCGATGCAGCTCTTCACCCGTCTCCCGTCTTTTGTCGTCACGACATGGTATGTCCCGGGACAGCGGGGCAATGAATAGAGCGGGCAGTAGCAGAAAAGGCAGTTGATCTCTTCAAGGTCATGGCAGGGATAGTACCTGCAGGCTTTGTTGGTAAAGAACGTACTGGTGTCGGTCATTGCTGTATCTTTGCCTCCTGCAGGATCTCCTCGATCGCGGAGATATCCAGACTCTCCTCCAGGGCATCTGCAAGGAGGTCGTACTGGTGGTCCCGGAAGGAGGCGTAGTCCTCCATCGAGCCCTCTTCCTTCCAGGTCTCTCCACTTCCGGCCCTGTCCTCTGCGCTTCCTGCAAGGCAGATAAGAAGTCCCTCACCCATCTCCCTGGTATCAAAGATCCCGTGGACATAGGTTCCAAGGACGTTCCCGTTTTTCCCGCTCTGGAGGAAGCGGACGCTCTTACCGTCCCTGTCCGTTGTCACGCCCTGATGGATCTCATATCCCTCAAAATCTCTTCCCGATAACGGGGCAAAGATGCCGGAGAGCTTTTGGATCTTCCCCTTTGTCTGCACGGTTGTCTTCTCTTTTTCAAGGACCGTCGTGCAGGGAAGAAGGGATAACCCTTCCGCCTCTGCCGTATCCCCCTCCACATGATCCGGATCGCAGATCCTCTCACCCAGCATCTGAAATCCCCCGCAGATCCCGATGACGGGAGTTCCGGAAGAGGCAAGCTCCTGTACCCTGTCCGCAAGACCGGTGTCTTTGAGCCATAAAAGATCCCCGATGGTGTTCCGGCTGCCCGGAAGAATCAGAAGATCCGGGACACCGCCGTCCCCTTCCAGTTCGTCCTTTTTTGTAACGTACCGGACGCTGACATCTTCTGCCTGATCGAAGGTGTCAAGGTCGGTGAAGTTCGAGAGATGCGGAAGGCGGATCACCGCAAGGTCCACGGTGCCTTTGGTCTGTTTTGTCTCTGTAAGACGCTCCGAGAGCGAGTCCTCATCGTCAAGGGACAGGGTAAGGTACGGCACCACGCCAAGGACCTTCTTTCCGGTCAGGGTCTCAAGATCAGACAGACCCGGCTTTAACAGTTCCACATCTCCCCGGAAGCGGTTGATGACAAGACCCTTGATCCTGTCCTGATCGCACTCCGGGAGGAGCTTTACGGTGCCAAAGAGCTGCGCAAACACGCCTCCCCGGTCGATGTCACCGACAAGAAGGACGGGGGCTCCTACGAGGCGGGCAAGGCCCATGTTTACGATATCGTCCTGCATCAGGTTGATCTCCGCAGGGGAGCCCGCGCCCTCGATCAATATCAGATCCGAGCGCTCCGCAAGGTACCGGAACGAGGACAGGACCTCGGGGACGAGGGTCTTCCGGTAGGAGAAGTACTCCTTTGCTGGCATCATCACCCGGGCTTTTCCGTTTACGATGACCTGACTTGTCATGTCCCCTGTCGGTTTTAACAGGATGGGGTTCATCCTGGCGTCCGGCTCGATCCCGGCCGCCTCCGCCTGCATCACCTGGGCGCGGCCCATCTCGCCGCCGTCTCTTGTGACATAGGAATTCAGGGACATATTCTGGGACTTGAAGGGGGCAACGCGGTAACCCTTCCGTCTGAACACGCGGCAGAGTCCTGCGGTCAGAACGCTCTTTCCGACATTCGACATTGTCCCCTGGATCATCAGTACTTTGGCCATTTTTATCCTCCGCCCCGTATTCTGCCACGCTTTGGGGAGTGCCGGCAATGCACAGTTGTCCCCTCCTGTTTCATTTGCCCTGTTTCTTCCCACAACAAAAAGCCGGGTCACCCCGGCTTTCGCTCCTGCCTGTTTCAGGCTGCGTGGAACCTGCCACGCCTATCTTTTTTTACGCTTTCCTCAAAGGCACGAAGCTTTTCCTTGGATTCCTCGGACAGATGCTTCGGTACCTGGATCTGTATCACGACGTACTCATCGCCATGCTGGGAAGGGTTGTTCCTAATCGGTACACCCTTGCCCCTGAGTCTTATCTTCGAACCGCTCTGCGTCCCCTCGGGGATCTTGCAGATGACATCTCCGTACAGGGTCTGTACCCTTGCCTCGCCGCCAAGAACGGCTGTCGTAAAGGGCACCTCACAGGTGACAAACACATCGGCTCCCTGACGCTCGTATCCCTCTCTCGGCTCGATGTGGATCTTCAGGAACAGATCTCCTGCAACGCCGCCAAAGGCAGAGGCACCGCCCTTGCCGCGAAGCCGAAGGCTCTGCCCCTCCTCGATCCCTGCCGGGATATGGACCTCCAGGGTCTCCATCCTGCCGGTCGAAGGATCACTCAGGCGGATCTTCTTATCCGCACCGAATGCCGCCTCCTCGAAGGA
The DNA here is from genome assembly GCA_900315055.1 of uncultured Lachnospiraceae bacterium. Lineage (GTDB taxonomy): Bacteria > Bacillota > Clostridia > Lachnospirales > Lachnospiraceae > CAG-791. The sequence goes on from OMXP01000046.1 coordinate 21,151, forward strand.
TACGGTGATGTTCTGGGTGATGTCCTCACCCGGAGCAGCCTCAGCACCGGAGAAGCCGCGGAACGCACTGCCTCCGCCGCCACCGGCAGCACGCCTTGCACCGCCTGCGCCTCCGAACAGATCGCCGAAGATATCTCCGAACATGTCTCCGAAGTCCGCAGCGTTTCCGCCGGAGGAGCTGTAGTAGTACGTATGTCCGTTCCCGCCGTTTCCGGAAAATCCCGAGAACCCGGAGAACGGATTGCCGCCGCCATTTCCCGCACCGGCACCTGCCGTCTGGTCAAATGCCGCCATGCCGAACTGATCGTACATCTGCTTCTTCTTCGGATCCGAGAGTACCGAGTATGCCTCGTTGATCTCCTCGAACTTCTTCTTTGCATCCTCACTCGGGTTCACATCCGGGTGATACTTCTTTGCCAGTTTTCTGTATGCACTCTTAATCTCCTGGTCAGACGCACCTTTGGTGAGTCCCAGGACTTCATAATAATCTCTCTTCATAAAGGTTGCCGCCTCCGTCCCGTTCCTTCCGGAACTGATCTTATTAGTGTTATAGCACGTATAGAACAAAAAGACAAGGGACGGAGGAGTAATTTTATGGCGGCAGCTACCCCTTTGCGTTAAAATGGTTCCATACCGAAGGGAGGGTACGAACCATGGCTGAGAAAACAGGGATCCCCGTTATCCTGCTCGAGGCAGGGGATGCGGGAAAGAACGATGAAAAGGCGGCAGCTCTTAGGAAAGAGCTCAAAGAGAGCGGTCTTTTCTATGTCAACATCATGTCGGCTCCGGGATCCGGAAAGAGCGCGATACTCCTTCGCCTCATCTCCACCCTGAAGGAACACGGGATCCTGAGCGGTGTCATGGAAGCGGACCGGGATGCCAGACACGATGCCGCAAAGTTCGAGGACGCAGGGTATGAAGTCCTGTGCCTCGACACCGGCGGCAAGTACCACCTCGATGCCACCATGTCCCGGAAGGCCATTGACGGCTTTGCAGGCCACCCCCTCGATGCGGTGTTCCTCGAGAACGTCGGAAACCTCATGAGTCCCCCGGCCTATGATACCGGTGCTGCCCTGTCCATCGCGGTCCTTTCCATTACCGACGGCGACGACATGCCAAAGCGCTATCCCCACCTGTTTCAGAAGGCAGACCTTGTCATCATCTCGAAGATCGACGGACTCTCGTCCATCGACTTTGACCTCGGAAGTGCCGAGCGGAACATCCGGGAACAGAACGACAAAGCAGAGATCTATCCCGTCTCCGCCGTGACCGGTGAGGGCATGGATGCCCTGACCGATGCGATCGAGAAGAGAATCCGGGAGCACAACGGGAAGTAACAGACAGAAGCACCAGTAAAACAAAAGAAGAATCAGAAACAAAGAGGACGCGGCCAGGTTGCTGCGTCCTTTGTCGTTTCCGACAGTACGCAGGAATCCACTCATTCGCGCGTGAGATATTCGGCAGAGAGATCTGCTACAATAGTCCCCGAAGGGGAAAATCCGCAGGAACGTTCCGGGTCAGTGACAGGATGTGTCACTCTGCCCTCCTACAATGAGGACAGAAACAAGGCAGACGCCGGAAAGGGGTACTGGTATGGAAGAAGAAGTCAGAAGCGACAAGATCGAGCGGATTCTTGGCATCTATACAAAGCTGGTCAGCGGGGACATCGTAAACAAGACGCAGGAGGCCCTGCGGTTCCATGTGAATGAGCGCAGCATTCAGCGCGACATTGACGATATCCGCATGTATCTCGATGAGGAGGCAAGCCGCACCGGATTCATGAACACTGTCATCTACGACAGGGAAAAGAAGGGCTACCGCCTCGAGCAGATCTATCGCATGAAGCTCTCGAACGGCGAGGTGCTCGCCCTCTGCAAGATCCTCCTCGACAGCAGAGCCTTCGTCAAGGAAGACATGACCGGCATGCTCGACAAGCTGATCAGCAACTGTGTGCCGAAGACCAACCAGCAGCTCGTCCAGGACCTCATCAAGAACGAGGAATTCCACTACGTCGAACCCCGTCACAAGTCGAAGTTCATCGACACCATCTGGGAGCTCGGACAGGCCTGCCATTCCGGCAACATCATCGAGGTCGACTACAAAAGGATCAAGGACCACTCCGTGGTCACAAGACGCCTGAAGCCCGTCGCGATCATGTTTTCGGAGTACTACTTCTATCTCACCGCGTTCATCGATGATCCGAACGTTCGCAGCGACTTCGATGAGAAGGACGACCCGTTCCCGACCATCTATCGGATTGACCGGATTCAGAAACTCACGGTGACCGGAGAGAAGTTCCATATCCCCTATCGCGACCGCTTCGAGGAAGGCGAATTCCGGAAGAGGATCCAGTTCATGTACGGCGGCAAGCTCCAGAGAGTCAAGTTCCTGTACAGGGGACCGGACATCGATGCCGTACTCGATCGTCTCCCCACCGCTCAGGTGCTGGACTACGACGAAGAGAGCCATACCTACACGGTAACCGCCGAGGTCTTCGGCAAGGGCATCGACATGTGGATCCGGAGCCAGGGAGACTATGTGGAGGTCGTACACTGATCAGTAAGGACTCAAAGAACTTCCAGATGGAGAAGGCCAATATTATAAAACTCAAAATGTCCCGCCTGGTGTAAAAACAGCAGCACCAGAGCGGGATGTTTTAATGACATGATGCCGTGGACAAAAGGGATCTTGAGAGGTCCCTTCTGTCCATTGAAAACTTAAATTGTCAGGTTACTGTCAGCTGATTTGGCATTGTCGAACAACTCCAGATCAGGGTTGGCATTCCGGTGGAGCGATTGCTTCCGCTTTCGTACCATGCTTTCCCAAACCAGTGGATTAGTGCAGGAATACGGGAGAATTCCCATTACTCCTGCCGATCAAACCGTCTGCAGGGTGTAATTACCCCCTTGAGATGGAAAGAGTTTTTCCACCGCCTTGCGAGATGCTCTCAGGTTCGACTTCAGTGAGGTAAGCATGTCGACATGGACATCGGCAGATGTTTTTCCTGCCTGTTTGGCCTTGTTCAACGCTTCCTGATGCTGCTTCCTGCGCCTGTTGCTGTAGCACTCACGGTAGTGAGGGCAGGTCATGCAGGTGCCAAGGCACATTAGACTTCGTGTCTGCCCGTTGGAATAACGTTTGCTGGTAAGCGGTTTCTGGCCTCCGGCGCACTCAATGAGCTTTCCACTTTCGGGATCGAGTTTGTGATCTGCGTGAACATCAGCGGTCTGCCTGCCGGCAAGGTTGGTGTTCTGGATTGTCATTCCGGAATCCTTCAGCGCTTCCTGCATCTTCGTTCCGTTGAACAGGCCATCGCCGACCATCAGGCTGCCCTGCGTCTGACCTGACTGTTTCAGGCGATCTACGATCGCAGCACCCTGGGCGTCATCGCTTTCGGTGTTGCTTCCA
>OMXP01000143.1 GCA_900315055.1 uncultured Lachnospiraceae bacterium
CCACCGGCAGGCATTACAACCTGCAGGCGGGCATGAATGATAGGCTCCAATTAGTTTACCGGGAGCTATAGCTACCGCGTCAGCGGTTTAGTACAATGAAGATCGCGATTGTGGATGATGATTCGAAGGATCGAAGAAGCGTCGAACTTCTCGTTCGAAAGTACTTTGCGGAAGAAGGACAAGACTGTGACATCGCCTTGTTTGAGGATGCGGTATCATTCCTGAAATCGTACCGGTACGAGTACCAGCTGATCATTCTGGACATCGACATGCCGGGCCTTGGCGGGATTGATGCGGCGAAAAAGCTGCGGGAGCGTGACCCGGATGTGGTTCTGATGTTTGTCACCAACATGCCCCAGTACGCCCTCGACGGGTTTTCCGTGGATGCGGTGGATTACATCGTAAAACCCGTCTCCTATCCGGAATTTCGCCTGAAGATGATGAAGGCCATGCGCTATATCTGTGCAGGTCTTGACCGCCGGATCGCCATCCGTACCACGGACGGCACCATGCAGATTGCAGCTTCCGATATCCGTTACATTGAATCACAGCTGCACTACGTGATCTTCCACACCGTAAACGGAAATCTTCGCGCAAGGGCATCGCTCCGGGATATCGAGCCGAAACTTTCGGACCTTCCCTTTGCACGCTGCTCGGCAAGTTATCTTGTCAATCTTCGCTTCGTGGATTCCATGCACGGGGACGACCTTGTTGTAGGCGGCGATCTTCTTCGCATCAGCCGCGGCAAAAAGCAGGAATTTCTCTCTGCCTTTACCAGATACATCGGAGGTTTATCGAAATGACACCGGTTCTGATCTTTGAGGAGCTTCGTTTTCCCCTGGAGCTCTTTGCCGCCATGCTGATCTTCCTCGTGCCCTTTGCGGAAAAGAAGCCCCGCTTTCTGCAGCGCATCAGCCTCTGCATGGCGCTCTGCTGCCTTTTGGCGATTTCCTATTTTCCGATCTTTCAGAGCAAGGACGCGCCGCGCTTTCCAAACCTTCTTGCCTTCTGGTATGTGCTCATCCCCTTCGCGGTCCTGTGCTGTGCAAAGGTCTGCTTTGATACCGGCTGGTGCAATGTCCTGTTCCTTCTGATTCTTGCCTTTGCCACCCAGATCATTGTCTACGTGGTTCTCCACGAGACCATCGCCCGTGCCCTGTTTCCGTCGCTCCGGGAGCATCTGGTACTGTATATCCTTTCCGCCGCTCTTTGCTGTCTTCTGGTATACCTTCCGGTCTGGAAAGTCTTCCGGCGGCCCCTCCATCTGGCAGATCACACGCTGTTTGAAGACGATGCCGGATCCATCGTCTTCTATCTGCTCCTCTTTGCCCTGACCATCGTCAGCATCTTCTACTGCCAGAACACCTTCAGCAAAAACCTGAAGAGCGGTGATCTCTCGATCACTCTCGTGGAGCTGTCCTTTTCGATCTTCATTCTCATCATCGAGTACAGCCTGCTCCGCTCAAGGAGTCTTCTTCTCCAGAACGCCCTGCTGGAACAGACGCTTCGAAGCAGTGACCGCTACTATGAGATGTCCCGGCAGACCGTGGAGATCATCAACCGCAAGTGCCATGACCTGAAGCATCAGCTGAAGGCCCTTCAGATGGCCTCGGACGATGAGCGCGAAGCCTATATCCAAAAGGCACAGAAGGACATTCTCTTTTACCAGAACCTCGTGCACAGCGACAATCAGGTCATCAACACGATTCTTGCGGAGAAAGGTCTTTTCTGCGAGGAGAAGAACATCTCCCTTTCCTGTTCCGTAAACCATGTCAACATCGATTTCATCCACGTGACGGACCTGTACGCGATGCTCGGGAATGCGATCGACAACGCCATCGAGTATGTATCGCAGTTTGACGACGAGAAGATGCGCGTCATCTCCTTCTCGATTGCCGGGGCCCGCGACTCTGTGAGCATTCAGGTCATCAATCCCTATGAGGGGCCGGATCTTACAACGGCAGAAGGAGCGGGTTTTCTCCCGAAGACCACGAAGAAGGATACGGCAAACCACGGCTTCGGTCTCTCCAGCATCCGGTACGTTGCAGAGAAATACCACGGGCACATGGAGATCTCGACAGCCGACCATCTGTTCACCCTGCAGGTGCTGATTCCGATCGGGAGCTGAGGCATCAGAAACCGGTCCAGGCTGAAGATCAGCGTGCAATCTGGTAGACGGGGATTTCACCCGCCTCCAACACCACCGTGCGTACCGTTCGGTACACGGCGGTTCAAACGTTAACGTGAACTTTGTCATACTCGT
>OMXP01000008.1 GCA_900315055.1 uncultured Lachnospiraceae bacterium
GGCTTTTCCAGTATGAATTTATCAATCGTCTTCCTGCTGGAGGGGGATCCCTCCGGAGCACCGTCCTGGGATGTTACCCACTAACAGTACCGAAGACTCGTAATTTCCCCAAAAAACTCAGACTGGCTCGCTGTTGTTAAGCGTTTACTCGAAACAACAGTGGGCCGTTCTTTTTGATGAAAAATCGGACAATCTGCACAAAAATAGAAGACAAAATGGAGAAAAATAGGACAAAAGACACAACAAAAGCAGGCGCATTTTACCGATTGGTTCCAAAGTGCCTGGAGGATTTCCAGTCAGGAAGTCAGTAAAAAGGTCAATGGTAAAGCTGGTACATCAATCAATACCAGAACACTTCTGGGACAGGCCTGGTATTACGGCATTACGGCAAACACCTGGGTGCAGACTGGCGGCGGTGATGCCGAGACGAACTTTGCGGTAAAGACACTGGATGCAACGAATCTCAGTCAGACCGGAATTACGGACAAGGCCAAGGGCAGTGAGAGCGGTGCAAGCATTGTCGGAAATCTGATCGGATCCCTTCAGATCAAGAATCAGCCGATGGTTATCACCTGCACGGAAGCTGCGCAAAGCAAGCTCTCCCATTCAACGAACGGGAATCTCAAGTTCATTATTGAAGATGAAGCAACGATTGATGCGACGATCGATCAGATGCTGGGTCATGTAAAGGACCAGAAGCTGACGGACGACTCCCTGGAATCCTATGATGACCTTCCTACGGATCATGGCAAATTCGTGCTTGATTTTACGGACTGCGGTGCCGGCACCTACTATGTACAGGTCGACAGGTATCCGGCGCTGAAAGCAGCATTTGGCAAAGAAGCGCAGTATGTCACAATCAAGAAGCACTCGAATCAGACCATCGTATTCAACTATGCAGAAAGCACAGATGCCCGGGTATTAAAGTACGAGATTGTCAATGACGGAACAAGTTACACAAGCGATTCACTTGCCGGACTGTCCACGAAGGATAGCCAGGATCTCGCAGAACAGTTGATTTTCGCAATGCCAAAGGCTACATCGGTTTCATTGAGTAACTTCTGCGGTATTCTGCTCGCACCCAATGCAACTGTCAATGTATCAGATGTAGGCGGCGGCTGGCTTGTAGCAAATCAGGTAAATCTTGGTTGTGAATGGCATTTTACGAACGGAAATCTGCCGGACGTTTTCCATGGCACAACGGCAAAGCTAGAAGCCAGAAAGACCATCGACGGCAAGGAAGCAACTGTTTCGGGATTTAACTTCAACCTGTACCAGAAGCAGAACGATGGTACCTGGAACCAGATTGCAAGCACTACGAACAATGGTTCAAGCGTAGATTTCGGTACGCTGAACTACAATGACAACAATGATGGCAGTTTTACAGACCAGACAAAGACCTACTACTATAAGATCACGGAGCAGTCTGGCAATAACGGAACGGTCACCATTTCCTCAAATGGGACGAATACCGTCTACACAACAGATCCGACCGCTTACTTCGCAAAGATCGTCATCAAGGGAACCCGTGAGTCCAAGAACGGCCAGAACGTCTACGGTGTCGAGGTTGTGTCCAAGGAATACTACGATAATGAAGCCTGCACAGGAACTCCGCTGAGCACCGTACCGACCTTCAATAATACGACGAGACAGCCGAAAACAATGACAGCCTCGATCAGCGCAGTAAAGAGCCTGACGGGCAGAGCCCTGAAGGATGGCGAGTTCAGCTTTACGCTGACAGCCAAAGACAATGCTCCGATGCCGGAAGGAGCAAAGGACGGCAAGCTTACCGTTACCAACAAGGGAACGGCTGTAGACTTCGGCTCGATCACGTATGACAAGGCCGGGAACTACAGCTACACGATCAAGGAGGTCAAAGGCAGCCTTGATGGTGTGACATACGATGAAAATACAAAGGATGTCACAGTTGCAGTCATCGAAAACAGCGATGGCACGCTTAGCGCGACAGTTTCAGGCGACGGCAAAGATGCGACGTTTGAAAACAAGTACAGTGCTGGTGCGACGACAGCTTCGATCAGTGCAGTAAAGAGCCTGAGCGGCAGAGCCCTGAAGGACGGCGAGTTCAGCTTCACGCTGACGGCGAAGGACAATGCTCCGATGCCGGAAGGTACAAAGGACGGCAAGCTTACTGTTACCAACAATGGAACGGCTGTAGACTTCGGCACGATCACGTATGACAGGGCCGGGACGTATCGCTACACGATTACCGAGGACGCAGGCAGCGTCAGCGGTGTGACGTACGATACCAGCACGAAGGACGTCACGGTTACGGTTACCGATGATGGCAAGGGCAATCTCAATGCCTCTGTTGCAGGCGATGGCGAAGCAGCGACGTTCCGGAATACGTATAAAGCCGAAACAACCTCAGCTTCGATCAGCGCAGTAAAGAGCCTGACCGGCAGAGCTCTGAAGGACGGCGAGTTCAGCTTTACGCTGACAGCCAAGGACAACGCTCCGATGCCGGAAGGTGCAAAGGACGGCAAGCTCACCGTAACCAATGACGGAACTGCTGTGAACTTCGGCTCGATCAAATATGACAAGGCCGGGACGTATCGCTATACGATCACCGAGGATGCCGGGAACATCAGCGGTGTGACCTATGATGACAGCACGAAGAACGTCACCGTTACGGTCACCGATGATGGCAAAGGCAATCTCAATGCCTCTGTTGCAGGCGATGGCGAAGCAGCGACGTTCCGGAATACGTATAAAGCCGGAACAACCTCAGCTGCGATCAGTGCAGTAAAGAAAGGACGGCAAGGTCTCCGTCACCAACAAGGGAACGGCTGTAGACTTCGGCTCGATCACGTATGACAGGGCCGGGACGTACAGCTACACGATTACCGAGGATGCGGGCAGCGTCAGCGGTGTGACCTACGATACCAGCACGAAGAACGTCACGGTAACAGTCACAGACAACGGCGATGGCACACTGAGCGCTGTTGTTGCAGGCGGCGGCAAAGATGCGACATTTAACAACACGTACAAGACCGGAACGACATCAGCTTCGATCAGCGCAGTAAAGAGCCTGACGGGCAGAGCCCTGAAGGATGGCGAGTTCAGCTTTACACTGACAGCTAGTGACAATGCTCCGATGCCGGAAGGTGCAAAGGACGGCAGGCTTATCGTTACCAACAATGGAACGGCTGTAGACTTCGGGTCGATCACGTATGACAAGGCCGGGACTTACAGCTATACAATCACGGAAGTAAATGGAAAACTTGGTGGTGTGACCTACGATACCAGCACGAAGGACGTCACGGTTACGGTTACCGATGATGGCAAGGGCAATCTCAATGCCTCTGTTGCAGGTGATGGCGAAGCAGCGACGTTCCGGAATACGTATAAAGCCGGAACAACCTCAGCTGCGATCAGTGCAGTCAAGAGCCTGACGGGCAGAGCCCTGAAGGACGGCGAGTTCAGCTTTACACTGACAGCCAAGGACAATGCTCCGATGCCGGAAGGGGCAAAGGGCGGCAAGTTCTCCGTCACCAACAAGGGAACGGCTGTGAACTTCGGCTCGATCACGTATGACAGGGCCGGGACGTATCGCTACACGATTACTGAGGATGCGGGCAGCGTCGGCGGTGTGACGTACGATACCAGCACGAAGAACGTCACTGTTACGGTCACCGATGATAGCAAGGGCAACCTCACTGCCTCTGTTGCAGGCGATGGCGAAGCAGCGACGTTCCGGAATACGTATAAAGCCGGAACAACCTCAGCTGCGATCAGTGCAGTAAAGAGCCTGACAGGCAGAGCACTGAAGGACGGCGAGTTCAGCTTCACGCTGACGGCGAAGGACAACGCACCGATGCCGGAAGGAGCAAAGGACGGCAAGCTTACCGTTACCAACAATGGAACGGCTGTGAACTTCGGTTCGATCACATATGACAAGGCCGGGACTTACAGCTATACAATCACGGAAGTAAACGGAAAACTTGGTGGTGTGACCTACGATGACAGCACGAAGGACGTCACGGTTACGGTCACCGATGATGGCAAGGGCAATCTCAATGCCTCTGTTGCAGGCGACGGCAAAGCTGCGACATTTAACAACACGTACAAGACCGATACGACGACAGCCTCGATCAGCGCGATAAAGAACCTGACGGGCAGAGCCCTGAAGGATGGCGAGTTCAGCTTTACGCTGACAGCCAGGGACAATGCTCCGATGCCGGAAGGAGCAAAGGACGGCAAGTTCACAGTGACCAACAAGGGAAAGGCTGTGAACTTCGGCTCGATCACATATGACAAGGCCGGGACATACCATTACACGATTACCGAGGATGCGGGCAGCGTCAGCGGTGTGACGTACGATACCAGCACGAAGGACGTCACGGTTACGGTCACCGATGATGGCAAGGGCAATCTCAATGCCTCTGTTGCAGGCGATGGCGAAGCAGCGACGTTCCGGAATACGTATAAAGCCGGAACAACCTCAGCTGCGATCAGTGCAGTAAAGACCAATGACGGATCAGCCGTGAACTTCGGTTCGATCACGTATGACAAGGCCGGGACGTATCGTTACACAATTACCGAGGACGCGGGGAACGCCGGCGGTGTGACGTACGATACCAGCACGAAGGACGTCACGGTTGAAGTAACCGATGACGGCAGCGGCAATCTTTCTGCTGCAGTATCCGGCACAGGATCTGACGCAACCTTCACCAATGTTTATTCAGCTGCCGGAAGCGTCACCTTCCATGGCACCAAGACGCTGGCCAATGCAGCAGCCGGAAAGATCACACCGGAAGGGTACTTCTTTACAATCACAGACGAGGACGGCAACGTTCTTACGGCGATGAGCGGAAAGGATGGCACCATCGGGTATCCGGCGATCCATTATGATCTGTCGGATCTCGGTATCCACACCTATACGGTGAGCGAGAAGCACGCAGGTGAAACCATCGAGGGCGTAACCTACAGCACCCAGACCTATACCGTGACCGTCAAGGTGGCGGACAACGGGGACGGCACTCTGAACGTACAGGCAAGCGATGATGCCGATGCGCTGAGCTTTACAAACACCTACGGGGCAAAGACAAGCATCACCTTTGCCGGGACGAAGACCCTGAAGAATGACAACCCGGACAATGGCCTGACACCTGCAGGATACAGCTTCACGATCACAGGTGATGACGGTACAGCCTACACGGCAGGAAGCAATGCAGACGGCACCATTGATTATCCGGTGATCAGCTACACGCAGGCCGATGTCGGACGGCATACCTACACGGTAAGCGAGACAAAGGGAAGCCAGCCGGGCATCAGTTATGACACCAGAACATACACGGTCGTCGTAGATGTTACGGGCGACGGAAAGGGGAACCTGACCGCGACTGCACAGGGCGGTGCGGACGCACTGAACTTTACGAACACCTACACCACGACGAATGCGACAGCCGTAATCACCGGAAGAAAGGTCCTGAAGAACAGGGATCTTGCAAAGGGCGAGTTCGGCTTTGAGCTGAAGAGCGAAGACGGGACCCTGATCCAGAGCGTGACCAACGATGTGAATGGCGGAATCACTTTTGCACCGATTTCGTACACGGTATCGGATGCCGGAAAGACCTTCACCTATACGGTCGATGAGGTCAAAGGCTCCGAGGACCGGATCACCTATGACAGCACGGTTTACACGGTTACGGTTACGGTAACGGATAACGGGGACGGGACGCTTTCGGCAGCGGTCTCGGAAGATCCGAAGATCGTGTTTACAAACACCTACACGCCGGAAGTGCCTCACACTCCGGAGACCCCGACCCCCAATACTCCGAATACTCCGGAAACGCCGAATACGCCTGAAACACCTTCGGCTCCTTCGGATACCTTTGAGGACGAGGAGAGCGGAGATGTTGTCGAGGCTCCGTTCGATGAAGAGTCCGGAGACCAGGCAGAGGGCCAGGAAGAGGTCGAAGGTGATGAGGAAGATGACAACACCGCATCCCCGAAGACCGGAGATGATTCCAGGCTTCCGCTCTATCTCATTCTGATCCTGGTCAGTGTGATGACCATCACGGGCTGCGGTCTGTACCGGAGAAAGAAGAGAAGTGAAGACAATCAGTAGAGAACGGTAACAAGTCCTCCCAGAGGTTACGAAATGGCGAAAGCCGGCAGACGAAGTTTCAGGTCTGCCGGCTTTCGCCGTTTCAGGCAGGACCCAGGCCCTGGCTTGTAGATTGCGTTTGCTGATGGAGCATTCAGATCGTCGGGATCTCCGAGATGTCCTCCACGGCCTCCAGTGTTCCGAGGTACTCGCCCTGCTGCCCCCGGACAGCAAGGTAGCGGACATAGGCCTTTCTGCCGTGCTTGTCTGCAACAAAGGAGACGGAATCCTGCTTGCCGCTTCTCAGTTCGTCCAGTACGGTCTCTACGATGGGACGGGCCTTCGGAGGATGGCAGTCAAAGACGTCGTGGCCAAGCTCGGAGGTCGGACGGGGGAAGAGCTCGCCGTCCTTAAAGTACCGGGCGACATTGTCCCTGTCGATGAAGGTAAGCTCCAGAGGCAGGGTCTTCAGGATTCCTGCAAGTTCCTTCAAAGTCAGCTCTCCGCCCGGAAGATGCAGATGCGCCTCATCGAGGAGCTCCACGGAAGGGACAGTGTCCATGTCAAGGGCTTCACTCCAGAGAGGGACGTTTGTCAGGTAGCTGTAACCGAATTTCGGGAAATTGGCAGCTGCCTCCTGCCAGTCGGGTCTTGTGAACTTCTTCTCACACATGGGATAGAGGATGCTGTTTTCCTTGTGGATCATCTCCTTCATGCGCTGTACGAGATCCTTGATGCCGTCGGCATCGATGTTCCCTGCTGATGCCTGTTTCGAGAGGAGCACGGCGCTTTTTCTCAGCTGTCCGTCCACGTCCCACATGACATCGGAGGGACCCGGCACGCCGGCGCGCTTTAATACGGGGAGAAGGAGCTGGTCCTTCTTGTCGTAGTGGCGGGAGGCTTCTGTGAGCTCTTTCACATCCTCCGTGATCACTGCCGCATCACCTGATGCAAGATCGCGCTCTGTCTTGTCCAGTCTCTTTTCGATCTCCTCGTTTTCCCTCGTCAGGATGTTCAGCGGGTGCCCTGTAAGGAAGATCGCCGGGATGTTCTCGTTCGCGGCGCAGGTCTTCCCTTCAAAGAGAGCCGAGTGGATATCGCAGAGGTTTGTGACCTTCGATACCGGTACGCCCTCTGAGATGAGAGACTGCTCTGCACTCATGATCTCCTCGGCTGAGACGTCCTTGAAGTTTGCGACAAAGTCTTTCCTTACGCTTTCAAGATCTTCGCCCGCATCAAGGCGGCGAAGATAGGTTTTCAGTTTTTCGGTTTTCTCTTCCTGCATGACGTTGTCCTCCTTGTCTGTACGAGAGGAAGGATACGTCCGTTCAGGAAGAAAGTATGTTGAAAAAACAACGAAATAAAGATCGTACAGGGAATAACAGTCTCTGTCAGGCGGTCTTTGCGCTCTTCGGGCTGCTCTTTGCGGCGATGATGAACAGTGTTCCGATAAAGGCCGGGATAGATAACAGTCCCAGCATATGCCTTGCGCCGAGAAGATCCGCACAGATTCCGCCGATGATGTTGCCGACGACCTGTCCAACCATCAATGTGGAGCCGATGATGCTCTGTCCCAGCTGCCGGTCCTCTTTCCTGCAGACCTCGTTCGTGTAGTACACGGAAGCCCCGGCAAAGAAGCCGTAGGAGGGTGCCTCGAGGAACTGTTCCAGGTAGATCTGCACCGGAGATGCGGCGAGGAAGAGGAATACGCCGCGAATGGTATAGAAGATGCCGCTCAGAATCAGGAGGGTGCGGCTTTTCAGATGTCTTGCAATGATTCCGTAGAGCAGGAGCACCACCACCTCGGTGCCTGCAGAGATTGCGGTGGCGATCCCGAGGCTCCCCTCATTCCCGCCGACTTCCTGAAGAGCCAGGAGAATGTACGTGTTGATCGAGGAGTGCATCACCATGAGAAGTGATCCTCCGATGACGACGAGAAGAAAGGAGAGCGGAAAGTCGGGCTTTTGTGTGGATTTACCGGCTGTTTCCGGAAGCCTTGGCTTTTCTCCCTCCGGGATGGTGGCAAGGACGACAAGCCCCAGCGCGCTTCCCAAGATGGCGACCGTGAGAAGTCCCGGTTTTCCGTAGACGGGCAGCACGGATCCCAGGAGAATTCCGGTCAGCGCATAGGCAAGAGACCCCAGGGCTCTTGCGGGACCAAACGGGATGTCAAGACAGACACTGATGCTGTTGAAGAACGGAAGAGAGGCATTGCCCGCAATGAGAACGAACAGAAAGGCACAGGCTGCAACGGGAACGCTGCGGATGAAAAACAGGGCAGATAAGAGGACGACAAGGACCGTAAGAAGCAGGGCCAGCACCTTTTTCCAGGTAAGGAAGCTGCTGCGGTCGACCAGACGCCCGAGAATCGTCGATACCGCTACGGCACCGACGCCGGCTGTCGCCGAGAGGACACCGATGATGTGTGCGGAAAAGCCGAGACTCTGGAAGAACCAGGTAGCGTAGGCGGTGTAGACACAGACCGTGAGAAAGCTCGTCATCATGAGCAGGATGTAGCGGATTTCAAGGCTTATGACTTTATCTGATGAATTCATGGAACACTCCTTTTAGGCAATACAAGGATTGTAATGTGCTATACTTTTGGAAACAAGTGCAGTCGGAGGGTAATTTTCAATGAACGTGGCTAAAATCTATTACGCCGATATCGCAAACGGGGTCGGGTGCAGGACGAGCTTTTTCGTCTCGGGGTGCACTCATCACTGCAAGGACTGCTTCAATGAGGTCGCCTGGGATTTCAATTACGGAGAGCCGTTCACGGAAAAGATCGCGGACACGGTGATCGAGTCCCTGAAGGAGGATTACTGCGACGGTCTCTCCCTTCTTGGCGGGGAGCCGATGGAGGTGGTCAACCAGAAGGAACTGCGGCCGTTTGTGGAGCGCGTAAAGAGGGAAGTGCCGAAGGCGACCATCTGGTGCTACTCGGGCTATACCTTCGAGGAGCTGATGGACCCGGAGAATAAACGCTGCCACAGCGAGGACACCCTGCCGATGCTGAAGAACATCGACGTTCTCGTGGACGGTGAATTTGTCGCCGCAAAGAAGGACATCACGCTGGAGTTTCGCGGAAGCAGCAACCAGCGGATCATCGATGTACCGAAGACACTGGAGAGCGGCAGCATCGTACTTACCAAATATATGAGAGACAGGATCCGGACCGACTGATGGAAGAGAACACAAAGCGCCTGACCTGGCGCGCCGCAAACCTTTTGAATCCCCTGCCCGCGGTGCTTGTCACCGGGGCTATGGAGGAATATGACCCGGATCACCCGGATACGAAAAAGTGCAGCATCATGACCGCCGCCTGGGCGGGCACCTGCTGCTCGGATCCCGTGATGGTGCAGGTCTCCATAAGGCCGTCCCGCTACAGCCATGACATCATCGAAAAGAGCGGCGAGTTCTGCGTGTGCCTGACGACAAAAAGACTCCTGACCGCTGCCGATTACTGCGGTGTGGCATCCGGACGGGACGTGGACAAGTTCGAGCGCCTGCACCTTACCCCGATTAAAGTCGAGGGCGTCAGAGCCCCGGGACTTCTTGAAAGCCCCGTCTGCCTTGGCTGCAGGGTGGAGCAGATTTTGCGCCTTGGGACCCACGACCTGTTCCTCGGGAGAGTCACCTCTTCCAATATTGACGCCTCTCTTGTCGATGAGAAGGGGAGGCTTTGCCTTGAGAAGGCAGATTTTGTGGCCTACTCCCACGGAGCTTACTATGCCCTCGGCGAGAAGCTTGGCACCTTCGGGTTCTCGGTTCGAAAGAAAACGACAGGAAAGAGCAGGAAGAAGGGAGGAAGCTGCCATGACAAAAGATGATCTGCCGCAGGGCTTTGTGTCCCGCATGGAAAGACAGCTTGGTTCCGATGCCGCTGCCTTCTTTTCATCCTATGAGAGACCGTACCGGCGCTGCCTTCGCGTCAATACGGCAAAGATCTCCGTGGAAGCGTTCCGGGCTCTTTCCTCGTTTGCCCTGACCCCGATTCCCTGGGAGGAGAGCGGGTTTTACGTCGATGCATCCGATGCCCCGGGGCGTCACCCCTATCATGACGCAGGTCTTTACTACATGCAGGAGGCCTCGGCGATGGCAGTGGCGGCGGTCGGCTGCGCGGACATGAAAGATAGCGAGAAGGTCCTGGATCTTTGCGCGGCACCGGGAGGCAAGAGCACGCAGATCGCATCGAAGATGAAGGGAAAGGGACTTCTTGTCTCCAATGAGATTGATCCTGCAAGGGCCAGGATTCTCTCCCAGAACATCGAGCGCATGGGAATCGGAAATGACGTTGTGACCTCGATGGCAGCTCAGGCTCTTGCGGAGCACTTCCCCGGAATGTTCGATCGGATCTTCCTTGATGCCCCCTGCTCCGGCGAGGGGATGTTCCGAAAGGAAGAGGCGGCAATCACCCAGTGGTCCGAGGAGAAGATTTCCGGGTGTGCGGACATACAGAGGGGACTTCTTCCTGCTGCGGCGTCCATGCTCTCCTGGAACGGGACCCTTATCTATTCCACCTGCACCTTTGCACCGGAAGAGGACGAGGAGCAGATTGCCCTGTTTCTGACAGAAAATCCGGAGTTCCACCTGATACCCTGGAACCCTGTCTTTGATACCTGGGGCTTCTCCCACGGGGATGGAAGACTTGCCGGTGATTTAGTCTGCGGCGTTCCGATTCCGGAAAGCATAAAAGAGAGCCTTTCTTCCTGCATCCGGCTCTATCCGCACAGGCTGGAGGGAGAGGGACATTTCATCGCCATGATGCGCCGCGGGGAGGCAGAAGATGGAACGACGTAAAGGAAGGAAAGACAGCGGAAAGGATCTTCTGTTCCAGCGTTTTGCAAAGGAGAGCCTTGCACCTTGCGCCGGGGAGCGCCTGCAGGGGCATGTCCTCTCGTTTTCGGATGAGCTGTATCTTTGCCCGCTCCCGGATCTTACGGGACTCAAGGTCCTTCGGGCAGGCCTTGATCTTGGCACGGTAAAGAAGGAGCGGTTTGAGCCGTCCCATGCTCTCGCGCTCTTTCTTGCGGAAAGCGATGTCCTGCAGAGCATAAACCTTCCTGCGGATTCGAGTGACATCGCGGGGTATCTTCACGGGGAGAGCATTTCCTGCGATCCTTCTTTGTCCGGCTGGGTCCTTGTCCTGGTGGATCACTATTCCATCGGCTGGGGGAAGGCATCCGGCGGTGTCCTGAAGAACCATTATCCGAAGGGACTTCGAAAGCAGTACTGATGAGGGATGCGATGATCTATCTGGACCATGCGGCGACAGAGCCGATGAAAGAGTGCGCGCTCGATGCGCTGATGCAGGCAAGCCGTGAGCTTTACGGCAATGCGAGCGCCTCCTACGGGATTGCACGGGCGGCAAAGAGCGCTCTGGAGAGCGCAAGAAGAAGCCTTGCGGGGTACCTTCACGCGGACCCTTCCGGGGTCTTTTTCACGTCCGGCGGGACGGAAAGCGACAATCAGGCACTTGTCGCCGCTGCGGAAGGCGCAGGAAAGGGGCATCTTATAGTCTCGTCCATCGAGCATGAGGCCGTTCTTCGGACCGCCGGGTATCTGGAGACGCGTGGTTTTACTGTGACGTATCTTCCGGTGGATCCTTCCGGTTTTGTATCCCCGGAGGATCTTGAGAGGGATCTTCAGGAGCACAGGGATACCGTTCTTGTGAGCGTCATGGCGGCAAACAACGAGGTCGGAACCATCGAGCCCGTGCAGGAGCTTTCTTCCATCGCCCACCGCCATGGGGCGCTGTTTCACACGGACGCGGTGCAGGCCTTCGGAAAGCTCGATCTTGATGTGTCCCGGGACGGGATCGATCTTCTTTCTGTCTCCGCCCACAAGATCGGGGGACCGAAGGGGACGGGGCTTCTGTATATCCGTCCCGGCATTTCCATCGGAGCTCTCCTTCGCGGCGGCATGCAGGAGAGAGGGCGGCGTGCCGGAACGGAGGCAGTGCCTGCCATTGTCTCCTTTGCCGCGGCGGCTAAGGAGACGTTCCGGGAAAGAGAAGAGAGCAATGCAAAGATGAGGACACTGCAGCGCCATCTCTTTGAGGGGCTGAAAAGCCTTCATGCGCATGTGACAGGTCCCGCACCGGGAGAGAAGAGACTTTCCAACAATGTCTCTGTCTCCTTTCCCGGCATCTTTTCGGACCTTGTTCTCGCATCCCTGGATCTGCAGGGAATTGCGGCAAGTGCGGGCTCTGCCTGCACGACGGGAGCCGTAAACCCCTCCCATGTGATCCTTGCGATGACAGGGGATGAGGAACTTGCCAGGGGAAGCCTTCGGTTTACCCTGGGACCCGAGAATACGATGGAAGAGATGGACACCGTGCTCTCGGCACTGAAAACGATTCTTTGCAGGGCAACCTGCACAGGAAAATAGGATACTGTTGGTCAGAATACACATTGTCAGGAAACCCGGCGGTTTCTACAATAGAAACCGTAAACTGAAAACGGGTTTCCAAGGAGAGACTCATGGACAAGCAGCTCAGAGGACAGATCATTGACGCAGCCATTGGAATGTATGCACGGCAGGGCCTGAAGTTCACGATGCAGGACATTGCAAATGAGATGCATATCTCCAAGAAGACGATCTACACGGAGTTCACTTCAAAGGAGGAACTGCTCCTGGCAGTAGTAGACGACGGCTTCGCGAACATCTACCGGGAAAAGGCTGCTGTCATACGGGATGGATCCCTGTCTCCCCGCGAGAAACTCAAGAAGGTGATGATCGCCATGCCGGATGAATACCGGCTCATTGATTTTGGCCGCATGGACGGACTGAAGGAGAAATATCCCGAGGTCTACGACCAGGTCCGCATGTATCTGCAGACCGGGTGGGAACCGACTCTGCGCCTCATCGCAGAGGGCAAGCGGGACGGCTGGATCAGGGAAAGTGCCAATATCGGCATCCTGCAGACGATGTTCACGGCTTCCATCGAGGCTTTCATCCGCGGAGACAGTGCGGGGGAGAGCTATACGGAAGCGCTCAATGACATGATGGACATCCTGCTGGATGGCATCACGGTCTAGGGAGGGGTTATCTCTATGCAGCTCTCACTCAGGCAGAAGGCCGCCTTCGGTATCGGCGCGGTCGGCAAGGACATGGTCTACGCATTGTCTGCGAACTATGTCATGTATTACTATCAGGATCTTCTGGGGATCGATGCGGGCTTTGTCGGCATCGTCCTCATGGCGGCAAGGTTCTTTGATGCCGCCAATGACCCCCTGATGGGCGTTCTTGTCGCAAAGACGAGGACCCGTTTCGGCAGGTTCTGCCCCTGGCTCGTCTCGGGCACGGTTCTGAATGCCTTCGTCCTCTATGCGCTGTTCAATGCGCCAAATCTGTCCGGGGCGGGGCTCATGGTCTTCTTCCCGATCATCTACGTGCTCTGGGGTGTCACCTATACGATGATGGATATCCCCTACTGGTCGATGATCCCGGCGATCACCACAACGCCGAAGGATACCGAGCATCTCTCCGTCATCGGCAGAACCTGCGCGGGCTTCGGTTCCGCGATTGTGCAGGTCCTGACCGTGATCGCCGTACAGGCACTCGGTGCCGGCAATGAGCGGCGGGGCTTCGGTATCTTCGCGCTCATTGTCGCGGTGTTCTTCGTGGTCTCCGAACTTCTGTGTGCTTCCAACGTAAGGGAGCGTCCGGATTCCTCGATGGAGACCCAGACGGTGAAGGGCATGT
This sequence comes from uncultured Lachnospiraceae bacterium, assembly GCA_900315055.1. Classification (GTDB taxonomy): domain Bacteria; phylum Bacillota; class Clostridia; order Lachnospirales; family Lachnospiraceae; genus CAG-791. The sequence continues at coordinate 13,778 of OMXP01000008.1, forward strand.
TCCGGTCGCTCTTTCAGAACGACCAGGCGCTTATCGTCGTGCTTTCCATTGTCCTCATCGATACGGCGCTCTACATCACCTCAAACCTTGTCATCTACTTTTTCAAGTATGATTTCGGCGGCACTTCCTGGAGCGGCGCCTATACCCTGTTCACGATGGTCGGCGGCGTGAGCCAGATCCTCGGCATGATGGTGCTCTATCCGCTGCTTCGCAAAAAGCTCGACAATACGGTGATCTTCCGCTTCTGCCTGCTCCTTGCGATCGGAGGGTATGTGATCCTGCTGCTTCTCTGCATGGCGTTCGGCCTTGCCCACAGCATTCCCGCACTTCTTGTCCCCGGGATCCTGATCTTTGCCGCAAACGGCATGCTGTCCGTCCTCACCACCGTGTTCCTCTCGAACTCCGTGGACTACGGGCAGATCCGCACCGGACACCGGGAGGAGAGCGTGATCTTCTCGATGCAGACCTTCGTTGTCAAGGCATCGAGCGGCATCGCGGTCGCCATCGCAGGCCTTGGCCTCAAGCTCATCGGCCTGCACGGCAACAATGCAACGGATGAAATACAGCAGGCTGCGCAGTCGGCTTCAACGCTGACAGGCCTTCGCCTTCTGATGACCATCATTCCGATGGCGGTTCTTTTCGTGGCCCTCGTCGTGTTTCAGAAGAAGTTCAAACTCACCGATGATGTCGTAAGGGAAAACGTGGAAAAGATCGCAGCGATCAATGCCGCGCGGGAGAATAAAGCAGAGCAGCAGGGGTGAGGAACGTCATGGAATTCATTACGGAAGACAATTATCAGGAGAAGATGGAGCAGATCGTGCTTCCCTTCCTTGCAAAGAGGAGAGAAGCCGGAACCTTTGAGCGTGTGCCGGGACAGAGCCTGTACTATGAGCACTACGCGGATGATACCTGCACCTCGACCATCGTTCTCCTGCACGGGTTTACCGAGGGAATCGGAAGGTTCTATGAGACGGTCTACTACTTTCTGCTAAACGGCTTCGAGGTCTACCTGCTGCAGCAGCGGGAGCACGGAAGGAGCTATCGCTCGACGAGCGATCCCTCCAAGGTAAATATTGAGGACTATCACGATCTTGTCGAGGACGCTCACCGGTTCGTACATGCGATTGTCTTTGAGAAGAGCCCGCTTGTCTATGCCAACGTCCACGGACAGGGAACGGGGACCTGGATCCTGTTCGGTCATTCAATGGGAGGGTGCGTGGCATCCCGTTACATTGAGCTCTATCCGGAGGATTTCCCGAAGGCGGTGCTCACCTCGCCGATGTTGGATCTGAACTCCGGAAAGACTCCCTATCTTCTTGCAAGGACCGTCATCCGGAACCTGAAAAAGCGGGGCCACGGATCCGACTACATGCCGGGTGCCGGGCCGTTCAAACAGGAGCCGGACTTTGCAGATGCGAGCACCAACTGTGAGGCACGCTACCTCTACTGGTTCCGTCAGTGCCAGGCTGATGAAAAGCTTCAGATGTCTGGTGCCACGGTCAACAGCGCGGTTTCCTTCGACGACATGATCCGGGACGCGAAAAGGAAGGAAAACCTGAAAAAGATAAAGGCGGATACGCTGCTGGTGCAGGCAGGGAGTGATAGGCTGATCCCGCCCAAAGGGCAGGAAGCGTATGCGAAGGGATCCGATAAGGTAAAACTTGTGCGGGTCGAGAATGCGCCTCATGAGATCTACCGCGCAACGGATCCGATTCTTCAGGAGTACTGGAACAAGGTACTGCTGCCGTTCCTTACAAAACAGTAAGCAGCACAAAAAGAGAACAGAAAATATCAAAGACAGGCCGCAGCGACCTGTCTTTTCGTGCCCGGAAAGACGGAAGAATTGGCCAACACGCTTTGCGCAAGATTTGCTATAATACACGAGGCGCATCTTTTGCCCAACACGTGAGGGGAAAAGCGGCGCAGGAAATCAAATCATTTCTGATGGAGGAAATCAAAATGAAGAACGTAGTAGTTGGACAGTCCGGCGGCCCCACCGCCGTCATCAACTCCTCGGTTGCCGGTGTCTACTCCGGCGCAAAGGAGCTCGGCGCTGAGCATGTCTATGGCATGATCCACGGCATCGAGGGCTTCCTGCAGGACAAGCTCGTCGATCTCGATGAGTATCTCGACAACCCGATGGGCATCGAGCTGCTCAAGAGAACCCCGTCCGCATTCCTGGGCTCCTGCCGTTACAAGATGCCCAAGCCCGAAGGACATGAGGATGTCTATGAGAAGGTCTTCGAAGTCATGGAGAAGCATGACATCGATGTCCTGTTCTATGCCGGCGGCAACGACTCCATGGATACCGTCAAGATGCTCTCCGACTATGCGAAGGCACACGGCAAGAAGCAGCAGTTCATGGGCGTTCCCAAGACCATCGACAACGACCTGCCGGTCACGGATCACTGCCCGGGCTACGGCTCCGCTGCAAAGTACATCGCAACGACCCTGAAGGAAGTTATCCGCGATAACGAGTCCTTCGGCGCTGCAAAGCCCACCGTTGAGGTCTGCGAGATCATGGGCCGTGATGCAGGCTGGCTTACCGCAGCAGCTGCCCTTGCAAAGGGTGATGACTGCACCGGTGTCGATGCCATCTACCTTCCGGAGACCGCATTCGATGTCGATGCCTTCATGGCAAAGGTCGATTACCTCTCCACGCACAAGCACTCCGTTGTCATCGCAGTGTCCGAGGGCGTCAAGCTCGCAGACGGCCGCTATGTCATGGAGCTTGGCTCCGAGAACGCCATGGTCGATGCGTTCGGCCACAAGCAGCTCTCCGGCACCGCTTCGACCCTCTGCAAGATGATCGCGCAGAAGACCGGCCTGAAGACCCGTGCCATCGAGTTCTCCACGATGCAGAGAGCAGGCTCTCACGTCGCATCCCTGACCGATATCAACGAGGCATTTGCTGCCGGCAAGCTTGCTGCAGAGGCTGCAAGTGAGGGCGCTACCGGTGAGATGGTTATCTTCAAGAGACTCAACAAGCCCGGCGAGCCGTATCAGTGCGGTTTCTCCCGCTACGATGTCCACGAGATCGCAAACGGCGTGAAGAACGTTCCGCTTGAGTGGATCAATGAGACCCATGACGGCCTGACCCAGGACTACATCAACTACGCAAAGCCGCTCATCCAGGGCGAGCTGATTCCGTTCTGGTGCGATGGCACGCCTCGCCACCTGGTCATGAAGGAGCTTGCTGACTTCTGATTCGGGAGCGGAAAAGACAGGAAGCAGACGGGACGAAGTGTTCCCGTGTGATTTCCTGTACGAAAAGAGAACAGGATTCAGAGAGGACCGGCCATCTGGCCGGTCCTTTTGTGTATTGTGCCTGATTTGAGGATTTTGCAGCGCGGAAATTTCAACGGACGTTTTGGGGCACTTGCGTTATGATAGACAGGTAAAGTTATATTGAACGGAGGCAGAAAATGCAGGCAACCAACATGCAGCGCGATGTCCTGAACATGAACATGGAGCACGAACTCAAGATGCTGGCAAAGGAAAAGATGAACAAGACGCTGGATGCCTGCACCGACGAGGAGCTGTACTACATTCTGCAGGACTACTGCAAGCGCCTTCTTGCCGTGACCGAGCGAAACACCGGCGAAAAGATGGTCTATTACATCTCCTCCGAGTTTCTGATCGGACGCCTTCTCATCACCAACCTCATCAACCTGAAGATCTATGACCGCATGAAGTCCCTCATCGAAAAGTACGGCAAGGACCTCTCGAGAATCGAGGAGGTAGAGCCGGAGCCGGCACTTGGAAGCGGCGGCCTCGGGCGCCTTGCGGCCTGCTTCATGGATTCCATTGCAACGCTCGGCCTTCCCGGAGAGAGCATCACGCTGAACTATCATTTCGGGGATTTCAGGCAGGTACTCTCGGATCACATGCAGAAGACGGAGAAGAACCCGTGGATTACGAAGGACTCCTGGGAGAGCCCGACGGATGTTTACTTCAATGTTTACTTCGGCAGCCGGAAGGTCACAAGCCACATGTATGACATCGACGTTGTCGGGTACGATGCGGGCGTGAACAAGCTGCGCCTGTTTGATGTCGTGAGTGTCGATGAGTCCCTGGTAAAGGACGGCATCAGCTTCGACATGAAGGACATCGAGAAGAACCTGACACTGTTCCTCTACCCCGATGACTCGAGTCCGGACGGGAAGATCCTGCGCCTCTATCAGCAGTACTTCCTCGTCTCCAATGCGGCGCAGTGGATTCTCAGGGAGATGAAGAACCGGCAGTACAACCTGCGGCATCTCTATGACCACGCGGTGATCCAGATCAATGACACGCACCCCTCCCTCATCATCCCGGAGCTGATCCGGATCATGACGACGGAGAAGGCCATGAGCATGGACGAGGCAATCAAGGCGGTATCCGGGACCTGTGCGTACACGAACCACACGATCCTGAATGAGGCACTGGAGACCTGGCGCGTCGAGGACATCGAGAAAGTCGTCCCCCAGCTGATGCCGATTATCCGCGAGCTGGACCGGAGAGTGCGGGAGAAGTATGCGGATCCCTCGGTCTATATCATCGATGAGAACAACGTGGTGCACATGGCATACCTTTGCATCCACTACGGATTCTCGGTGAACGGCGTTGCCGCAAACCACACGAAGATCCTCGAGAACGAGGCGCTGGCACCGTTCTATAAGATCTACCCCGAGAAGTTCAACAACAAGACCAACGGCATCTCGTTCCGCCGCTGGCTTCTTGCCTGCAACCATGAGCTGGCAAACTATCTCTCGTTCAAGATCTCGGACGCCTACAAGAAGGATCCGGTGCAGCTCGAGCGCCTGCTCGAGTATCAGAACGACCCGGAGGTGCTGATGCGCCTGTCGGAGATCAAGATGCACAACAAGGCGCGACTTGCGGAGTACATTGCGCAGCATGAGAGCGTGCGCCTGGATGTGAACGGCATCTTCGATGTACAGATCAAGATGATGCATGAGTACAAGAGACAGCAGATGAATGCCCTGTACATCATCCACCGCTATCTTGCGATCAAGAACGGCGAGAAGCCAAGGCGTGCGGTCAACTATATCTTCGGCGGCAAGGCGGCGCCGGCCTATGTACTGGCCCAGGATTTCATCCATGTGCTGCTGGTACTGCAGGACATCATCAACCATGATCCGGACGTCAACCGCTTCATGCACCTGGTGTTTGTCACGAATTACAACGTCTCCTATGCCGAGAAGCTGATTCCGTCCGCGGATATCTCGGAGGAGATCTCGCTCGCCTCAAAGGAGGCCTCCGGCACCTCCAACATGAAGTTCATGTTAAACGGCGCCGTGACACTTGGAACCAACGACGGGGCAAATGTCGAGATTCATGAGCTGGTGGGAGATGAGAACATCTACCTGTTCGGCCTCGATGCAAAATCGGTCATCGAACACGAGCGTCTCCGGGACTACAATCCGAGGGAGTGCTATGAAAAGAGCTCGGTGATCCGTGAGGCACTGGACTTTCTGGTGGGGGAGCAGTGCATGGCGATCGGAAACGAGGAGAAGCTGCGCCGTGTTCACGACGAACTCTTAAGCAGGGATACTTACATGACCCTCGCGGATCTGGAGGAATATATCCGCGTGAAGGATCAGATGATCCGGGACTATGAGGATCCGATCGGCTGGAACCGGAAGAGCCTTGTCAACATCGCAAAGGCCGGGTATTTCTCCTCCGACCGCACGATTCGCGAGTACAACCGTGATATCTGGCGTCTGTCGGAGCGCCGGGAGTCCTAGAACAGATACCAGACAGAAAGATAAAAAGACAGACACTTAAAACGCAAAAAAGGGCTTGCCAAACGTCCCGGGGACTGGTATTATAGCGTTCGTCGGTGCGAAACACCGGCAGACAGTTCCAAGAACTGATGCGATCATAGCTCAGCTGGGATGAGCGTCCGCTTGACGTGCGGGAGGTCAGAGGTTCGAGCCCTCTTGGTCGCAGCGTGAAGGAAGCAAGAAATTGCTTCCTTTTTTTGTGTCTTCAGAGACCTGCAAAAAACATGTCAAATGCCGATTTCAATGGCTGTCTTACCGATTTTCATCTGTTTTTATTGGATGATCCGTGCTTGCTTTAAGCAGGAATGGATGTTATAATAAAAAGATTTAAAACAATATTTTAGATTTTTCAAAAAGCAATCAAAATTGTCGTAAAATAAATTGAGAATCCGTACCGTTGGGTGTATAATATAGCCAGTCAAGGAGGGTCGAGAGATATTACAGCATAGGAGGTACAGTGCTGGGAAAGATTACGCGAGGTACGGAAGCACATGAATACAGAACGTCTCAAAGTACTGGTGAACATTTATATCGGGAAATATCCTGAGCTCATTGCAGGAGATCATGATGTACGCCATAAATGGGAGGCGGTAGCCGACTGTGTGAGGACATGGGATCTGAATGCAGCCGATTTCGGAAATATGTTCGAGCAGGCGACAGAGGGTGCCACCTCCATCATCGAGGACGGTGCCGTCAATCCGAGGGCAGGAATTCTCTATCTTTGCAATCACGGATTTTCGTCTGAAGTGCGGGATGCGTTTTCTGACCTGTTAGTCCGCGACGGTTCCGAGGTATCGGAAAAGCAGGTAAAGGCTCAGCGATTTGTGGATACCATCAACAGTCTCCTGACCGATCAGGCACCGGAGGAGTGGCAGTACCGCCAGAAGATGCGGACCGCCATCCGGTATCTGGCACTGATTCATCCGGAGGAGAATTACTTCTTCCGGGCATCTGAGGCAACCGCCTTTGCAGGGTATACCGAGACGGAGGAAGAGATCGGCTACGACAGAAGCTTCTCCCTGCAGAATTACTACCGCATGTGCGACGATACCGCCGCATACATCGGCACCCGCGAGGATCTGTTAAAGACCGTCAACAAGGGACTGACGCAGAAGGCAAAGCAGACCGGAAATTCCGATCTTGTCGGGATTGATCCGGAACATCACATCCTGGTCTACGATCTCATCAGTTCCGCCTACCAGAAGGATTTCTACTCCGAGAAGGCGGCAAACAGGAAGTCGAAGATCAGTGCGGTGGCACAGAGGAAACTCGGGCGCACGAGAGAGCGTGCCCATCTGCTCGATGTGCGGGAAACCGTCGTCGACGAACTGAACCATGTGAAGTCGGAACAGGCGCAGGAGAAGATCCCTTCGCTTGTGGATACGCATGCCAGCCATCAGGCCTACGGAGAGGGCACGGTGACAGAGCAGAACGGCAAGTACCTGACCGTTGCATTTCCGGAATCGACCAAGAAATTTGCTCTGCCGGGGGCCGTTGTCAACGGCTATCTGACGTTCCAGTCAGAGTCCGTGATGGAGACCTGCCGCAACATGGAGCGGAGCCAGACAAAGCGCCGCGAGGTGGAAAACAAACTGAACAGCGTCGATGTCCAGCTCTCGATGCTCGAATAAGGGCTTTGTCGGGAAGGCTGCAGCTTCTAAAAGGCTGCGGCCTTTCTTTTTGTCTTTTTTCATCAGTTTTTGTTTTCACGTTTCTCTTCTTTCTCGGAAAGCGCGCCTGTGGTAGGATGGGTCCATGAGCAAAAACGGCAATGAAGATAATCACATCGAAGAAGAAGCCGATACGGGAGTCGAATCGGAAGAGGATTTCGCTCCGGAAACGGACGAAGAGGACGGGGAGGAAGATTCCGGCCATTCTCTTCGTCCGTTTCGTGTGCTTCTGATTCTCCTTCTTGCCGGTGTGGCAGCACTTGCGGGTTTTGCCGTCACGGAGCACAGGGATCAGATCCTTGCCGCCGTCAGAGGAGAAGAGCCGGAGTCTTCCGAGTCTTCCACCCTGGTCCGGACGATCTCCCCGGAAGAGGCAGCTTTTGCCGCAAGTCAGAAGGCGGAGAGAGTGAGGGCTGCACAGGCAAAAGAGTCCGCGGAAAAGAAGGAGGAAGCAGAGGGCGCGGGAAGCGTCGAAGAATCCGAACCGGAGACGCCATCTGCCGACGAGGTGCTTGAGGCGGACGACGGGACCGTGACCTTTGCCTTTGCCGGGGATATCCTCTTTGATACGTCCTATGCCGCAGGGGCGACGATTGCAGGGCTTGGCATCACGAACTGCTTTGACGGGCAGGCGCTGTCCCTCATGCAGAGCGCGGACGTATTTGTTCTGAACAACGAATTTCCCTACACCACATCGGACGGTGCTCTGGAGGGAAAGAAATACACCTTCCATGCGGATCCCTCGACCGTTACCAACCTTGATGCCATCGGCTGTGATCTTGTGACACTTGCCAACAACCACGCCTATGACTACGGGGAGCAGGGGCTTCTGGATACGCTGGATACCCTGACGGCGGACGGCATGCCCTATATCGGCGCCGGCAGGAACCTTGCTGAGGCAAGCCGCCCGAGGACCTATGCCGCAGGCGGGGTGAAGATCGCCATCCTCAACGCGACCCAGATCGAGCGATATGACAATCCGGAGACGAAGGGTGCAACGGACACGGAACCCGGGGTGTTCCGGTGCTATGATCCGGCAAATCTCTATGCGGCGATCCGACAGGCAAAGGCGGACGCGGACCTTGTCTTTGTCTATGTCCACTGGGGAACGGAAGGCGAAACGCAGCCGGACGCCCTGCAGGTGGAGCAGGCACAGGGCATGCAGGAGGCGGGCGCGGACCTTGTAATCGGCGATCACCCGCATGTCCTGCAGGGCTTTACTTCCGTAAACGGGATGCCGGTGCTCTACAGTCTCGGAAATTTCCTCTTTCACTCCAAAACCCAGGATACCGGGATCCTCGAAGTTCAGGTGGATACGACGGAGGGGAACATACAGTCCATCTCCTTTGTTCCGATGATCTCGTCCAACTGCCTTGTCACAACGGCAGAAGGGGACGAAAAGACAAGGATCCTGAATGAAATGCAGCAGATGTCGGAAGGCGTTACCGTTGATGGTGACGGCAGCGTCACGTGGCAGTAAGTTCTTATCGTGAGGACACACATTCATGAAACGATTTCAGTATATTCTGTTTGATCTGGACGGGACGCTCTGGGAGTCGGGACCCGGGATCACGAAGGGGGTACAGCATGCGCTGCACTGCCTCGGAATCGAGGAAGAAGCCTCGAACCTGACGAGCTTTATCGGACCGCCGCTGAATACGGAGTTCCAGAGACGCTACGGCTTTACGCCGGAAAAGAGCGCGGAGGCGATCCGGATCTTCCGAGAGTACTACGACGACAGGGGTGTCTACGACAACCGCCTCTATCCGGGTGTCCGGGACATGCTGAGAAAGCTCTACGAAGCGGGCATCATGGTTGCCGCAGCCTCCAGCAAGCCGCAGCCTCTGATCGACAAGCTCATGATCTATTTCGATATCGGTCAGTACTTCGAATTCACGCTGGGCTCGAACCCGGCGGATGAGCTGAAGAATCAGAGCGGAGAGGATGCGAAGACGAAGATCGTGACCGCTGCCCTGACAAGGCTCTGCGCCCTTCCGGAGCACACCGCGATGGTGGGAGACCGGCGGTTCGACATGCAGGGCGCCGTCGCAAATCACGTAACTCCGGTGGGCACAGGTTACGGATATGGAACGGAGGAGGAACTGAGGAAGGCCGGTGCCGTCTTTGTGGCACCGGATGTACCGAAGCTCTGCAGCTATCTCCTTGCGGGGCAGGACGATTGAGCGCCCTGCAGGCCCTGATCCCGTTCCTTCTCTTTACCCTGGTGCTGGAGGGAGCACAGCTCCTCTTTTCCTTCCTGCTGGACCTCATCGTCTCTGCGGGAAGCGGAACGCTCTTTGTCTTCTGCATGCAGCACCCCGGGGATGCAAACGCCATCGCCACCGCCCTGTCGTACCTTGCGGCATTCCTCATTGTCCTTTCCTTTGTAAAGGAGGACCTTGTCTGGACGAAAAAAAGGTATCAGGCGATGGAACAGGCGGGGACCCTTCAGCTGTCCATGGAAAAGGCAGAGAAGGACGCAGAGGATCCAAACAAAGAGGATCAGGAGAAGAGGGAACAGGAGAGGATCAGACGATGGAAGATCGATACTCCGTATCTTGTTCTTCCGGAATATCGGCTCCTTGCGGGGATTCTCCTGTCGCTTTGCGCCATGCTTTTGTCTCTCGGGATTCAGGAGGTTTACGCCCTTTCCGGCATCTTGGAGGGAGGAACGGATCTTTCCGGCCTGTCGCCTGCCCTTTCGGCGGCAGTGTACGGACTCTTTACGCCCTTTGTCGAGGAGATGGTCTTTCGGGTATCGACCTATGGAAGACTCCTTCAGAAGACGAGGGGATCGGTCCCCGTGTGCATGCTGTTCTCGGCCCTTCTGTTCGGCCTGTTCCACGGGAACCTGCCGCAGGGGGTGTATGCAATGCTCATGGGCTTTCTCTTTGTCCTTGCCATTGAGATTACCGGCGAGTTTGTGACTGCCTTCTTCATGCATTCCCTCTGCAACCTGGCTTCCCTGTTCCTTTCCTTTCAGGGGATCGCCGTGAGCCTTCCTGCAGCCCTGCTGTTTCTTCTTGCAGGTTTTCTTGGTCTTGCAGCCGTGCTCTTGCTCTGCCGGCGGGTGCGGATCGATGCCTGGAAAAGCCGCTGACAGCGTCAAGTAATGCTTGCATCCTGCTCTGGGGCAGTGTTATACTGATCAAGCTGTCCTTTCGGGGGCAGAAACAAGGAAATCATGTCTCGTCATCATTGAGGTTCATTGATGAGGATCGTCCATCTGTGGGTGAGTAAATGATAGATCATTTACGACAGCGCTTACAAAAGGAGAAAAGCAATGAAAGAGGGAATTCATCCGAAGTATTATCAGTGCAAGGTGACCTGCAACTGCGGCAACACCTTCATTACGGGATCTACCGTTCCGGAGATTCACGTCGAAGTCTGCTCCAAGTGCCATCCGTTCTACACCGGCCAGCAGAGATCCAATGCAGCCAAGGGCCGCATCGAGAAGTTCAACAAGAAGTACGGCCTTCAGTAGTTTCTACAAAGGCAGATGGGAGCCGGGACAGGTATGTCCCGGCTCTTTGCGTAACCAGGAAGGGAGAGTCCATGGCAGGAAAGAGGAAACAGCACTACTCCGGGATCGGCGGACAGGCGCTGCTCGAGGGCGTGATGATGCGAAACCACGACATGGTCGCCTGCGCGGTGCGAAAACCCACCGGGGAGATCGAGGTCGAGGTTGATGAGCACCATCCGATCGGAGAGGGCACCATCTGGACAAAGATTCCGCTGATCAGGGGGGTGCTTGCCTTTATCGATTCCATGATCGTCGGCTTTCGGAGCATCAACTATTCCTCGGAGATCTACATGGAGGACGAGGAGAGTAAAAAGGATCCGGAGGCGGAGAAGAAGGAGAACTCCGCGGTCATGGGAATTTCCATGGTCATCGGCGTGGTCCTCGGACTTGTGCTGTTCGTGTACCTGCCGCTTCTGTTCACGGACCTGCTCTCAAGATCGATCCGCTCTCAGGCATTCCTGTCTCTCATCGAGGGCCTGATCCGCATCGGGATCTTCATCGCCTACATGGCCGTGATCAGTGCGATGAAGGACATGCACCGCATGTACCAGTATCACGGGGCGGAGCACAAGTGCATCAACTGCATTGAGAGAGGGAAACCTCTGACCGTACAGTATGTTGCTCAGTCAACCCGCTTCCACAAGCGCTGCGGCACCTCGTATCTGTTTCTTGTCATGCTGGTGTCGGTGGTGCTGTTCTTCTTTATCCGGGTCGATAACCGGCTGCTCCGCTTTGGCCTTCGCCTTCTTCTGATCCCGGTCGTTGCGGGGATCGCCTATGAGATTCTCCGCGCGGCCGGCCGCAGTGACAACCTGTTCATCCGCATCGTCTCCGCACCCGGCATCTGGCTGCAGCACCTGACGACGAAGGAGCCCGACACGGAGATGATCGAGGCCGGCATCCGCTCCGTGGAAGCGGTGTTCGACTGGAAGGCGTACCTCGTAAAGGAGTTCCACTACGACCCGGCAGAGCTTTCGCACTATGAAAAGGGCGGCTTTGTCGAGAACGACGAGGTGTCAGGGTGACATACCGGGAAGCGATTCAGGAGGGCACGAAAGCGCTGACCCTGTCTTCTGATGCGGACGCGGCCCTTGATGCAAGACTGCTTCTCGAGGCCGTCTGCGGCACGAATCTCAACACGCTTCTTCTGTCCCCGGATAGGGAAGTGACAGCACAGGAGATGGCAGCATACCGCGGATTTCTGATAAGAAGAGAAGCCCACGAGCCGACGGCGATGATCCTTGGGCATGCGGGATTCATGGGATTCGATTTTATCGTCGATCCAAACGTCCTGATCCCGGAGCAGGACTCCGAGGCCCTGGTGGAGACGGCGCTGGATCTTGGCAAAGGGAAGAAGAACCTTCGGGTTCTGGATCTGTGTACGGGGAGCGGCTGCCTTCTGTTCTCGTTCCTGACACTTCAGGGGAACGGAGCCACGGGAGTCGGAACGGATCTGTCCAAGAAAGCACTGCAGGTCGCGGAAAAGAACCGGATGGCACTGGGCCTTACAGAACGCGCAGAATTGTATCAGGGAGATCTCTTTGAAGCCCTTTCGGGGCGATCTTTGGAGCATTCCTTTGACCTTGTGCTCTCGAATCCGCCCTACATTCAGACCGGCGTCATCGAAACGCTGCCAGAGGAGGTGCGCTGCGGGGAGCCGTACATGGCACTCGATGGCGGAGCGGACGGGCTCTCCTTTTACCGGAGAATCATCCCGAAAGCGAAAGACTTCCTTGCTCCCGGCGGGTGCCTTCTTCTGGAAATCGGGTATGATGAAGGGGACGATGTTCTTTCCCTTTGCCGGGAAGCGGGATATGCAGAGACATCGTTGAAGAAAGATTATGGTGGGAAGGACCGCGTGGTGACGGCCGCCCTGTAGTTGTGAGGTTTTAACTATGTTTGAAAACCTGGAGAGTGTACTGCTTCGCTATGAGGACATCAACCGGGAGCTGATGAGTGATTCGGCGACCGCCGACATGGACCGGTACACGAAGCTGATGAAGGAACAGAACAGCCTGACGCCGCTCGTCGAGGCCTATAAGGCCTACAAGAAGGCGGGCACCGACATGGACGAGGCGCAGGAGCTGATGACGGGTGAGACCGACGAGGATATGAAGGAGCTCGCCCGGGAATCCTATCAGGAAGCAAAGAAGACAAAAGAAGAGCTGCAGGAGAAGATCCGGCTCATGCTGATCCCGAAGGATCCCAACGATGAGAAGAACGTCATCATCGAGATCCGCGCCGGTGCCGGCGGAGATGAGGCGGCGCTCTTTGCAGGCGAGCTCTACCGCATGTACGTGCACTATGCCGAGAAGAAGGGCTGGAAGACCGATGTCATCGACTTCGAGGAGTCCGGCATCGGCGGCATGAAGTACATGGAGTTCATGGTAAACGGGGAGGGCGCGTACTCGAAGTTCAAGTATGAGTCCGGTGTTCACCGCGTGCAGCGCGTGCCGGTCACCGAGTCCCAGGGCAGAATCCACACCTCGACGGCAACCGTCGCGGTCATGCCGGAGGTGGACGAGGACATCAAGATCGATATCCCGCCGGAGGACTACCGGATCGATATCACGAGAGCGTCGGGAAACGGCGGCCAGGGTGTCAACACGACGGATTCCGCCGTGCGTCTGACCCACTTCCCGACCGGCATCGTCATCTACTCCCAGACCGAGAGAAGCCAGCTGCAGAACAAGAACAAGGCGTTCGCACTGCTGCGAAGCAAGCTCTATGACCTCGAGCAGCAGAAGCGCCATGATGCGCAGGCAGACCTTCGCCGCTCCCAGATCGGTACCGGGGACCGCTCGGAGAAGATCCGCACCTACAACTTCCCGCAGAGCCGTGTCACGGATCACCGCATCAAGCTCACGCTCTACAACCTCTCCGACATCATGAACGGAGATCTCGACGAGATCATCGATGCGCTGACGACGGCGGACAACGAGGCAAAGCTCTTAAAGATGGACGAACAGAAGCAGTAGGAGGACATTCCATGGCGGACGGGACAACTGACAGCAACCTTCTTGCATACCGGAAACAGCTCGATGAGATCGACGACAGGATCGTCTCCCTCTTTGAACAGCGCATGGCGATCTCCGAAGAGGTGGCAAAGGACAAGATCCGGACCGGGAAGCGGGTGCTCGACAGGAAGCGCGAGAGCGAGAAGCTCGAGACCCTCGGTGCAAAGGCAAGAACCGAGTTCAACAAAAAGGGCATCCAGGAGCTGTACCGGCAGATCATGGCCCTCTCGAGAAAGCGCCAGTACCAGATGATGGACGACGCGGGTGTTCTCCACAACACGCCGTTTCTCGAGGTGGACTCCCTGGTAAACGACAGGACCATCGTGGCCTATCAGGGGGCGGAGGGCTCCTACTCGCAGGCGGCGATGCTCCGGTTTTTCGGGGATTCGATCCGCAACTTCCACGTCGAGACTTTCCGCGATGCGATGACGGCCATTGACGAGGGCGCCGCGGACTATGCGGTGCTGCCGATCGAGAACTCCACCGCGGGTATCGTCTCCGAGAACTATGACCTTCTCTCCGAGTTTGAAAACTACATCGTGGGCGAGCAGATCATCCCGATCCGCCACTGCCTGATGGGGTGCGAAGGGACGACAAAGGAGACGATCAGAACCGTCTACTCCCATGCGCAGTCCCTCATGCAGTCGGAGCGCTATCTTGCAAAGTATCCGTCCTGGGAACAGATCTCGATGGCAAACAATGCCTTCGCGGCACAGAAGGTCGCAAGGGATCATGACATCACGAAGGCCGCGATTGCAAGCGAGTATGCGGCAAAGGCCTACGGTCTTCAGATCATCGAGCGTGGCATCAATCAGGCATCCTCCAACTCCACCAGGTTCATCATCGTGAGCAACCGGAAGATCTTCCGGAAGGGCGCGGGCAAGATCAGCCTGATCCTGGAGATCGAACACGAGAGCGGATCCCTCTACCGGACGCTCTCGCACTTCATCTACAACGACCTGAACATGACCAAGATCGAGTCGAGACCCATCGAGGACAGGAACTGGGAGTACCGGTTCTTCATCGACTTCGAGGGGAACCTGAATGATCCTTCGGTGCGGAACGCGCTTCGGGGCCTTCGGGAAGAGACAAGACACATGACCATCCTCGGGAATTACTGAAGATTGAACAGAAGGCGGGCTTTCTTCGCAAGGAGCGAAGAGAGCCCGTTTTTTTCAAACAGGGATCCGGAAAACATGCACTTTTGAACGGAAAACAGCGTTTTAACAAAAAGCTTACATTCTTTACCGGGGGAAAGAGTAAAATGGCGGACGGGATATTATAATAGCGGTAGAGACAAAGGAGATACTGCGCCTTTGGATCCGTCGTTTTCACAACCATAAACAGTTGAGGAGTACTTTTCTATGGCGATTCATACCTTTGCTGCCGTCGACGTCGGCAGTTATGAGCTTGGTCTGAAGATCTTCGAGATCTCACGCGGAAGGGGGATCCGCGAGGTGGATCACCTCGAGCGCCGCATTGACCTTGGCAGTGATACCTTTTACACGGGGAAGATCAGCCACCGGCATGTCCTGCAGGTGGGAGAAGTTCTCCGGGATTTTCATTCGATCATGGAGACCTACCGGTGCGAGGACTACAAGGCCTACGGCACCTCGGCCATCCGCGAGATGACAAATGCGTCCCTGGTCCTTCGTCAGTGGGAGCAGATGAGCGGCATCCATGTGGACGTGATCTCGAACTCGGAGCAGCGCTTCCTCGACTACAAGTCCGTTGCCTCGCGGGGCCAGCAGTTCAATGACTTCATCAAGGAGTCCTGCGCGATCGTCGATATCGGCGGCGGCTCACTCCAGATCTCCTGGTTTGACGAGGATCGACTCTCCGCCACCCAGAACATGCCGCTCGGCGTTCTCCGTCTCTATGACAGGGTACGGCAGATCGACGCGAGAACCGACCAGTTCGAGGGCCTTGTCGAGGAGATCGTCGGGGCACAGATCGAGACCTTCAAGAAACTCTATCTCGGTGCGAGAAAGATCCACAACCTCATCATCATCGACGACCACATGTCAAACTTCATGCAGTCGCGGGGAATGGAGATCGTCTCTGCGGAAAAGCTCCAGGTACTGCTCTCCCAGACCAGAGAGTCTTCTCTTCACAACATCGGCTCTTCCCTGGGGCTTTCCGATGAGGCGCTGAATCTCCTCTACATCACCGGCATCATGGTGAACTACATCTGCCGCTCGTTCGGGGCAGACAGGATCTGGGGCACGGGTGTCACGCTCTGCGACGGCATCGCCTATGAGTACGCGGAAAAGCACCGGATCCTGCCGCCGAGCCACGATTTCGACGAGGATATCCTGGCCTGCACGAGTGAGATTTCCAAGCGCTACATGGGCTCCGAGACCAGATCCGATACGCTGGAAACCATCGCAACGAAGATCTTCGATGCCACGAAGAAGATCCACGGCATGAGAGCAAGGGAGAAGCTGCTGCTTCGCATCTCGGCGCGTCTTCACGACTGCGGCAAGTACATCTCCATGGCAAACATCGGGGAGTGCGGCTATGACATCATCATGGCGACCGAGATCATCGGTCTCTCCCACAAGGAGCGTGAGATCGTCGCGAACGTCGTCCGTTACAACCACAGTGAGTTTGTCTACTACGAGGAGCAGGAGAACGTCACCGATCTCGACCTCGACAGCTACATGACCATCACGAACCTGACCGCCATCCTGCAGCTGGCAAACGGTCTTGACCGCTCCCACAAGCAGAAGTTCGGAGATATCCGGATTCAGGTGCGGGGCGACAAGATGGTGATCACGGTGCGGCAGGGCGTTGACATTACGCTGGAGAAGGGCATGATCAAGCACCGCGCGGACTTCTTTGAGGAGATCCTCGGACTGACACCGGTGATCCGGCAGAGCAACCGCTAAGGAGGAGCTGACAATGCAGAACAAAGCACAGGCCGAAAAGGCTGTGGATTACAGAAATCCGGACTATTACTGGAACAGGGAGCTGTCCTGGCTCCAGTTCAACAGAAGGTGCCTCGGCGAGGCAAGGAGCAGGGAGAATCCTCTGATGGAGCGTCTGAACTTCCTCTCCATCACCGCGAGCAACCTCGATGAGTTCTTCATGGTCCGTGTCTCCTCCCTCCAGGACATGGTTCACTCCGAGTACACGAAGCGGGACATCGCGGGCATGACGGCATCGGAACAGCTCTCCGCGGTTCTTGCCGACACGCACGACTTCATGAGCTCCCAGTACTACACCTACAACCGTCAGCTGGTTCCTGCCCTCCGGGAAGAGGGGATCACCATGATCGACGATTATGAGGATCTGACAGAGGACGAGAAGAGCTACCTCGAGGACTACTTTACGACCGAGGTCTATCCGGTGGTCACACCGATGGCCGTCGACTCCTCCCGTCCGTTCCCGCTGATCCTGAACAAGAGCCTGAACATCGGAGCCCTGCTTACCCGCAAGGAGAACGCGGGCCCCGGGATCCTCAACCGGACGAAGAAGGCCAAGAAGGCCATGAAGTCCGAGGCGGAGAACCTCGAATTTGCCACGGTTCAGGTACCGTCTGTCCTGCCGAGAGTGATCCGGCTTCCCGAGGAGAGCGAGAAGCCGCACACCGCGCGGGTGATCCTCATGGAGACCCTGATCCGCCACTACATGCCGCGGCTCTTTCTCAACTACAACATCGTCTGCGCCTATCCCTACCGCATCACCCGTTCTGCCGACATGGACATCGACGAGGATGAGGCCGAGGATCTGCTCCGGGAGATCGAGAAACAGCTGAAGAAGCGCCGCCACGGATATGCGATCCGCCTGGAAGTCGAGAACGACATGGACCCCAGGATGCTGAATATCCTCTGCAGCGAGCTGCTGCTTCCGCAGGACGAGGTCTATCACATCGACGGACCGCTCGATCTTACCTTCCTCTCGAAGGTGAGAAAGCTCGAGGGCTTTGACGACCTGCACGAGCACAGGTATGCGCCGCCGCAGGAGGTGCCGCAGCTTCCCACCGGCTGCGATATCTTCGCCCAGATCCGGAAGAGCGACATCTTCATGCAGCACCCCTATGAGTCCTTCCAGCCGGTCGTCGATTTCATCGCAAACGCGGCTGTCGACCCGCAGGTTCTTGCGATCAAGCAGACGCTCTACCGCGTCTCCGGCAATTCGCCGATTGTCGCTGCCCTCGCAAAGGCCGCGGACAACGGCAAGCAGGTGACGGTTCTCGTCGAACTGAAGGCCCGCTTTGATGAGCAGAACAACATCGTCTGGGCACGCATGCTCGAGAAGGCAGGCTGCCATGTCATCTACGGCCTTGTGGGCCTCAAAACCCACAGCAAGATCACCCTGGTGGTGCGCCGCGAGGAGGATGGGATCCGCCGCTATGTGCACCTTGCCACCGGCAACTACAACGATGTCACTGCAAAGCTCTACACGGACTGCGGTCTCATGACCTGCAAGGAGCCCTTCGGAGAGGACGCGACCGCTGTCTTCAACATGCTCTCCGGCTACTCCGAACCCAAGAGCTGGAACAGACTGATCCTTGCCCCTCTGTGGATGAAGAACCGGTTCCTGTCCCTGATCGATCGCGAGGCACAGCACGCGAAGAACGGCGAGCCCGCGCACATCACGGCAAAGATGAACAGCCTGTGCGATCCGGATATCATCGAGGGTCTCTACAAGGCGAATGCGGCAGGCGTGGAGATTGACCTCATCATCCGCGGCATCTGCTGCCTGAAGGTCGGTATTCCCGGGATCTCGGATCACATCCGGGTGCGCTCGATTGTCGGCAATTTCCTCGAGCACTCGAGAATCTTCAAGTTCGAGAACGCGGGACGTCCGGAGTACTATGCCGGATCCGCCGACTGGATGCCGAGAAACCTCGACCGCCGCGTCGAGATCGTCTTCCCGCTTGAGGACGAGAACGTCAAGAAGAAGGCGGAGCACATCCTGCAGGTGGAACTTGCCGATACGATGCAGGCATCACTCCTGAAGACCGACGGCACCTATGAGAAGGTGGACCGCAGGGGCAAGGAGAAGATCAACTCCCAGCTGATCTTCTGCAACGAGGCCGTTGCCGCGGCAAAGGCTGCGCGTCAGCAGGCTGACTCCAGACACTTCATCCCCGAGGAGCATCATCAGGGGCTGGAGGAACAGGAGTAAATTTGTAAAGCTAAATGGCAGAGATTGTTGAAGAGCGGATAGACAACGTAGAAACAGAAGCGGGAAGATATCCTGTTACTTTAGAAAACCTGGAGAGATGAAGACATAAAAGGGGTAATGCCTGTCGTTGGTCAATACCCTGTAATGGTAAGAGCAGCCGCAACCTTAACAGGAACGGCTGCTTTTTGCATCCGGAACTGCACAATAGAAGATTCTGCGCCGTACATTGATGCAAAGGGGCTTGCGATGTCAAGGATCGTATAGAATAATAAAACAGTAATTTCGTATTGAGAAAATGCGCCCCGGAATCGCGAATTAAATTCAATATAAGCATTAACTGTGATAATATCGCACAGAAAAGGAAGGGAGGAGTCAGAATGGACAGGAAAGCACAAAATCGCTACAGGAGTTATTTAAAGAGCCTGGCAGGACTGGAAGAAGCAAAATACAGAGATCCCTCGGATGATTTTGTAATGAGCGGAACGGTACTGAAATTCAATCTGACTTTTGATATCTCTTGGAAAGTCATGAAAGATATTGCGGTTAAATATTTCAAAGTTTTGGATTTCGCCACCGGATCCCCGCGGGAATGCCTGAGGGTGGCACATAATCTGCAGCTTATTTCCGATGACAGATGGATGCAGATGCTGAACCTTAGGAACGAACTTTCCCATGACTATGACGGAAGCCTTGCAAGGCAATCGTTTGATAAAATTGTGGATGAGTACATACCGCTGTTTTCAGAGTTTGCCAGAGTGGCAGGGAGATATTTAGATGATACTGACGAAGAATCTAACGATTGATGAGATATTGGGACAGATTAAGGATATTTGCCAGAGAAATGGTGTTAGGCATCTTTACCTGTTCGGCTCCTATGCCCAGGGTACACAGACGGAAACCAGTGACATTGACATTGTCGTTCAGGGCGTAAAAGACTTCGACAGGCTCAACGAAGAAATTCAGAACATCCCGACTTTGAAAACCATCGATTTGTTTGTATACGAGAATTGCCTGAACCCTTACCTGCGCGAAGAAATTCAAAGTAATGCGAAGCAAATCTACTGATTGTAAGATGCTCATCGAGCAACCTTATGACAGAAACAGTCATGATTTGACAGCACGCATCATGTTACACCATAATTTATGTATCGACGATTATTCACATAACCGGGCACTCCTGTTCGCAGTGCCGGTTTGGAGACAAGAGAATTCGGCGGATTCCGGGAAGAGGAATCTGCCGTCTTTTTTGTGCCGTCCAAAACTGGTATCATGGCTGTTATGGAAAACGAAAAAACCTTCGCGGAAACGGAAACAAGTAAAGAAGATTCCCTGAAGCACCATAAGGCGGGAATCTATGAAATCGTGGTGAAGCGCCTCATCGACATCGTCCTCTGTCTTCTTGTCCTGGTGCTCTTCTGGTGGCTCTACCTTGTCCTTGCCATTCTGGTCCGGGTAAAGCTCGGAAGCCCCGTGTTCTTCCATCAGGACAGGCCGGGGAAGGACGGAAAGGTGTTCGGGCTGTTAAAGTTTCGGACGATGACGGATCAAAGAGATGCAAACGGAGAGCTTCTGCCCGATGATGTGCGGCTCACGCCGTTTGGCCGAAAGCTTCGCAGCACGAGCCTTGATGAGATCCCGGAACTCTTCAATATCCTGAAGGGGGACATGAGTCTTGTGGGACCGAGACCTCTCCTTGTCCGGTACCTGCCGCGCTACAACGCGCATCAGGCACGCCGGCACGAGGTGCGTCCGGGTTTGACCGGCTGGGCACAGGTGAACGGGCGGAATGCAATCTCGTGGACGGAAAAGTTCGACTACGATGTCTACTACGTCGACCACATCAGCTTCCTCTTTGATCTTCGGATCATCGGACGCACCATCAAAACGGCTGTGGTTCATCAGGACGGGATCTCGTCCGCAACCTCGGCGACCATGGAGGAATTCATGGGGGATGAAGAGGTACAGAAGGAGAAAAGCAAATGAAGATACTCTTTACCAGCGTCGGACGGCGCGTGGAACTCATGCAGTGCTTTCAGCAGGCGGCAGAGCGCCTTGGCATGAAGGACGAGGTGACACTTGTCGGAGCGGATATCACGGATACGGCCCCGGCTCTGTACTTCTGCCATGAGACAAAGCTGGTCTGCCGCATCTCGGATCCCCGGTATCTTGATCAGCTGCTTTCGATCTGCGATAAGGAGAGGATTGATGCCCTGATCCCGACGATCGACACGGACCTCTTGCTTCTGTCAAAGAACAAGGACAGGTTTGCGGCTATCGGGACAAAGGTGCTGATTGCGGACTACGACAAGGTCAGGCTCTGTAGGGACAAGAACCTGACCGCGGACTATTTTGAGAGTCTCGGCCTTCACTCCCCGCAGCCGGTACATGATGTCAATCTCTACCTGGGGCGGGTGCGGTCCGGAAAAGCCCATTTCCCTGCGTTTATCAAGCCGAAGGACGGGTCTTCTTCGATCGATGCCTATCGGGTGGACGATGAGGAGTCTCTTCGGGCGATGGCGGACCGGATCGGAGACTATATCATTCAGCCCTATGTCACCGGGCGGGAGTACACGGTCGATATCTTCTGCGATCTTGACGGAGATCCCGTTCTCATCACCCCGAGGGAGCGGAATGCCGTCCGCTCGGGCGAGGTATTAAAGACCACCATCACCCAGGACGATCGCATGATCGGGGAGATGAAGACTCTGGTGGCAGACTTCAAGCCCGTAGGACAGATCACGGTGCAGCTGATCCGGGATAAGAACACTGGCATCGACCAGTATATCGAGATCAATCCCCGCTTTGGCGGCGGTGCACCGCTCTCCATCAAGGCTGGCGCAGATTCCGCGGAGATGGTGATCCGGATGCTGAAGGGAGAGAAACTCTCCTATGTGGAGAAGGCAGCCCGGGATGGGGAGTGTTATTCCCGGTTTGATCAGAGTATCTGCGTGCGCAAGGGGAAGAGGTTATGATTAAGACACTGACCCATATCCGGGAGCTTCCGGATCATATCAAAGGACTCTCGGTGATCCTCTTTGACCTCGACGATACGCTCTATGCGGAGAGAAGCTACGTCCACAGCGGCTTTGCCAGGGTGGCAGAGGCGGTAAAAGATACGATCCCGGACGCCATGGAGCGCATGACTCAGGCCTTTGCGGAGGGGAAACCCGCAATCGATGAGATGCTGAAGGAAACAGGGCAGGAGTCGGGAGATATGAAGGAGAAATTCCTTTTTGTCTACCGCAATCAGGTGCCTGACATCGAGCTCTATCCGGGGGTGCGAGAGACCTTAAGGACATTGCAGGAGATGGGACTTCGCCTTGGCATGATCACCGACGGAGCCGTTTCCCGGCAGCTTTCCAAGGTGGACGCCCTGAATATCCGGCAGTACTTTGATGCGATCCTCGTGACCGATGCCCTGGGAGGCCGCGCCTTCTGGAAACCGAATCCAAAGGCCTTCGAGGTCATGCAGAAGCGCTTTCAGGTGCCGTTTGAGACAATGGCCTATGTCGGGGATAACAGGGCAAAGGACTTTACCGCACCGGAAGAGCTGCACATGAGAAGCTTTTATCTCGAAAACAAAGACGGACTCTATCAGAGCGGAAAGCCGGTGCGTTTCCCGGAGCAGTCCGCAAAGGAGGGAGAATGATTCGGATCGGATGCCATCTGTCGAGCTCCGGCGGATATCTTGCGATGGGAAAAGAGGCAAAAAGCCTTGGCGCCAACACCTTCGCCTTCTTTACGAGAAATCCCCGCGGCGGGAATGTAAAGCCCATGGACGTGGAGGATGCAAACGCCCTGTGCGCGTTCCTTAAAGGAAACGACATCGGACCCCTCGTCGCCCATGCGCCCTACACCTACAACCTCTGTTCCGACAAGGAGCACAACCGCGTCTTTGCCAGGAATTCGATGGCAGAGGATTTGCAGCGGCTCGAGTATCTGCCCGGAAACTTCTACAACTTCCACCCCGGAAGTCATATGAAGCAGGGGAGCGAGGCGGCGATCGAGATGATCGCCTCTGCCCTGAATGAGGTGATGTTCGAGGGCATGCATACCACGGTGCTCCTCGAGACGATGGCGGGGAAGGGTACCGAGGTCGGAAGAAGCTTTGAGGAACTGAAGGCAATCATCGATCGCGTAAACTTTCAGGATAAGATCGGGGTGTGCCTCGATACCTGCCATGTGTCCGATGCCGGGTATGATATCAAAAATGACCTCACCGGCGTACTGGAGCACTTCGATGCGGTCATCGGCCTTCAAAGGCTGAAGGCCCTGCATGTGAACGACAGCAAGAATCCACCTGGATCTCACAAGGACCGGCATGAGAGGATTGGAGAGGGAACCCTGGGGCTTGAAACGTTCCGGCAGGTGGTCAATCACCCGTACCTCAGGACCCTGCCGATGATCCTCGAGACACCGCAGGAAGAGACGAAGGACTATGCAAAGGAGATCGCGCTGATGCGGTCTCTCGAAGAAACGAAAGGAGAAGAAATCCATGAGAACAGAGATGGAAAAGATCAATGAGGAGCTCGCAAAATACCTGAAGGAGAAGGACGCGGACAACCTGACCGATGAGGAGTTTGGCAATGCTCTGGACGACTTCCTGCAGCAGTACAACGAAAAGATTGGAAAGAAGCCAAGGCTCACAAAGGATACGGCAAAGACAGCGGATGATTTTGTTGAGCTTGCCGAGTATGCAAATTCCGACAAGGAGAGGATCAAGTATCTGAAGAAGGCCATTGCTCTGGAGCCGGACAACATCGATGCGCAGCTGGCATACTTTTCGGCGACGGTGACAGATACAGACATCTTTCTTGACAGGCTTGAGGCTCTGAAGAAGAAAGCCGAAGAAGGGGCAATGGCTGAATTCCTGGAAAACGAAATGGGGGATTTCTACGGGATTGTCGAAACACGTCCGTACATGAGACTTTGTTACACCCTTTTGCAGGTGTACACCATGGGCGGTTACTATCGTCCTGCCATTGATGAGGCAAAATGGATCCTGAAGATCAACAAGGACGACAATCTGGGAGCAAGATATCATCTGATCTTCATTTATGCCCTGATGGGAGACGAGAAGGGGGCAAAGCAGCTGGCAAGGAAGTTCAAATACGATATGCAGAGTACCAGGTTCCTTCTTGCATTCTCCATGCTGTACTACTACCTCCGGGATCGGGACAAAGCGTTCGAGTATGCAGAACAGCTGAAGGCCCGTAACAAGGATATCGTGAAGTTTACAGATATCATGTGCGACGAAAATGGAGATCTGAGTGAGCTCGACGATCTGAGTATTCCGGAAGATGCCTATCAGCCGGATACGGGCTCAGATCTGTACACGCTGTATGATGACATGCCCATGCTGCTTGCAACACGCCACCAGTATTTCCGCTGGCTGCAGACAAGCCTGAAACGGATGCACTGAAAGTTCCCGGTGGAAGATAACGTTCCCTGTAAAAAGAAGGCAGACCCGGCGCCGGGTCTGCCTTCAATTTCTTTGTCTTTTTGATTCGTGCTTTTGAGACTTTACTTTTTGCTTCTCTGCCCCTGCGCTTTCCTCAATCCTGCTGCGTGCTCGGGAAGAACTTCTCGTTGCGGAACTCCTTGATGACCGTTAAAGGAGCTCTGTAGTACAGCCCGGTGTGGATGTCCTGAACCAGGAGCGGATATTTCTTGGCATTCTTTCGAAAACCGATCAGCGCCATGACAGTACCCTTCGGGCTGACAAATACCTGTCGGTACATGCCGGGGTGTATGCCATCATACTGATAATACAGGGCGTCCCGGTCAAACTGCTGTTCCGCGATTTTCTCCGGATCCCTTCCCTTCTCCGCGTGCAGGGTGCTTTCGAAGTAGTCTTTGTAGTATGTAATTGTGCCAAGGCGCAGTGTGATGTCGTATTTCTCCTCGAGCGCCTTCATCGCCTCGTTGAAGTCCTTTCGGAACGCGTCGATCTGATCACCAGTCATCTCCATGGTATCTGTTCCTTTCTGTCAGCGCATCTTCTCAATAAAGGGCACCAGGCCGTCGTGGTCGTTATCCTCTGTCGTGATGACATCGGCTGCCTGCTCCATCCTGTCCGCGTCCTCTTTCGTGGGGGCTGCATCGCGCGCGTTCTTCATGAGGATGCCGCACCCCGCCGCCTCAATCGCCGGGATATCATTCGGCGCATCGCCTGCCGCATAGCTGTTTGCCACCGGGATTCCGAGAAACCGGCAGAGCCACCGGAGGGCATTTCCCTTCGTGGCATTTACCGGGTCGATCTCCAGGTAGTTGGCATTGCTCATGAGGCACCGGACCTTTCCGGGAAAGGCCCCGGACAGGGCTTTTGCAAACGGAGGGATCTTTGCCTTCGGATCATCGAGATCGATGACAAGGCACTTGCAGGGGGGCGCCGAAAGGTGCTGATCCGGTGCCTCATCATAGCGCACATCCATGTGGACCGTTCTCGTGTAGTAGTCGATCTCCTTCGTGTGCTTCTTCGTCACAATTACATCGCCGTCGTAGACCTGGATGTACAGGTTCATTTCATCAGCAAGCTCGAACGCTCTGTGGACAACATCCATCGGAAGCGTTTCCCGGTAGTAGGTGACTTTCGTCTCCGGGTTCCAGATCTCTGCTCCGTTGTAGGCGGAGACATACATGTCTTTGTAGTGAAGATTCGTGCGGTTCAGGATCTCCCGGACATCCGCCATTGCACGTCCCGAGGAGAAGACGAAGATTCCGCCCCGGTCCGTGAAGTCATCAAGAGCTTTCCTGGTCTTTTCCGAGATGGCCTTTTCACTTGTCGCCAGCGTTCCGTCGAAGTCACAGAAGAAGATCTTCGTATCGTCCGAGGTGCCGTGCAGGCGGTGCTTGATCTTTGTGAGAAGCTCCGCCGGGACCCGGAGGTCCCCGTAACCGGTGCCAAGATCAATCCCCGGCTTGTTAGATCCGTGGAAGTCGGAGCCGCCGGAGAGGAGAAGATCATATTTCTCTGCAAGAGCGATGACTTTTTGAGTCTGCTCCTTCGTGTGGTTGTTGTAGTAGGCCTCGATCCCGCCAAGACCCGCTGCCTTGAGGCACTGTACCAGTGTGTCCAGTCCCTCATCTCCCAGGTTGTACTGGAAGGGGTGGGCGAGGATCGCGAAGCCGTGGAACTTCTTTGTAAAGGCGATTGCCTTTTCCGGGGAGATCTTTTCCCTCGGCACAAAGTACGGGCAGTCCTCGCCGATGTACTTCTCAAAGGCCTCGCTGATTTCCTTCACGTACCCGTGCTCTTTCATGTACCGTCCAAAGTGCGCCCTGGTAAGGACAGAGCCAGGGAAGGCAGCCTCGATCTTTTCATAGGGCATGTCAAAGCCCGCCTTGCAGAGAAGAGCGGCCATCTTTTTGTTGCGGTTTACGCGCTCGTTTACAAACTCCTCGCACTGTTCGCGGAAGGTGGGATCCTGCCAGTCGAAGTACAGGCCCACGATGTGCACGTCGATGCCGTTGTACTCGGTGGAGAATTCAATCCCCGGAACGACCTCAAGGTCCGTGCTCTTTGCCGCATTCACCGCCTCCTCAATGCCAGAGACGTTGTCGTGATCGGTCAGGGCGATCGCGGACAGGTGCTTTTTCAGGGCAAGCTCCACCAGCTGTGTCGGCGTCAGGGTGCCGTCGGACTTTGTGGAATGGCAGTGAAGATCAATGAAGGAGGTACTCATCCTTCCTCTTCCTCCTCACTGTCCGTATCCGAGGACAGATCCGCAACGTAGACCGTGCGCTTTCTCGCATCCTGATCCGCCTCAAGGTAATCATCGTAGGTGGATTCCTTGTCGATGATCGATCCGTTCGGCAGGATCTCGATGATGCGGTTGCAGGTCGTCTGGATGACCTGATGGTCCCGGCAGGCGATGAGCTCCACGCCCGGGAACTTGATCATGCCGTCGTTCAGGGCGGAGATGGACTCCATGTCGAGATGGTTTGTCGGCTCATCGAAGATGAGGCAGTTTGCACCGGAGATCATCATCGCGGAAAGCTGGCAGCGGACCTTCTCGCCGCCCGAGAGAACCCTTACCTTCTTTACGCCGTCCTCGCCCGGGAAGAGCATGCGCCCGAGGAATCCGCGGACATAGGTGACGTCCTTGATCTTGCTGTACTTGGTGAGCCACTGGGTGATGTCCTCGTCGGAATCGAACAGTTCCGTGTTGTCCTTCTTGAAGTAGGCCTGACTTGTCGTGACACCCCACTTGTAGGATCCCTCGTCCGGCTCGAGATTTCCCATGAGGATCTCAAAGAGCGTCGTCTTGGCAAGCTCCTGAGAGCCGACGAAGGCGATCTTGTCGTCGTGCTTCATGACAAAGGAGACATCATCGAGAACCTTCACGCCGTTTACGGTCTTGGAGAGATGCTCCACCGTGAGAACCTCGTTTCCGATCTCACGGTCCGGGCGGAAGTCGATGAAGGGGTACTTTCTGGAGGAGGGCTTGATCTCGTCGAGCTCGATCTTTTCCAGAGCACGCTTTCTGGAGGTTGCCTGCTTGGATTTCGAGGCATTTGCCGAGAAGCGGGAGATGAATTCCTTCAGTTCCTTGATCTTTTCCTCCTTCTTCTTGTTCTGCTCCTTCATCTGACGGACCATCAGCTGGGAGGATTCGTACCAGAAGTCGTAGTTGCCGGCGTAGAGGGTGATCTTCCCGTAGTCGATATCGGCGATGCAGGTGCAGACCTTGTTGAGGAAGTACCGATCGTGCGAGACCACGATGACGGTGTTGTCGAAGTTGATGAGGAACTCCTCGAGCCAGCCGATGGCGTCGAGATCGAGATGGTTCGTCGGCTCATCGAGAAGCAGGATGTCGGGGTTCCCGAACAGCGCTCTTGCAAGGAGGACCTTGACCTTCAGCGCACCGGGCAGATCCGCCATCTGCTGATAGTGATAGGCGTCCTCGACACCGAGACCGTTGAGGAGCGACTCCGCATCGGACTCCGCCTCGTAACCGCCCATGTCGGCGTACTCGGACTCGAGCTCGGCTGCCCTGATGCCGTCCTCATCGGAGAAGTCCGGCTTTGCGTAGAGGGCATCCTTTTCCTTTCCGACCTCATAGAGGTGGGCGTTGCCCTGAATGACCGTGTCGAGGACGGTCTGGTCGTTGTATTTTTCCTGATCCTGTTCGAGGAAGCTCAGTCTCTGTCCCGGGGTGATGGAAATCGTACCGCTCGTGGTCTCGAGCTGGCCCGAGAGAATCTTCAGGAACGTGGACTTGCCGGCGCCGTTGGCGCCGATGATTCCGTAGCAGTTTCCCTCCGTGAATTTGATGTTGACGTCTTCAAACAAAGCCTTCTTCCCGACGCGATAGGATACGTCATTGGCTGCGATCATCCTGTTCTCCTTCCTACAAATATCAAAACTTTCACACTGCGTTTTGCATTATACGGACGATGGCTTGAAAAGTCGATTGCCTTACCAAGATTTTGCAGGAGAAAGTGACGAAAAAAGGCCGGTTTGTACTATACTGTCCTCGGGAAAAGGCAGGATCAGGGCGATGGGAGTCAGGACGGAAAGTCTAACGAAGAGAAGACGAACAGGAAGAGAGAGGGGCACAGTCCTTCTCCTTCTTGCAGTCTTTCTTTTTGCGCTTTTCTTCCCCGTCCCTGCAAGGGCAGAGGGTACGACGAACACCCATACGGCGCCGGAGGGCGCGGCCTTTGATACGGGAGATGATTCTCTGATCGATCTCTCGGACGGCTGGACAGACGGGGACGGAAATCCCGTAGACATCACAAGACTTGCCAAAGTCATGGCGGAGCGCGGCGTAACCGAGATGGATATCTACAACACCATGCCGCCCGCAATCAAGAACGGCGCAAGCCTCATGTTCCGCTCTTCCAACCTCTACTTTTCGGTGCAGATCGCGGGGTGGTATGTCTACTACTATGATTACAGACCCGCATGGATAGCCGGCAACGGATACGGGACGGATTACCACGTGATCCCGGTGCAGAACGTTCAGAGCAGAAAGGAGATCCACCTGCATGTCAGGCGGTGCTATCGCTCGTCCGGGGATTTCTATGACATCAGGATCGGAGATACCGGGACGTACCTGGAGCAGACGTTCCGCTCGATGATGCCGGCATTTCTGACCTCGGCATTTCTCATCATTGTGGGAGGTCTCCTCTCATTCTTTTCCTTTGTCATCGATTTCTCGATGAAATCCCTGCAGCGATCCTTTCGGGCGATGTCGGTCACAACACTCCTGTTCGGCATCTGGTCGATTCTGCAGACGGGGATCCCGGTGCTTCTTGTCGGACATGCGCAGGTGCTTCGTATCTTCCAGTACCCGGTACTGATTCTCATACCCTACACGATGGTTCTGACGATCGACGGGTGGATGGACCACCCGTTTCCCTGGACGATCAAAGCGGCAAACACACTGCTTCTGATTGAGATCGCAGGGTGCACCTTCTGCAGGATTGCCTTCCACATTGATCTGCACCAGTGCAACTTCACGATCTTCGGCTGCATCCTGATTGCCGGCCTGTTCTGCACGATCCTGAGCATCCGGCAGGTGGTGACGGAGAAAAACCGGAGATCCAGAGTCAATGCGGCGCTGATTCTTGCCATCCTGACCATCTGTTTTGTCGCGGCGCTCCTCGACATGATCACCTACCTTGAGAAGGGACGGGCAGTCCCGGATCAGGCAGCACACATCCGCTACGCCTTCTGCATCATGATGATTGCCATCGATGCCCGCTACGTCCACGAGATCCGCTACCGCCTCGGGGAGTCCGTCAAGGCAAAGGCCTTTGAGGAGATGGCCTACCGTGATGTCCTGACCGGAATCGGAAACCGGTTTGCCTCCCAGAAAAAGCTCGAGGAGCTGGAGCAGGCGATGAAGGAGAAAACCGTTTCGTTCGTCCGGCTCGTCTCCATCGATGTGAATTTTCTGAAGAAGGTCAACGACCTTCGCGGCCATCAGGCAGGCGATGAGTACTTAAAGCACGCAGCCGCCGTCCTGTCAGAGACGGCAGGGGACAGGGGCTGCTGCTATCGCACCGGCGGCGATGAATTCGTGGTGCTTCTTCCGGACTGCACAAAAGAGGAGTATGCGCAGATGCTGGAAAAGCTCAACCGCCTGGAAGCGGAAAAAAAGGTCTCCATGGCCTGCGGAAGTGCCATCTGGAGACTGGACGGGAAGAAGGAAGAGGAGGACACGTACGCGGAGCTGGTTCCTGCACAGCAGTGCGCGGACAAGCGCATGTATGAGAATAAGGTCCGGATGAAAGCCGTCCGGACAGACTGAACAGAAAGGACGATTCATGTCAGAAAAAAAGAAGAAAAACCATACGGCAAAGCTTCTGACGATTGCCGGAATCTACAGCTATCTGATTCTCCCGAGGCTCTTCCACAAGCCGGACCGGAAAAACTTCGACTCCCACCGCCTGTATGCGCACCGGGGGCTGTTTGACAACAAGGGAGATGCCCCGGAAAACTCGCTTCTTGCCTTCAAACGGGCCTGCGATGCGGGCTTCGGGATCGAGCTCGATGTTCATCTCTCGAGCGATGGCATTCCCGTCGTCTATCACGATTTCAAGCTCGACAGGGTCGCGCATGAGGAGGGCGTTGTCGAGGACTATACCCTGAAGGAACTGCAGTCATTCCGCCTGGAAAACTCAAAGGAGACCATTCCGACCCTGCAGCAGGTGCTGGATCTGGTCGCCGGAAAGGTCCCAATTATTGTGGAGTACAAGACAGAGAGCGTCCACATGAGAGAGGTCAGGGTCCTCTGCGAGAAGACGGACGCGCTGCTTCGGGAATATGAGAGAGTCTGCGGGAAGATTGCCTACAGCATCGAATCCTTCGATCCCATCGTCCTCATCTGGTACCGGGCACACCGGCCGGAGATCGTACGGGGGCAGCTGGTCGACAACTACCTGCAGTACCGGCAGTACTGGACCCTGACGAAGGCCTTCCCTGCCTGGGGACTTGAAAAGCTCCTTGCAAACGTCGCGACACGGCCGGACTTTATTGCCTTCAACTATCACTTTACGCACGAACTGTCCTGGTTTCTGTGCTGCAGGCTGTTCGGCGCAAGAGCTGTTGCCTGGACGATCAAGTCGCAGAAGGAACTGGACCGCATGGAGCCAAAGTGCGATGCGCTGATTTTCGACTCCTTTGTTCCCGTAGACGTCTTTTAAGGTACATTTCACGATGCCGGACTTGTTCAGGTTGATAAAATGCCTTATTATGAGAACAATGAATGTGAACACGAATTGAACGTCTGCACATTTATTTTTGTTCAACTTTCATATGTTTACAGCTGCAAGGGGGCAGTACAGTGCGGCGCCTTCTGCAGTCTGCAATAGAAAACACATTTCGCAGGAGGAAATGGAATGAGCAAAAGGGTTTACAAGTTCGAGGAAGGCAACGCCGGAATGCGTTCCCTTCTCGGCGGCAAGGGGGCTAACCTTGCCGAGATGACCAACCTGGGCATGCCGGTACCGCCCGGATTCACCATCTCGACGGAGGCGTGCACGGACTACTACAACGATGGCAAGTCCATCAACGAGGACACGCAAAAGCAGATCTTCGATGCTCTCGAATGGCTCGAGGGCGTTCGCGGCAAGAAGTTCGGAGACATGAACGATCCGCTTCTGGTCTCCGTCCGTTCCGGTGCACCGGTCTCGATGCCCGGCATGATGGATACCATCCTGAACCTTGGTCTCAACGATCAGTCCGTGGAGGGCTTTGCAAAGAAGACCGGGAATCCGAGATTTGCCTATGATTCCTACCGCAGATTTATCCAGATGTTCTCCGACGTCGTCATGGGACAGCCCAAGACTCTCTTCGATGCCATCCTCGAGGATGAGAAGAAGAAGCACGGCTATGCCTACGACACCGAGCTGACCGCCGAGGATCTGAAGAACGTCATCGCAAAGTACAAGGAGTGCTATCGCGAAAACCAGGGCGAGGAATTCCCGCAGGATCCGAAGGTTCAGCTGATGGAGGCCATCAAGGCCGTGTTCCGCTCCTGGGACAACCCCAGAGCCAACACCTACCGCCGCATGTACGACATTCCGTACGAGCTCGGTACTGCCGTCAACGTCCAGTCGATGGTCTTCGGCAACATGGGCAATACGTCCGGCACGGGCGTTGCCTTCACGAGAAACCCGGCAACCGGTGCAAAGGGCATTTTCGGTGAATATCTCATCAATGCCCAGGGCGAGGACGTCGTCGCCGGCATCCGCACCCCTCAGCCGATCACGAAGCTGGCCGAGGATCTGCCCGAGTGCTATGAGCAGTTCATGAAGCTTGCCAAGGGCCTTGAGAACCACTACAGGGACATGCAGGACATGGAGTTCACCATCGAGGATGGCAAGCTCTACTTCCTTCAGACCAGAAACGGCAAGCGCACCGCACAGGCCGCCATTCAGATCGCCTGCGATCTCGTCGATGAGGGCATGATCGATGAGAAGGAAGCCGTCATGCGCATTGAGCCCCAGTCCCTGGATCAGCTCCTGCACCCCGGCTTTGATCAGGAAAAGTTAAAGCTCGCCCGTGAGATCGGTCAGGCCCTTCCGGCATCTCCGGGAGCTGCTGCAGGCCGCGTCTACTTCAATGCAGAAGACGCAGTCGCAGCACACGCTGCAGGAAACCGCGTCGTCATGGTCCGTCAGGAGACATCCCCTGAGGACATCGACGGCATGCACGCAGCAGAGGGCATCCTCACGATGCGCGGCGGCATGACCAGCCACGCTGCCGTTGTCGCGCGCGGCATGGGCACCTGCTGCATCTCCGGCTGCGGTGACATGGTGGTCCATGAGGATCAGAAGTACTTCGAGCTTGGCGGCTGCGAGATCCACGAGGGCGATTACATCTCCCTCGACGGCTCCACCGGCAAGATCTATCTGGGCGATGTGCCGACCGTTGAGGCGACCATCTCCGGAAACTTCCAGCGCATCATGAACTGGGCAGACCGTGAGAGAAGACTTGAGGTCTTCACGAATGCCGATACGCCGGCAGACGCTGCCAATGCAGTTCGTCTTGGCGCAGAGGGCATCGGCCTTTGCCGTACCGAGCACATGTTCTTCAATCCGGACCGTATCCCGAAGATCCGCAAGATGATCCTCTCCGATACCACACAGGAGAGAGAGGCTGCGCTCAACGAGCTGATTCCGTTCCAGAAGGGTGACTTCAAGGGCCTCTACAAGGCCATGGCAGGACGCCCGGTGACCATCCGCTTCCTGGATCCGCCGCTCCACGAGTTCGTCCCGAACACCGAGCCTGAGATCAAGGCCATGGCAGACGAGATGGGTCTTACCGTCGAGGAAGTCAAGAGACGCTGCGATGACCTCAAGGAGTTCAACCCGATGATGGGCCACCGCGGCTGCCGTCTGTCGGTCACCTTCCCGGAGATCGCGAGAATGCAGACAAGAGCCGTGCTCGAGGCTGCCATCGAGGTCCACGAAGAGGACGGATACGACATCGAGCCCAACATCATGATCC
Organism: uncultured Lachnospiraceae bacterium; assembly: GCA_900315055.1. Classification (GTDB taxonomy): domain Bacteria; phylum Bacillota; class Clostridia; order Lachnospirales; family Lachnospiraceae; genus CAG-791. The sequence goes on from OMXP01000008.1 coordinate 47,374, forward strand.
CGCTTGTCGGCGACGTGAAGGAGCTTCGCTTCGTCAAGAAGGAAATCGTTGCCACGGCCGAGAAGGTCAAGGCTGAGAAGCACTCCGACATCAAGTACCACATCGGTACCATGATCGAGATCCCCAGAGCTGCCCTCATGGCAGATCAGATCGCAGAAGAGGCGGAGTTCTTCAGTTTCGGCACCAACGACCTGACGCAGATGACCTTCGGCTTCTCGCGTGATGATGCGGGCAAGTTCCTGCAGGACTACTACAAGTCCAAGATCTACGAGCAGGATCCGTTCGCACACCTGGATCAGAACGGCGTCGGTCAGCTGATCGAGATCGCCGTCGAGAAGGGCCGCAAGACCAGACCTGATATCAAGCTTGGTATCTGCGGTGAGCACGGCGGAGATCCGGCATCGATCGAGTTCTGCAACCGCGTCGGCCTGAACTATGTCTCCTGCTCGCCGTTCCGTGTCCCGATCGCACGTCTTGCTGCGGCACAGGCACAGATCAAGCTCGAGAGAGAACAGAAGAAAGGCTGATTCAGAACTGAGAATCAGAATCCGATAACCGGATAATAAGAAAGCTGCTCCCGGGAGATCATTCAATTGATCTTCCGGGAGCAGCTTTTGTTTTTCTTACCTTTGATTCATCAGGCGAGCGCCTGCACCATCTTGCTGACTTCTGTTTTCAGTCCGGCAAGAGCCTCGGCCTCCGTTGCAAAGTGCAGAGCACCGATCTTTGCCTCATGCTCCTTGTAGTACACATCCCAGCCGGACCCTTCTCTGGAGAGGCAGATCCTGCCGTTTTTCCCGTTCTCCTTCAGGCTGTAGAACTTTGCGGGGACGTGATGCTCCCTGAAATAAGCTGCAAGTTCGATTCTGGTCATGTGGCACCTCCTGTAATAATAAATGTCTTCAACTACATGTAGTTTCATGAACTACATGTAGAATACATTACTTAAATTGAGATGTCAATACATGATGTGGTAATAAATACTACGTTTGATTTTTTCTGATCAGAACCGCACGAACTCGTTATTGGGCTTGTACAGGCAGTCTCTCGTGATCTCGGAGAGGTTCATGACACCGCACATCTTCATGGTGTCCTTCAGCTCCTTCGAGAGCTTGTTCACGTAGCAGGCAACGCCTTCCTCTGCGCCGCCGTAGACGGCGGTGACAAACGGACGGGCGATGAGAACGCCGTCTGCGCCGAGAGCCAGAGCCTTGAAGACGTCAATACCGGAGCGGATACCGCCGTCGACAAAGACCTGGATCTTTCCGCCGACCGCATCGCGGATGGCGGGCAGTACCTCCGCGGTGGACGGAACCTGATCGAGGACACGGCCGCCGTGATTGGAGACGACGATGGCATCGGCGCCGGCACGGACTGCATCACAGGCACCGCGGACCGTCATGATGCCCTTGACGATAAACGGCATGCCGGCCTCTTTGATGAGAGCGGTGAGCTCCGGCACGGTCTTGGAGCCGGCCGGCGGCGTAAGACCCTGCAGGAAGGGAAGTCCTGCGGCGTCGATGTCCATGGCGACGGCAAAGCAGGTGCTCTCATGGACGAGCCGGAACTTCTCCTTCAGGGTATCGATATCCCAGGGCTTTACGGTCGGAACGCCAAGGCCCCCGGCCTTTCTGATCGCGGCGCAGGCCGCCTCCATGACCTTCGGGTTCGTGCCGTCGCCGGTGAAGGCGAGGATTCCGTTGTCACTGCAGGCACGGACGAGGATGTCATTGTAGGCAATGTCGTCCAACTGATCGCCGTAGTGGAGATTGACGGCGCCGACGGGGCCGGCAAAGATGGGCAGCGCCATCTTGTGGCCGAAGAACGTAAAGGACATGTCCGGTTCTCCCCCCTGCGCGATGGTGTTCATGTTCAGGCGGATCTTCTGCCAGGCGTCGTAGTTTCGAATGGCGACATCGCCGACTCCCTTGGCACCGGGGCCCGGAATCTGATTCGTGCAGGCTCTGCCGTTGCAGACGGGACAGGCCTTGCAGTGCGGTCCCATGTGGCCGCGGGCGTTTTCCAACAGTTCCTTCTCATTCATAATGTGTAACCTCCTTGATGCCTCCATCATAGCACATGTGGCGGACAGTGGTTTTGGGAAGCTGTTCCATCCCGAAAAAGAACAGATTATAAAGGAAATATTAAATCGTTCCCGGATTCTGAAAACATGAAAACGAGAGAAAAAACGAGAATAAGTGAGCATGGAAGAGAACACGCCGGCTAAAGTCCGTTTGAATCCGTTTGCAATACCTTTGCAACATCATTATCATACGTGTTGTTAGCACTCAGGAAGATTGAGTGCTAACAGAATTGAAAAGGATCCGGATCAGGATCCGGCTTAACATTGCAATTTCAGTCAGGAGGCATAGATATTATGAAGTTAAATCCGTTGGAAGACAGGGTTGTCTTAAAGGCGATTGAAGAAGAGACAACGACTCCGTCCGGAATCGTGATCCCGGGCAAGGAGAAGGAGAAGCCCCAGCAGGCGGAAGTCGTCGCTGTCGGCCCCGGCCGCAAGAACGATGAGGGCAAGGTTGTCCCGATGACGGTCAAGGTCGGTGACAAGGTTGTCTACTCCAAGTATTCGGGAACGGAAGTCAAGCTCTCGGAGGATGAGACCTATACCATTGTCAAGGAAAGCGATATTCTGGCAACGATCGCTGACTGATCATTGCTTTAAGAAACCATTATTCGGAGGATATTTATCATGGCAAAAGATATTAAGACCGGCACCGACGCAAGAACCGCTCTTGCAAAGGGTGTCAACAAGCTGGCAGATACCGTAAAGATTACGCTCGGACCCAAGGGCCGCAACGTTGTTCTGGACAAGAGCTATGGCGCACCGACCATCACCAATGATGGTGTTACGATCGCCAAGGAGATTGAGCTCAAGGATGAGTACGAGAACATGGGTGCTCAGCTGATCCGTGAGGCTGCTTCCAAGACCAACGATGTCGCCGGTGATGGCACCACGACCGCAACGGTTCTGGCACAGGCCGAGATCAACGAAGGCATGAAGAACCTGGCTGCAGGCGCAAACCCGATCGTCCTTCGCAAGGGCATGAAGAAGGCCTGCGATGCTGCTGTTGAGTCCATCAAGAAGATGTCTCAGCAGGTCAAGGGCAAGGAAGACATCGAGAAGGTCGCTACCATTTCTTCCGGTGATCCGGAAGTCGGCAAGATGATCGCCGATGCCATCGAGAAGGTCGGCAGAGACGGCGTCATCACGATCGAAGAGTCCAAGACGATGCACACCGAGCTGGATCTGGTCGAAGGCATGCAGTTCGACCGCGGCTACATTTCTTCCTATATGGTTACCGACACTGAGAAGATGGTTGCCAACCTGGAAGATCCTTACATCCTGATCACCGACAAGAAGATCTCCAGCATTCAGGATCTTCTCCCGATCCTCGAGCAGATCGCAAAGAGCGGCGCTCAGCTTCTCATCATCGCAGATGATGTCGACGGCGAGGCTCTGACGACCCTCATTGTCAACAAGCTGCGTGGCACCCTGAATGTCACCGCTGTCAAGGCTCCGGGCTATGGCGATCGCAGAAAGGATATGCTGCAGGATATCGCCATTCTGACCGGCGGCACGGTCATCAGCTCCGATCTTGGCTATGAGCTCAAGGACGCAACCCTTGACATGCTCGGCCGTGCAAAGTCCGTCAAGGTCGAGAAGGAGAACACCACGATCGTCGACGGCGAGGGCGACAAGGAGCAGCTGAAGGCACGTGTTGAGCAGATCAAGCGCGCCATCGAGGAGACCAAGTCCGATTACGACAAGGAGAAGCTCCAGGAGAGACTTGCAAAGCTCTCCGGCGGTGTCGGCGTTATCCGCGTCGGTGCTGCTACCGAGACTGAGATGAAGGAAGCCAAGTACCGCATGGAGGATGCTCTCAACGCAACGAAGGCTGCTGTTGAGGAGGGCGTCATCTTCGGCGGCGGTTCCGCTTATATCCACGCACAGAAGGATGTCCAGAAGGTTGTTGAGACCCTGAGCGGCGATGAGAAGACCGGTGCAAAGCTGGTGGAGAAGGCTCTTGAGGCTCCTCTGTTCAACATCGCTGAGAATGCAGGTCTTGACGGCTCCGTCATCGTCAACAAGGTCAAGGAGTCCGAGGTCGGCATCGGCTTCGATGCTTACACGGAGACCTATGTCAACATGATGGACGACGGCGTTCTCGATCCTGTCAAGGTCACGAGATCCGCTCTGCAGAACGCAACGAGTGTTGCTTCCACGTTCCTGACCACGGAAGCTGCTGTTGCCGACATCAAGGATCCCGCTGAGGAGGCTGCAAAGAACGCAGCTGCCGCAGGACAGGGCGCTTACTGATTGAACAGAAGGTAAGAAGAAACAAACCTGAAGAGGTCCGGAGATCATTTCGTTTAGGAATGGCCTCCGGGCCTTTTTTTCGCATATCTTGTATTAAAACCGAAACGTGTGCTATAGTTTTTTAAATCAGAGAATTTTTCTGTTTTCTGTTTATTAGAGAACATGCGGGAGAGACCATGGCAAATACAGACCGTACAACAGAATTTCTTCCGGACCGAGAAAAGGACCGCATCGGTGTCTCCAAGAAGAATGATGAGGAGATACAGGAAGATCACGTCGTGGAGAAAGGACTCGACGACGGCAGGATCGAGCGCCTCGGGGAGTACCTGTCCCCGGAAACGCTCTATCAGGATCTGATCCAGCGCGTCCGCAGATATCACCCTTCCGATGACCTTTCGATGATTGAGAAGGCCTATGACCTTGCCGCAAAGGCACATGCGCAGCAGAAGCGGAAGTCCGGTGAGCCCTATATCATCCACCCGCTGTATGTTGCCATCATCCTCGCGGATCTCGAGATGGATCAGGAGACCATCGCGGCAGGACTTCTGCATGATGTCGTCGAGGACACCATCTACACGAAGGAAGATCTGCAGAGAGAGTTCGGGGACGACGTGGCAAATCTTGTCGACGGCGTGACAAAGCTGCAGAAGATCAAGCTCTCCGGGGACTATGCCTCGAAGACCGAACAGCAGCAGGAGATGCAGGCCGAGAACCTGCGCAAGATGTTCCTTGCCATGGTCAAGGATATCCGCGTGATTCTCATCAAGCTGGCGGACCGTCTCCACAACATGCGTACTCTCCAGCATCAGCCGCCGGAAAAACAGAAGCGCATCGCCCAGGAGACGCTCGACATCTACTCGCCGATCGCAGACAGACTTGGCATCAGCAAGATCAAGGTCGAGCTCGATGATCTCTCCCTGAAATACTTAAAGCCCGACATCTACAATGAACTCGTGGAGAAGGTCAGCGAGAGAAAGCAGGAGCGGGAGAAATACGTTCAGGAGATCGCCCAGGAGGTGCGGCAGAAGGTCAACGAGGCCGGGATTGAGGCCCAGGTCGACGGGCGCGTGAAGCACTACTTCTCCATCTACAAGAAGATGGTGAATCAGAACAAGACCCTCGATCAGATCTACGACCTGTTCGCCGTGCGTATCATCGTGAACACCGTGAAGGACTGTTATGCGGCCCTCGGTGTCATCCACGAGATGTACAAGCCGATTCCGGGACGGTTCAAGGACTATATCGCCATGCCCAAGGCCAACGGCTATCAGTCCCTGCACACGACCCTCATCGGTCATACGGGACAGCCCTTCGAGATCCAGATCCGCACCTACGAGATGCACCGCGAGGCGGAATACGGTATCGCGGCCCACTGGAAGTACAAGGTCTCGAGCGACGGCAAGAAGGTTGACACCTCCGAGCAGGAAAAGCTCGTCTGGCTGCGTCAGATCCTCGAGTGGCAGCAGAGCATGTCCGACAACAAGGAGTTCATGTCGCTTTTGAAGACCGACCTGGACCTGTTCTCGGATCAGGTGTACTGCTTTACGCCCCAGGGCGAGGTGAAGTCCCTGCCCGCAGGCTCGACGCCCATCGACTTTGCCTACGCCGTCCACTCGGCGGTCGGCAACAAGATGGTCGGCGCACGTGTCAACGGAAAGCTCGTCAACATCGACTATCAGATTCAGAACGGCGACGTGGTCGAGATCATCACGTCCCAGAACTCCCGCGGTCCGTCCCTGGACTGGCTCTCCGTCTGCAAGAGCGCATCGGCCAAGAGCAAGATCAACCAGTGGTTCAAGAAGGACCAGAAGGAAGAGAACATTGTGCGCGGCAAGGACCTGTTCTCCGCGTACTGTAAGACCAAGGGCATTAAGGAGTCGGATATCCTCCAGCCCCAGTATGAGGATGCGGTCCTCAAAAAGTACGGCTTCCGCGACTGGGACGCCGTCATGGCCGCCATCGGCCACGGAGGACTGAAGGAAGGACAGGTTGCCAACAAGCTTCAGGAGGTCTACGAGAAGGACCACCAGGCTCACCTGACCGAGGAGGAGATCCTCCAGCAGGTCGAGGAGAATGCGGCGAACAGCCATGTGAAGAGCACGAGCCCGATCATGGTCCGGGGCGTGCACGATGTCGCCGTGCACTTTGCAAGGTGCTGCAATCCCGTGCCTGGCGATGAGATCGTGGGCTTCGTGACAAGAGGCCGCGGCATTACCATTCACCGGACGGACTGCATCAACATCATGTCCCTGCCGGAGGGAGACCGGAACCGTCTCATCGACGCCGAGTGGGAGAATGATAAGACCGGCGGCGCCTTTGAGGCCGAGATCAACATCTACGCGAATGACCGCAAGGGACTTCTTGCCGATGTCTCCAAGGTGTTCACGGAGCGCGGCATCAGCATCATGGGCATCAACACCCGCACGAACCGGCAGGGATATGCGACCATGGTGGTGACCTTCCACGTCTCCGGCAAGGAGGAGCTCTCGGACATCGTGGCGAGGATCCGCCAGATTCCGAATGTCATCGACATCAACCGCAACGGAACGTAAAGGACAGGAAGAATGAAGATTTCCGGTTATCAGGTGGGGTATCTCTCCACCAACTGCTATCTGATTTCAAATGATAAGACAAAAGAGGCACTGATCGTGGACCCCGGCGGAGCGGGAGATGCTCTTGCAGAGGAGATCCTAAAGCAGAGCCTGTCGCTTAAGGCGATTCTCCTGACCCATGCCCACTTTGACCACATCGCGGGCGTTGCCGCACTTCTTGAAAAGATCCCGGCTCCCCTCTATGCGGGAGAGAACGAGAAGCGCCTCTGCTCGATGCCGGAGTACAACAACTCGAAGGACTACGGAAGACCGACCACGGTAAAGCCGGACGTCTGGGCGAGGGATGGAGAGAAGTTCAGCCTTGCAGGTCTTGACTTTACCTGCATTGCAACACCCGGCCACACGGAAGGGTCCGTGTGCTGGTATTTCCCGAAGGAGACGACGGGGGATCAGCCGGTTCTGTTTGCAGGGGATACGCTCTTTGAGGAGAGCGTCGGCCGCACCGACATGCCGACGGGATCGATGTCCGATCTGGTGCACAGCGTGAAGGACAAGCTTTTTGCCCTGCCCGATGAGACGCTTGTCCTTCCGGGACACGGCGGCTCGACCACCATCGGGCATGAGAAGCAGTACAACTGCTTTGTCTGATCTGAATATTTATCAAACACGGAAAAGACCCGCGGGAAACCGAAGGGTCTTTTCTTGAGGAGAAAAACGTGGAAGATACGAAAGAGCGCATGCGCTACGGCATTGTAAATCTGGATCTCTACCGCTATGAGATTCATTCCCTGGTAAAGGCCTTTCACCCGACCTGGAACCTGAAGATTCTCGTGCCGGACGATGTGGAGGAGGTCACAAGGGAGGAGAACAGGAACCGTCGCCGTGCCCATCAGCCGGAGAACTTTGTGTTTGAGCCGGTATTGTCTGTCACCTATTCAAAGGAAGCGGTCGAAATCACCTTTGAGAGCACCAAAAAGCGCGTTCCGGCACCGGAGGGGATAAACTTTGCCGCAAAAAGCAAAACCCTGAAAAACGCGCTGAAAAACGCTCTGTACGATCTTCTCACGAAGGAGGCGGGACGGACCCTTCCCTGGGGAGATCTCATTGGCATCCGCCCGACAAAGCTTGCTTCCATCGCCATGGAAGAGGGAAAGACAAAGGAAGAGGCTGCCAAGGAGCTGATGCAGGAGCACTTCGTAAGCCCCGGGAAGGCACACCTTGCCGCGGACATCGCAGAGCGGGAGGCGAAGATCCTTGCCCCGCTCCACAAGAGCGGCTACAGCCTGTACGTCGGGATTCCGTTCTGCCCGACAACCTGCCTGTATTGCTCCTTCCCTTCCTATAACATTACCCTGTATGAGAATGTCGTGGACGACTACATCAGCGCACTGATCCATGAACTCACGGAGAGCTTTGAACTGGTAAAAGGGAAGGAACTCAATACGATCTACATCGGCGGCGGAACGCCGACTTCCCTTACCGCAGAGCAGCTGGACAGACTCCTTACCGCCATTGACAGGATCTATCCCGTGGGGCAGGCACAGGAGTACACCGTCGAGGCAGGGCGTGCGGATTCGATCACGGAGGACAAGCTGAAGGTCCTTCTTGATCACAATGTGACGAGAATCAGCGTGAATCCGCAGACGATGAACGACAGGACCCTGCGCCTCATCGGGCGGCACCACAGTGTGCAGCAGGTGATTGATACCTATTATCTTGCGCGAAGCCTCGGCTTTACGAACATCAACATGGACATCATCCTGGGACTGCCGGGTGAAGGACCGGAGGAGGTCGCCCATACGGTCTCCGAGATCGAAAAGCTCTCCCCGGACGACTTCACGGTGCACTCTCTGGCAATCAAGAAGGCATCGCGCCTCCGGGAGATGATCGACAAGAACGGCTGGCCGGTCCTCATCAATACGGAGGAGACGATGCGGATTGCAGCAGAGGGAGCAGCGCGCATGGGCATGCACCCGTATTACCTCTACCGGCAGAAGAACATGTCCGGCAACTTCGAGAATACCGGCTATGCAAAGGACGGGCATTTCGGAATCTACAACATCCTCATCATGGAGGAGCTCCAGACGATCCTTGCCTGCGGAGCGGGCTCGGTGACCAAGCGCGTGTTCCGGGAGGGGACGCGGATCGAGCGGTGCGACTGTGCGAAGGAAGTCGGGGTTTATATCGGGAATATTGAGGAAATGATTGACAGAAAGCGCACTCTTTTTGCACAATAGGCGGGAATCGGACGGAAACGTTTCCCTAATATATCTTCCAGTGAATTGAAAATTGTTTTTGCTTCCGGCGCAAATTTACTTGCATGTTAATTCGAATTACGGTATATTCTAATCGCTTTTGGACCAATTCCAGATTTTCTGACGGGTCCGGGCAAGAATCGGCTGAAAAAGCTGAGGAGTGTTACACCTTATGGCAAAATATCTTGTGATCGTCGAGTCCCCGACAAAGGTCAAGACGATTAAGAAGTTCCTGGGATCCAAATACGACGTGGCCGCAAGCCAGGGACATGTGCGGGATCTGCCGAAGTCGCAGATGGGCATTGACATCGAGAACGACTACGAGCCCCGCTACATCACAATCCGCGGCAAGGGAGATCTTCTGGCCGAGCTTCGCCGGAAGGTGAAGAAGGCAGATCTCGTCTATCTCGCAACGGACCCCGACCGCGAGGGGGAAGCCATTTCCTGGCACCTCACCGCGGCCTTAAAGCTCGAGGACGGGCAGTATGAGCGCGTGACCTTCAATGAGATCACAAAGAGCGCCGTCACCGAGTCCTTCAAACACCCGCGCGACATCGACATGAACCTGGTTGATGCGCAGCAGGCAAGACGTGTTCTCGACCGCATGGTCGGTTACGAAATATCACCCCTTCTGTGGGCAAAGGTCAAGCGCGGCCTCTCGGCAGGACGTGTCCAGTCGGTGGCGCTTCGCATGATCGCGGACAGGGAGGAGGAGATCAACTCCTTCATCCCGGAGGAATACTGGACGCTCGATGCGATTCTTTCCGTCGACGGAGAGAAGAAGCCTCTTGTCGCGCACTACTACGGCCCGATGGATAAGACCGGAGCCGTGAAGGCGCAGATCCAGAATGAGACGGAAGCGGACAGCGTAAAGAGTGCTCTTTCAAATGCCACGTATTCCATCTCCGAGATCCGGCGCTCCACGAAAGAGCGCAAGCCCCCGCTTCCGTTCACGACCTCGACCCTGCAGCAGGAGGCCTCGAAGTCTCTGAACTTCTCCACGCAGAAGACGATGCGCGTTGCGCAGCAGCTCTACGAGGGCATCGAGATCAAGGGGTCCGGATCTGTCGGTGTCATCACCTATCTTCGTACGGATTCGACGAGAATCTCCGAGGAGGCCATCGAAGCGGCATCCGCGTATATCGCGGAAAACTTCGGGCCCGAGTACGAGCTCAAGGGCGAGCAGAAGAAGACGGATCAGAAGATTCAGGACGCCCACGAGGCGATCCGGCCGACCGATCTGAAGAGAACACCGGAATCCATCAAAGATTCGCTGGACAGGGACCAGTACCGTCTCTACTCCCTCATCTGGAAGCGGTTCATGGCAAGCCGCATGGCAAGCGCCAAAATCGACCAGACACAGGTCAGGATCACGGCAAAGGCAAAGGACGGCAGGGACTATCTTTTCACCGTGCCGTACTCAAGCGTTGCGTTCGACGGTTTCCTGAAGGTGTACAGCCCCTCCGACGACGAGAAGCTCGCCGGGGCGATGCGCCGGGGAATCGATGAGAACACAGGCCTTGCTCTCCAGGATCTGGATGCGAAACAGCATTTCACACAGCCTGTGGCACACTATACCGAGGCATCCCTTGTCCATGCTCTCGAGGAACAGGGAATCGGACGGCCCAGCACCTACGCGCCGACGATTACGACGATTCTCGCCCGCCACTACGTGACGAAGGAGAACAAGAACCTGTACATGACAGAGCTCGGTGAGACGGTGAACGGCATCATGAAGAAGGAGTTCCCCGAGATCGTGGACCCGAAGTTCACGGCAAATCTCGAGAGCCTGCTCGATGGTGTCGCGGAAGGAAAGGTGCGCTGGAAGACCATCATTGAGAACTTCTATCCGGACCTTCACACGGCAGTGGAGAAGGCACAGACGGAGCTCGAGAAGGTCACCATTGCCGATGAGGTGACCGATGAGATCTGCGAGAAATGCGGACGTCATATGGTCATTAAGTACGGACCGCACGGCAAGTTCCTGGCATGCCCGGGATTCCCGGAGTGCCGGAATACCAGACCGTACTATGAGAAGATCGGCGTCAAATGCCCCAAGTGCGGAAAGGACATTGTCATCAAGAAAACCAGGAAGGGAAGAAAGTACTACGGGTGTCTCGGGAACCCCGAGTGCGATTTCATGACCTGGTCCAGGCCCTCCGGGAAGCTTTGCCCGCGCTGCGGGAGCGAGCTGCTCGAAAAAGGCCAGAAACTTGTCTGCATGAACAAGGACTGCGGCTATGTCACGGACAGGCCGAAGGATCCAGAGAGTGCGGAAACTACACCGCAGCAGGAAAATTCATAACAGTCAGATGGAGATTGAGGGATCCTCACGCGAAGTACGCCAGTTCCTGCCGGGTCCCGGTTTTCCGGCCATGCCGGGGAAAGGAAAGAAGATATGGGCAATTCCAGCACCAATGTTCAGCTTCTGGATAAGACAAGAAAGATTGAGAAACTTTTACACAACAACAGCACCGGCAAGGTGGTCTTCAATGACATCTGCAGCGTGCTCGATGACATCCTGGCATCGAATGTCCTCGTCCTTTCCCGGAAGGGCAAGGTTCTCGGCGTAGGCCTGCGCCAGGATATCCAGCCGATCGGCCAGATGCTCAAGCACACCCTCGGTGATTTTATCGAGCCCACGCTCAATGAAAGACTGCTGTCCGTCCTTTCCACGAATGAGAATGTCAACCTCGCAACCCTTGGCTTTGAGGGCGAGGATGCACAGCACAATGCGATCATCTCCCCGATTGAGATCGCAGGCGAGAGACTTGGCACGGTCTTCATCTACAACGCAAACGTTCCGTATACGATTGACGACATCATCATCTGCGAGTACGGCACCACGGTGGTCGGCCTCGAGATGCTGCGCGCGGTGACCGAGGAGTCTGCGGAGGAGAACCGCAAGACCCAGATCGTCAAGAGCGCCATCAGCACCCTGTCCTACACCGAGATCCAGGCGATCCTGCACATCTTTGAGGAGATGGAAGGAAAGAGAGAGGGAATCCTCGTTGCCTCGAAGATTGCCGACAAGGCGGGCATCACCCGTTCCGTCATCGTCAATGCCCTGCGCAAGTTTGAATCCGCGGGCGTCATCGAGTCCCGCTCCTCCGGCATGAAGGGCACCTACATCAAGGTCCTGAACGATGCCGTCTACACCGAGCTCGACAAGATGCGCGACAAGGTCATGGCCTGACGTTAAAACAGCTAATCCTGCGGCCGCTCCGGTTTTCCGGAACGGCCGTTTTTTCAGGTTTTTTATTGCGAATGGAACAAATCACTCTTGTCAGCATACGGCAGGACATGGTATGATTACATTCGCTGTGCCATGGCGGCACAGACACAAAACACATGCCGTTTCCGGCTGCCCTGTGGCGAGGTTTCGCTGGCAGACTTTTGACGGCATGGAAGACTCAACAAATGGAGGTTTGTAACATGAGTGAGCAGCACGTAGTTACCATGAAGGAGCTTCTCGAAGCCGGCGTACATTTCGGTCATCAGACCAGACGCTGGAACCCCAAGATGGCTCCCTACATCTTCACCGAGCGCAACGGGATCCACATCATCGATCTGCAGAAGTCGGTCATCAAGGTCGACGAGGCTTACAAGGCAGTCTATGAGATCGCTGAGCAGGGCGGCACGATCCTCTTTGTCGGCACCAAGAAGCAGGCTCAGGATTCCGTTAAGGAAGCAGCTGAGCGCTGCGGCATGTACTATGTCAACCACCGGTGGCTTGGCGGCATGCTGACCAACTTCAAGACCATCCAGAGCCGTATCGAGCGTCTGAACAAGATCGATACGATGGAGAAGGATGGCACCTTTGATGTCCTTCCGAAGAAGGAAGTTGCCAATCTGAAGAAGGAGCAGGAGAAGCTCAACATCAACCTCGGCGGTATCCGCACCATGGAGCACATTCCGGATGCGATCTTCGTCGTTGATCCCAAGAAGGAGCGCATCTGCGTTTCCGAGGCAAGGGCTCTGGGCATCACCCTGATCGGTATCGCTGATACGAACTGCGATCCGGACGAGCTCGATTACATCATCCCCGGCAACGATGACGCTATCCGCGCCGTCAAGCTTCTTTGCAACAAGATGGCAGACGCTGTCATCGAGGCAAAGCAGGGCGAGGAGAACGTCGATGTGACTGCAACCAACGATGAGCTGTCCGCTCTGGCAGCTGAGAGCGCAGCTTCCGAGGCTGAGCAGGTCGCAGAAGGCACTGTATAGTTTTATTTGGAGGTCAATATGGCAATCACAGCAGCTCAGGTTAAGCAGCTCCGCGAGATGACCGGTGCAGGCATCATGGAGTGCAAGAAGGCACTGACCGAGACCAACGGCGATTACGATGCAGCGGTCGAGTTTCTCCGCAAGTCCGGCGCAGCAAAGGCCGAGAAGAAGCAGAGCAGAATCGCAGCAGAGGGTCTTTGCTATGTCGCTCAGGAAGGCGATACGAAGGCAGCAATCGTCGAGGTGAACTCCGAGACCGACTTCGTCGCTCAGAATGCAAAGTTCAAGGCTTATGTCCAGAACGTCGCAAATCAGGCTCTGCACAGCAGCGCAGAGGATCTGGATTCCTTCATGGCTGAGAAGTGGGAGTCCAATCCGGAGGAGACCGTCAAGGAGAGCCTTGTCGAGCTTACCGCAGTCATTTCCGAGAAGCTCTCCATTCGCCGTTTCGCAAGACTGGAAGAGCAGAATGGTCTTGTTTCTTCCTACGTTCACGGCGGCGGCCGCATCTCTGTCATCGCTTCCGCAGCCTGCGACAATGTCAACGATGAGGTCCGCGAGGCCCTTCGCAACGTCTGCATGCAGATCGCAGCTCTGAATCCGAAGTACGTCCGCGAGGAGGATATCCCGCAGGATGTCCGTGATCACGAGAAGGAGATCCTGAAGGCGCAGGCCATCAACGAGAACAACGAGCTCCCGGAGAACAAGAGAAAGCCCGAGGCGATCATCGAGAAGATGCTCGACGGCAGACTCAAGAAGGAGTTCAAGGAAATCTGCCTGGTGGATCAGATTTACGTCAAGGCAGAGGACGGCAAGCAGACCGTTGCACAGTATCTGGCAGAGGTTGGCAAGAAGAACAACACGACCATCAATCTGGACAAGTTCGTCCGCTTCGAGACCGGCGAGGGCATCGAGCGCAAGGAAGAGAACTTCGCAGAAGAGGTCATGAGCCAGATCAAGCACTGATCGAAAGCGGAATACCAAGATAAGAAGAGTCCGGAGGCAGCAATGCTTCCGGACTTTTTTGTGCGCCCGGCGGGCGCACGCTCTAATGGGTGAAAGTCCCTAACTCGCCCGGCAGTGGGAAGAGTACAGCCGAAGCCAAGGGCGTTAACGT
>OMXP01000110.1 GCA_900315055.1 uncultured Lachnospiraceae bacterium
AAGAGTAACTGGAAAACAAGCTATGTAATCAAGCTATACGCAGACGGCGTAGGGGCACCTGAAGTGGATGGCGATGCGGTTTTGGTGCGTAACCACTAGCCCATCGGGCTTTTCTTGTAATAAACGGTTTGATCGTTTATAATCCCGTTATGAGCAGGCAGATGATTATTTCATCTGTCTTTACTGATTTTCAGGAGGAAATGATCTATGAAAAAGAAAATTACAGCAATGGTACTTGCCGCTGCGACGGCGTTAACGCTCGCCGCCTGCGGCAGCAGCTCCTCTGACACGGCTTCCACAACCGCGGGCACGGCAGCTGCGGAGGAGACATCCACAGCAGCTTCCACGGCCGCAGAGGATACGGCTTCCACCGAGGCTTCGACGACGTCCACCGCGTCCGGAGATGCTTCGGACATGAAGATCGCCATGGTCACGGACTATGGTGATATCACCGACCAGTCCTTCAACCAGATCACCTACGAGGCATGCCAGCAGTGGGCAGCAGACAACGGCGGCATCGACTTCAAGTACTACAAGCCCGAAGGAGATTCCACCGCAGAGCGCGATGCGCAGATCGATATGGCTGTTGCAGATGGTTACAACGTCATCGTCACGCCCGGCTATGCTTTTGCAGAAGCCATCACTGATGAGGCGGATATGTATCCGGACGTGAAGTTCATCGCCCTTGATGTCTCCCAGTCTGATCTGGACACTGCTTCCGGAGAGACCGGATACTCCAAAGACAACGTCTACAGTGCTGTCTACCAGGAGGAGCTGCCGGGCTATATGGCAGGTTATGCGGCTGTGAAGATGGGCTATAAGAAGCTCGGGTTCCTTGGCGGCATGGCTGTTCCGGCCGTCATGCGCTACGGCTACGGCTTCGTCCAGGGCGCTGATGATGCGGCTTCTGAGCTTGGTGAGACCGATGTCGAGGTCAAGTACGCATATGGCAACCAGTTCTACGGCGATGCCGATATCACGTCGGCCATGGATACCTGGTATGCAGGCGGTACGGAAGTGGTCTTTGCCTGCGGCGGCGGCATCTACACCTCTGCGTGCGAGGCAGCTGCAAAGGTTGACGGCAAGGTCATCGGTGTCGATGTTGACCAGAAGGAGACCATCGACAGCCAGTACGGCGACGGCATGTGCATCACGTCTGCCTGCAAGGGTCTTGCAGCAACGGTCAACACGCTGCTCGATGCCATCCGCGATGGCAAGTGGGATGATTATGCAGGCCAGGTTCAGAACCTTGGCCTTGTCTCGGGCGATGATCTGTCTCTGAACTATGTAGGCCTTGCGGATTCCACGGTCTACGATGATACCTTCACCGAGGACGACTACAAGGATCTGGTCGCCAAGATGTACAGCGGAGAAATCACCGTTTCCAATGACACGACGGCAGAAGAGCCTACGGCGGACAATATCTCGATCGATTACCAGGGCAACATCAAGTAATTGAGAGCCGATCGGCATAGCGAAAGTCAATGCGGACCGACAGGATTGTTTTCCTGCCGGTCCGTTTTTTTGTTACAATGGAACTGCTGTTACAGAAACTATCCGGAAGGAGGAAAGGCTTTGAAAGAAGAGACACCGTATGCAATTGAAATGCTCGGGATCACCAAGCGCTTTCCCGGGATCATTGCAAACGATAACATCACGCTGCAGCTTCGGCACGGCGAAATCCACGCGCTCCTGGGCGAGAACGGCGCCGGAAAATCGACGCTGATGAGTGTCCTGTTCGGCCTGTATCAGGCCGAGGAGGGCATCATCAAGAAGGACGGCCGGGAAGTGAAGATCAACAACCCGAACGATGCCAATGACCTGGGGATTGGCATGGTACATCAGCACTTCAAGCTGGTACAGTGTTTTACCGTCCTCGACAACATCATCCTGGGTGTGGAGACGACAAAGCACGGCTTTCTGCAGAAGAGCGAGGCAAGAAAGAAGGTCCTGGAGCTCTCGGACCGATACGGGCTCAAGGTAGATCCGGATGCAAAAATCGAGGATATCACGGTCGGCATGCAGCAGCGCACCGAGATCCTGAAGATGCTCTACCGGGACAACGAGATTCTGATCTTCGATGAGCCGACGGCAGTGCTGACGCCGCAGGAGATCGAGGAGCTCATGCAGATCATGAAGAATCTCGCGAAAGAGGGGAAGTCCATCCTCTTCATCTCCCACAAGCTCAACGAGATCATGGAGGTCGCGGACCGCTGCACGGTTCTTCGAAGAGGAAAGTGCATCGGGACCGTGAACATCTCCGACACTTCACAGGAGGAACTCTCCCGCATGATGGTCGGCCGGGATGTTCAGCTGGTCGTCGAAAAAGGAGAAGCCCACCCGAAGGAGACGGTACTGCATGTCGAAAATCTGACCGTCCCCTCGAAGATGCACCACAACAACGCCGTGAAGAATGTCTCCTTTGATGTCCATGCAGGAGAGATCGTCTGTATTGCGGGCATTGACGGCAACGGGCAGACAGAACTGGTCTACGGACTGACAGGCCTTGAAAATGCAAGCGGCGGGAAAATCGAACTGTGCGGGAAGGATATCACCCATGCGCCGATCCGGGAGAGAAGCAGGCAGATGAGTCACATCCCGGAGGACCGGCAGAAGCACGGCCTCGTTCTCGATTATTCCCTCGAGTACAACATGGTACTCCAGAGGTACTGGCAAAAGGAATTCTCAAAAGGCGGGTTCCTCCGCCGCGACGCGATCCGGTCGTATGCGGAGCGCCTGATTGAGAAGTACGATGTCCGCTCCGGCCAGGGACCGGTGACCATCACCCGCAGCATGTCCGGCGGTAATCAGCAGAAGGCGATCGTTGCCAGAGAGCTGGACCGGGAACACAAGCTTCTCGTTGCCGTACAGCCAACCCGCGGCATGGATGTCGGCGCCATCGAATATATCCACAAGGAACTCATTGCAGAGCGCGATGCCGGTACGGCGGTGCTGCTGGTCTCTCTGGAACTCGAGGAGGTCATGAATGTCTCCGACAGGATTCTTGTCATGTATGAGGGAGAGATCGTAGGGGAGCTCGATCCGAAGAAGACGACCACCGAGGAGCTGGGCCTCTACATGGCAGGTGCAAAGAGAAACACCGGGAAGGAGGCCGTAAATGCCGGAAAGTAAGACGGTAAAACAGAAGGAAAGCATCTGGAAGAAGCCGGGATTTCAGGCGGTTTTTGCCTCGGTGATCTGCGTCCTGGTGGGACTTCTCATCGGTCTCATTGTCCTTGCCATTATCAAACCCGCCGGCGCTTGGGATTCGATTGTCACCATCGTCCTGAATTTCTTCAACTATCCGACGGGGGCAGCAAGGCTTCGGTATCTTGGCAATACCCTTGTCAAGACCGCGCCGCTTCTCATGTGTGCGCTCTCGATTCAGTTCTGCTACAAGGTCGGGCTGTTCAACATCGGCGCTGCAGGACAGTATGTAGTCGGTGCGGGCGCCTGCCTGTACGCGGCACTTGCCTGGAATCAGCCCTGGTGGGTGTGCATGCTGCTTGCCGTCCTTGCAGGCGGCATCTACGGGGCAATCGTGGGTGCACTCAAGGCATACCTCAACGTCAATGAGGTCATCTCCGGCATCATGCTCAACTGGATCGGACTGTATGGTGTCAACATGCTGCTCTCGAAGGTAAAAGAGTCAACAAGCCCCTATACGATCGGCGTCGCCTCAGCCAATCCCTCGGCCATCATGCCGAGCCTTGGCATGGAGAAGCTCTTTACAAACAACAAATATGTGACGATTGCGATTCCGCTCTCGGTCATCATTGCGATCGTCGTCTGGATCGTACAGAGCAAGACCACCTTTGGCTATGAGCTGCAGGCAACCGGCTTCAACAAGGACGCGGCGCGCTACGCCGGCATGAAGGAGAAGAGAAACATCATCCTCTCCCTCATCATCGGCGGCGCTCTTGCGGGCATCGGTGCTGCGTTCCTGTATCTGACGGGATATGAGCAGTGGTCCTGTACCCAGTCATCGGTCCCGAACATGGGCTTTGACGGCATCTCCGCAGCCTTCCTGGGCGGTCTGAATCCGATCGGTACGATCTTTGCTTCGTACTTTATCCAGCACATCACGGACGGCGGCTCGTACCTGGACAAGGCCATCTATCCGTCCCAGATTTCGGATCTGATCTCGGCGATCATCATCTACCTGTGCGGCTTTGTTCTGTTCTTCAAGTATGTGATGAACAGCAGAATCCGTGCGAAGGAAGAGAAGAAGCTCCGGGAGGAGAAGAAGTCGGAAGGAGGGCAGGCATAATGGTTCTTTTACTGCAGTACACTCTGATCTTTGCGTCAGTCCTCTCTCTGGTTGCCCTTGGCGGGTGCTTCTCGGAGCACTCGGGTATCATCAACCTGGGACTGGAAGGCATCATGGTCATCGGAGCCCTCGGAGGAGCCATGACGCTCGATGCGATGGGCGGACAGGCAGCTCCTGCCGTGGTCCTTGCAACCCTTGCAGTGTCGATTCTCTGCGGCATGGCGTACGCAGCGCTGCTTGGCTTTGCCTGCATTCAGTTCAGTGCGGATCAGACCCTGGTCGGCACGGCGCTGAATATCCTCGCAACGGCCCTTGCGACCGTCATCGTCAAAGCCCGCAACATGGCCCGCAATCCCGATGATGTGTCCTCAACGGTTCAGTACGTGACCGGTAAGAAAGCCTTTATCTTCCGGATCGGCAGCTTTGAGTTCAACTGGTTCATGCTGATTGCTCTGATTGCCCTGATCCTTGCGGGAATCATTCTGTACCGGACGAGATTTGGTCTTCGTCTCATGGCATGCGGTGAGAATCCGCAGGCGGCAGACTCGGTCGGCATCAACGTCTATAAGATGCGCTGGGCGGGTGTTCTGATCTCCGGAGCTCTTGGCGGTCTTGGCGGCATCTGCTACATCACGGCAGGCGTCTCCGAGTGGAAGTTCGAGAACGGCGTCGCAGGATTCGGGTTCCTTGCTCTGGCGGTCATGATCTTCGGCGCATGGAAGCCCTTAAACATCGGTCTTGCGGCACTGCTGTTCGGATTCTTCCGGACATTGTCCAATGTCTACTCGAGCATCGGGATCCTTGCAAATCTCAATATCCCGGGAACGCTCTACAACATGCTTCCGTACATCATCTCTCTTCTGGTGCTCGCCTTTACGTCGCGCAACAGCCGGGCACCCAAGGCGGAAGGCATACCCTACGACAAGGGTTCCAGATAAGTTCTGGTTTCTGGCAGAGACAGAAAAAGGCCTGCAGCTTCGGCTGCGGGCCTTTATTGTTGAAAATATTGGTGCATTTTGACGAAAAATAAAGCTAAAGAACGCATGTTTTGGTATAATAATCTTGCTGATGCATATGGTCAGCCGCAGAACAAGGAGGGTACATAATCATGCTGCAATATTCCAAGATCTATTCCAAGGCCCATCCGGATGTTTTTCTGAAGGTGGTGCCGGGACACTTCGTCACACCGAATGCACATATCAACTACTACATTGATATGACGACGATGAAATCCCGTCTGTCCGAGGCACAGAACTGTGCGGGTGCACTTGCCCAGGCGTATGCGGGATCGACGGTGGTGGATACGATTGTCTGCATGGATGGCACTCAGGTCATCGGCGCATTCCTCGCGCAGGATCTGACCCGGGCAGGCGTTCTCTCGATGAACCAGCACAAGACGATTTATGTCTGCTCGCCGGAATATGATCTCTCCGGACAGATGATCTTCCGTGAGAACATCACCATGATGGTCAAGAACAAGAACGTGCTGATTCTGCTCGCCTCGACGACGACAGGCACGAGTGTTGCCAAGGCAATCGAGTCGATCCAGTACTACGGCGGCAAGGTCACCGGCATCAGCGCGATCTTTTCGGTGATCTCGAAGATCTACGGGATTCCGGTTCATGCCCTGTTTACAAAGGCAGACATCCCGGATTACGAAAACTGGAAGAGTGATCACTGTGAGCTGTGCGAGAAGGGTGTTCCGGTCACGGCAATCGCAAACGGCTTCGGGTATTCGCAGTTGAAGTAACTGCTTGGGGATTAACGACAAAAGGGCTTCCTGCCGATAAGTTCATCGGCAGCGGAGCCCTTTTTCGTGGGTATTTGAATATTGCGAAAATAAAGATAACTTTACATGGAACGATTACTTGTATTGACTTCTTTACGAAACTCCGGTATATTATAGTCATCAAGAGAGAAGAAAAGCAGAAGAAAAGATAAGTTTTAGTACTTATTCTACACAGCACTTTTCCGCAACAGTTAACGAATCCGGCATGACCGGAAATTTCACCAGGAGGTACAATCCACCGAACACGGAAGAGCCACAGTCTGAAAAACACCTTCGTTTTCAGTACATCAGAACATAAGTGATGATGATCCGGACGGTTCCTGGAAGAGATCTGAATCGGCAAATCGTTAAGAAAAGAAGATTGGCCTTTGAGCTACAACGAACACTGATGAGGATCCGGCGGGAATGGATTCAGCAGGACACCACAGTACAATCAGTACACGGACAAAGATGGAACGAGACAAAAGGTTATAAGGTTCAGGAACTCCAAGGAGGTTTCACCATTGGAAATTGCTGAGTTCTAGGCCGGACACACGTAAGAGAATTCTTCGCGGGTCCGGCCTTCTGTTATGTCCGGAATCGAGTAGGAGGGGGTGACTAACCCCCGTCCTCTCACACCGCAACGTACGTACCGTTCGGTATACGGCGGTTTCAATAGTTAATGCAGGGAC
>OMXP01000043.1 GCA_900315055.1 uncultured Lachnospiraceae bacterium
CTCACGTTAACGCCCTTGGCTTCGGCTGTACTCTTCCCACTGCCGGGCGAGTTAGGGACTTTCACCCATTAGAGCGTGCGCCCGCCGGGCGCACAAAAACGCCCGCACCGTTTCTGGTGCGGACGCAGTCTTACTTATTCTTACTTTCTTCTGCTGTTTCCTTACTCAGGCGCGGATCTCACGGCTCATGAAGGCGATGTAGGCTGCTGCAAAGCAGCCGCACATCACTGCCACCATGACCACGACCTGCGGCCAGACAAGCAGCATGCTCTGTCCAAACGACAGGTAGCCTGCAATCGCGCCGACGTACTGATCCATCGTCGTGATGCCAACCGAGCGGACGTTCGGGTTGAGGATCGTCGAGATCACCTCGGAGTAGAGGTAATACGGCGATACCCGGTTCAGCCCCAGCTGCAGGTTGTAGTTCTTCATCGTGTTGAAGTACGCGTTCATGCCGTCTGTCGGATACAGGGCGTTTGCGACGTTCGTCGCAATGAGGTTCATGAACAGCGTCAGGCACAGCCAGATGGCGAGCGCGATGATCGCACTCGTCGCCGCATGCGTGTTCACCACCGAAAGGAACGTGGAGAACGCAAGCCACATGCAGATGTAGATCGCCGTGATGAGAAGGTACATGAGAATTCTCGCGACCTCCTCGCCCTCGGGGACAAGACCCGTGCGGATAAGTCCCACGCCGCAGACGATGCCGCCCATCGCGAACACCGTCATGACAACGCAGGTTGCCTGTGCCAGGAACTTTGCGTTGATGATCGTATCACGGTAGATCGGCTGCGATGCCAGGCTGATCAGCGTGCCCTGGGATTTTTCGTTGCTGACGGAATCAAATCCGAGCCCGATGCCGACCAGGGGCCCCAAAAAGGCCATGAAGGTTGCAAAGGAGTAGATCGAATCCGATCCTGTCGTAAACAGCTTCAGGAAGTTGAAGCCGTTGCTCTTTGAAATGGCGTCCGCCATGTTCTGGATGGCGGCGTTTAAGGACACCACCATGACGAACAGCAGCAGGAAGAACAGAATCAGCATGCGCCAGCTCGTCAGGCAGTCGCACAGCTCCTTCCGGTAGAGAACGGCAAATCCGTGGCGGTTTGCCTGCCTTGCCTCCAGGGAATCGGTGGAGGGCTTTTCCTTCGGCTGTTTTTCCTTTTGCTCAGCCGTTTTGTTTTTTATCAGCGCGTTCACCTTCCTCACCTGCTTTCTCAAAGTACTTTCTGTAGATCTCCTCGAGCTGTCCGCCGGACTGGTGCATGTCGAGGAGCGTGATGTTGTTCATGACAAGCATTGCGAAGATCTCGCGGCGAAGGTCGCGGCTCGACTCGACGCGGATTACGCCGTCGGCGGTAAGCTCCACGACGTTTGCCCCGTCAATTGCACGGATCCTGTCGCAGACGATCTTCTTGTCGTCCTCACTCCCGTCGATCTGCAGGGACAGAATGTAGAGTCCGCTCTCCTGGAGCTGGCGCCCTAGGTCATCGATGGCGCCGCAGGCGATGAGCTTTCCCTTGACGAAGATGCCGACCCGGTCGCAGATCTGCTGCACCTGGTAGAGCTCATGGGACGAGAGCAGAACGGTTCTGCCGTCTTTTGTCGAGAGCGTCTTGATGAGCTCTGTCAGCTCGCGCATGCCCTCGGGGTCGATGCCGAGCGTCGGCTCGTCCATGATGATGATCTCGGGATCCTTCATGAGGACGTTCGCGATGCCAAGGCGCTGTCTCATGCCTCTCGAATATCCGCTGGTCTTGCGGTCTGCCGCAAAGGTCATGCCGACACGATCCAGAAGCGAATCCGCAAGGTCCTTCGCCTCTTTCCTTCCAAGGCCGTTCATCTCTCCGGTGAACACGAGGTTTTCAAACCCGGTCATGTCCGGATAGAACCCGACGTTGTCGGGAAGGTAGCCCACGATCTTCTTGACGCCGACGGGGTTTCTCGAGCAGTCGATGCCGTCGATGAAGGCCCTGCCGGACGTGGGCTGTGTGAGTCCCAAAAGCATCAGGGTGGTTGTCGTCTTGCCGGCGCCGTTGGGCCCTAGCAGTCCGAACACCTCGCCCTTTCGAATCGACAGGTTCAGGTGATCAACGGCTGTCACCTCTCCGTACTGCTTGACCAGGTTTTTGGTGATAATGATATTTTCTGCCATGGTCTCCTCCCGTACCTGTTTCGATCAGTGTCTTCCGAACTTTCTGATGACCCAGAGGAGAGCGGCAACGATGGCGGCGATGATGACAACGCCGACAATGCCCCATGCCGTGGAGCTGGTGCAGGTCACACGGAAGGCAGCGGTGGTACTGGCTGCGTTGTCATCGGTGGATGCTGCGACATCGAGCTCATAGTCGCCGGCAAGCGTGGAGTCCGCGGGCGTCACGGTCATCGTGACGTTCTTGGTGGCACCTGCTGCCAGGGAGTCGATGGTGGAATCGGAGAACTCGACCGTCCAGTCGGTGGGCGTCGTGCTCGTCGAGAGGTTGATGTTGGTCAGATCGATGTTGCCGGAGTTCGTGACGGTCAGCGTGACCTGTGTGGGCTTGTTGATGGCCGCATCGAAGGAGAGCGACTGGCTGGACGTCGTGATGGTCAGGCCGTAGGTACCGGTGATCGTGACCTTCAGGTCCTGGGAGAGGTTCTCGCTTGCGGAGACTGCCGTGAACGGAATCGTGTAGTCGCCGGCCTGTACATCATCGGGCGGCGTGATCGTGACGGTCATGGTCTTGGAGGCTCTTGCGTCGACATCAATCGATGCGACCTGCGTGCTCTCGCCGGACGGGACGATCTTGACCTGCCAGCCATCCGGTGCGGAGGCGTTCAGGCTGTAGGACTGGGATTCTGCGGAGTTGTTCTGAATGGTGGTGTTGAAGGTGAAGGCAGTGCCCGATGCGCCCTCCTGCTCGGAGTAATCCGCGCTCAGGGTGCTGGCGCCGGTCTCCTGCTCGGAGACGGTCAGGTTCAGGGTAAGGGTCGAGGTCGTGCCGTTCGCGGTGCCGGTCAGAACGACCTGGTAAGTGCCGTTCTTTGCATCGTCGGGCACGGTCAGATAGAAGGATGCGGCGGCATCGTTCTCGCCGTTCTTGACGTAGACATCGGTGATGGAGTTGCCGTCGCCGTCAAAGTAGCCGGTCCAGCCGTCCGGAAGGGACTTTGCGGCAAGCTCCACGTCCACCGGATCCTCACTTGCCGAATACATGTCCAGATCGAAGCTGACGGTATTGCCCGCCTGAACGGTACGGCCCGGATACTGCGTCGTCATGGTGAAGGCCGACGCGGCGTGAGAAGGCAGTACGGATGCCACAAGTGTCACGACCAGGATGCCGATCGACACAAGGGCAAGAAACGACTGTGTCAGATTTTTTGCTTTGGTTTTCATTTCCTATCCCTCCGAAATTCTGATAGTGCAGACGGCAGGGGCCTGGAATGATTTTTTCCCTGCCCCTGCCGACGACTAACAATCTAAAGTAGATAGCTGAAACGAAGCTGAAAGAATTTGAGGTTTCACAGAATCGTCACAGTTCACGTTGTCAGACTACATATTCCGGAACTGAAAAAGCCGCAGCGAACATGCTGCGGCTTTTCAGATAACCTTATTGTTTTTCAGTCGCTTCCGAAGCGCCCTGTGCAATCCGGTTCTTCCGGCGCCTCCGGTCCGGGCTCTTTGCCGGTACCTCCTGGGGCTTCGGGGCCTCGTCCATGACCTCCAGATGATACCCCACCATGCGGACTGCGACGATCTTCACGTCCGATCCGATCCGGCGAAGCTTCTTGCGGAGGAACACGATGTAGGCCTCCACGTTGTTCTGCACGGCATCGCTCTCATAGCCCCAGACGCGGTTTAATATCGCCTCCTTGGAGATGTTGTTCGCGCCTGCGCGCATCAGAAGGCGCATGACGTCAAACTCCTTCTGGGAGAGGCGCTCCCTCGTCCCCTGTGCCCGAAGACACACGCTGTTGAGGTCAAGCTCCGTATTGCCGAAGCGCAGGACGTCCACCTGATCCTTTTCCCTGCGGATCAGCGCCTGCACCACGCTGGAGAGCTCATTCCCGTCCACCGGCTTTGACAGACAGTAGTCTGCCCCCGCCTTCAGGGCGTCAATCCGTGCGCTCACCTTGTCGGAGCTGCCTCCCGTGAGCATCAGGATCGGCACGCCGACACGGCGGCTTCGCAGCTGCCTTGCAATATCAAGGCCCGACATCTGCGGCAGCTCCTCGTCCACGATCGCAAGGTCGTAGATATCCCGGACGGCCTTCTCGAGGCCTGTCACGCCGTCTTCTGCCACCTCGTTCTGGTAGCCCATCGCATTGAGCTGCAGGCGGATCGGCTCTTCAATCGACTGTTCTGATTCCATGACTAAAACTCTCATTGTCGTCACCTTATTTCTTCTGCATTCGAAACACTCCCCTTCACCCTGTATTTCATTATCCGATTGCATCTTATTCTGTCTTCGGCCCCATCCCCGCCTTCCCCGCGAGGTCATCAATGAACTGCTGCGCGGTTCTTCCCGAGAACCCGCCGTGATTCATTTCCCAGATGTTGGCCTGTCTCTTCAGCTCCTCCTCGGAGATTGAAATCTCAGGGTACTTCTTCGCGAGCCCTTCAACGATATTAAAATACTCTTCCTGGTTCGGGCGAAAGTACCCGATGGATACTCCGAAGCGTGCGGAGAGCGAAAGCTTCTCCTGCACGGTGTCGTTGTGGTGAATATCGTTCCTGTCCGCGTCCTGCTTGTCCGACCAGTTCTCCCGGATGAGGTGCCTCCGGTTGCTCGTCGCATAGATCAGCACGTTCTCGGGTCTTGGCTCGAGGCCGCCCTCGATGACCGCCTTCAGGTACTTGTAGTCGGTCTCGAAGTCCTCGAAGGAGAGATCGTCCATGTAGATGATGAACCGGTAGTTTCTCACCTTGATCTCGTTGATGATCCTCGAGAGATCCTTGAACTGGTGCTTGTACACCTCGATCATCCGAAGGCCCTTCGGGTAGTACTCGTTGAGGATGGCCTTGATGGACGTCGACTTTCCGGTTCCGGCATCTCCGTAGAGAAGCACGTTGTTGGCGTGACGCCCTGCCACAAAGGCCTCGGTGTTTGCAACAAGCCTCTTTTTCTGCTCCTCGTAGCCGATCAGGTCGGAGAGCCTCATGTCCCCGGTGTTCGTGATCGGGACAAGGAGCTCGCCATCCTCGGGCGTGTCGCTTACGCGGAAGGCCTTGTTGAGGCCGAACTTCCCGACGCCGTACCTTCGGTAGAAGCCCGTGACCGCATCGTAGAGCTCGTCATCGCTTCTTGCTCCCTCGATGAGCTTCGAGAGCTCCTGCACCTTCTCGGACACGTTCCGGTTGAAGACGCGCTCGCTCTTGACCACCGCATCGTAGTTCTCGATCGTCGAAAAGCAGGTAAGACCCAGGGTCTTCTCCATCTCGGAGAAGTCGTAGTCAAAGAGCTGCTTGAAGATCCGGAAATCATTCCTTGCAAAGTCGTTGACGGTCCCGTCCTGCGGCCCCGCCTTCTCGGAGACCAGCGTGAACGGCGTCTCCGTCATCGCAAGGAGATAGGCCAGGTAGTTATGCCAGAGGTTGTGATTGAACCCGTAGGTCGTCGCCACATCGAGCAGGCGGTTGATCTCATCGAGGATCTCTCCCGTGAGCTCCTCCCTGCTGTAGTCATTCTGATCAAACCTGCGGCAGATATCCGCAAGGCGGTAGAGAATGCTGTTTTTCCTGATCGCCCGTCGGTAAATGATAAGTTTCGATGTCAGCTGATACATAGAAATATTCTCCATTGACGCTCCCAGAGTCAGAGCGTTTCTTCTTTGAGAGCTTTGATCTCCGCACCGGTAAGCCTTCTGTACTCCCCTTCATGAAGCTCCGGGTCCAGGGACAGGCTTCCCATGGTAAGGCGCTTTAAGGAGAGCACTTTGTTTCCCCTTGCCGCAAACATGCGCTTTACCTGATGATACTTTCCCTCGCGGATCGTCACAAACACATGCTTTGGGCTGTCTCCTTCGACAAGCTTTGCGGGAAGCGCCGTAAAGCCGTCCCCGTCCGCATCCTTCGGGATCAAAAGCCCCGCCGCAAAGGCCGCGGGATCGTCCGGTCCCACCGGCTTTTCGAGCACGGCCTCGTAGGTCTTGTCGACGTGACGCTTCGGGGAGAGCAGCCTGTGGGAGAGGGCGCCATCGTTCGTGATCAGAAGGAGCCCTGTCGTATCGATATCAAGACGCCCCACCGGGAAGAGGTCCTTCCTGCGGATCTTCGGCAGAAGGTCGAGAACGGTCTTCTGCCTTGGATCCTCCGTTGCGCTGATGACCCCGCAGGGCTTGTTCATCATGAGGTATGTCCACTCCTCATAAGGTATGGGCGTACCATCGACAAAAACCGGAGTGTCCGGGGAAACCTGCATTGCGGCATCCTTTGCCGTCGTGCCATTCACGGTGACCCTCCCCTTCCGGATCATCGTGCCGATTTCCTTTCTCGTGCCGATGCTCATGTCGGCCATATACCTGTCCAGGCGCATTTTCGATCCTCCGGCAGCCCCCTGTATAAAAAGAATCCTGTGCGCAACGGCACACAGGACTCCCTCGAGTGATCTCATTAAAACTGATTGTACAGGATGCAGTACCGTTCTGCAACCGGCTCCACGGGTACTTTGGGACTCATTTTCCGGAGAGCTCTGCGGGCCTGACCGGGTGCTTGAAGTCGGTGTAATCCGCCTCTCCGTGCTTCTCGTAGAGGAACTTCAGGATCACCGGCGTCAGGATCGAGCTCATGATGATGAGCAGGATGACGGAGGTGAAATACTTGGACTCGAGCATGCCGACCGTCAGGCCCTGCTGGGAGACGATGAGCGCGACCTCGCCGCGCGTCATCATGCCGGCACCGATTTTCAGCGAATCCTCTCCGGTAAAGCCGCAGGCCTTCGCGCAAAGGCCGCAGCCGATGACCTTGCCGATCATGGCCACCGCGACGAAGGCAAGGGAGAACCACAAAACGTTCAGGTTCAGGTCCCGGATGTTCGTCTGCAGGCCGATGGAGCAGAAGAAGACGGGTCCGAAGAGCATGTAGTTGTTGATATCCATCTTGCGGGCGATGTAATTCGAATCCTGCAGGGAGCAGAGAATGATGCCCGCGCAGTACGCGCCCGTGATGTCCGCAACGCCGAAGTACTTATCCGCGATGTACGCCATGCCAAAGCAAAGGGCCAGGGACAGGATCGGAATACGTCTCGTGTGCGGGTGGCGTCTGTCGAGCCACTTCATGCCGATGTAGCACAGATATCCGACAACGATCGCGAAGGCAAAGAATGCCAGGATCTTTAACAGCACCGAGAAGATGTTCTCGCTCGGATCCCGAAGGCCGATGACAAAGGTCAGCACGATGATACCGAGGACATCATCGATGATGGCCGCCGCGACAATGGTCGTTCCGACCATGCCGTTGAGCTTTCCAAGCTCCTGCAGTGCCTGCACGGTGATGGACACCGAGGTTGCCGTCATGATCGTGCCGATAAACAGCGCGTGATAGAACTGATCGGTGCCGGGCTCTGCAAAGCCGTAGAAGCCCATGAACAGGAGCGTCCCGAGGACCAGCGGCACCAGAACACCGCAGGTCGCGATGAGCGTTGCCTTGAGGCCGCACTTCTTCATCTGCTTTAAGTCTGTCGTAAGTCCTGCGCTGAACATCAGGAGGACGACGCCGATCTCGGCAAGTCCCTTGATGAAGTCGGAATCCGAAACCCAGTTCAGAAGGCTCGGCCCGATAAGAAGTCCCGCGACGATCTCACCTGCGACCTGCGGTGCCCTGCACTTTCGTGCCAGGAGTCCGAATGCCTTTGCAAACAGAATGATAATGGCCAGCTGACGCAGCAAATCCAATGTATCCATATGTATCTCAACCCACTTTCAAATAAGAAAACCTGTCCGGAAAAAGCCGGACCGTGCATCATCATAGTCCCGTCCCGGGGCAAATGCAAACGAAGAGATGCGGGAAAAACTCCCCGAAGACTCCCTGAAGACTCTTCTTCCGCTCCCGTCAGGCCTTTTTCTCTTCCGCAGAAGGCGCCGGTGCGGCACTCTCTGCCTTCCCTGCCCTGCGGTCTTTCGCTCTCTGCAGCTGGACCAGGATGTAATCGTGATAGATGAAGTCGATGATCGCGGCAAGCGGAATGCCGATCAGTATGCCGACCACGCCCCACATGCGTCCGCAGACAATGATCGAGATGAGGATCCAGATCCCGGGGATTCCGAGGGACCCGCCGTAGAGCTTTGGCTTGATGACATACCCGTCCACGGTCTGCAGGATCACGGTGAAAATCAGGAACCCAAGGGCATTCCAGGGGTTGTCGAGTACCAGGATGAACGCGCCGATGGCGCCGCCCGCGATCGGTCCGAAGGTCGGCGCAAGGTTCGTCACCCCGACGACCACCGAGATCAGCACCGAATACGGCATGCGGCCGATCGTCATGAAGACGAAGTTTGCAGCGCCCACGATGCAGGCATCGAGCAGCTCGCAGACGATGAACCGGATCAGGATCCTGTTGCAGCGGCTCCAGAAGGAGGCCACCTGCGGGTACTGCCTGTCGGAAAGGCACAGCTGCACGAGGTGCTTGAGCCCGCCCTTCATGTTCTTCTTGTCGAGCAGGAAGTAGATCGCGATGATGAAGCTGATGACCGCGTTCATGACGCCGGAGCCGATGTTGGTCACGGTATTCAGGACACCGCCCGCACCGGAGGAGGAGTTCGTGAGCTTCTCCGTAATGGAGGTCAGGAGTCCCTGGCCGGCGTTCATGATGTCGTTGATATCGATATTGAAGGAAGCGGCCTTCTCCTGGACCATATCCAGGAAGTCGGAGATGTTCTTTGCGTAGAGACCGATGTTGCTGATCAGGGTCGTCACCGAATCGATCAGCTGCGGGATCAGGGCGACGAAGAGAAGAATGATGAGCACAAGAAACAGCACGATCGTCAGGGCCGTGGAAAGGTTCCAGGCTAGATGCTCGCGCCTTTCCCGCATCTTCCGGAAGAGACTGTTGTAGAGCGCCTTGTCAAAGGGATTGAGGATGTAGGCGATCACAAGTCCCAGGATCACCGGCTGTACATAGGAAAACAGGGCCGCAATGCCCTTCCCCAGGACGTTCAGGTGGGCCAGGATCACGTACAGGACGACGGCCGTGCAAAGCGCCGCCGCATAGGTCTTCCATCTGCTGTCAAGTTTCGGTTCTTTTTTCAAAATGGACCTCTTCGTATCTAACCTTCCAAAAAGAGATGTAACCTCTTTCATGGCGCATCGGCTTCATTGTGGCACACCATCCCGTAAATGGCAAACGGCAGGAAATGTAAAATCAGCACGAAAACCGACGGAAACAGGTACAAAAATTCGCCCGCAGACACAATCAGCTACCGGCCTGTGCCCTGCATGTTTTCCTCTGCCGCATTCCCCTTTTGGTAAATGTCATCCCATGTATCTTCCTGCAGCCACTCATCGTCCGGAGGTATCTTCGAAGCATCAGTGGAAGCGTCACACAGTTCTTTCCTGTTGTTTTCCAGAAAGGTTTCGAACTCTTTTATCGTTTTGGCAGTATCCATAAAAATGCCTCTTTCGGACTTATAATCGGCCGGCAACCGTTATGATACGGGCTCTCTCTTGTTTCCTCAACCATGTTCTCTGATTGTGTTCAAAACTTCCTGTCCCGGGTCCTGGAAAGTTGTGTTTTTTCTGTTTCCTTGGCATTGTCCCGGGGCTCTTTCCTGTCTTCCATTGTATAATGGTCACCGGTTTCTTTTCCAAAATAATACGTAAAGGAAAACAGAAGGAGAGGTATCTTTTATGAAAACCGTATTCCGGTATCTGAAGCGCTACCGGGTGCAGAGCATCCTGGCACCCGTCTTCAAGATGCTCGAGGCCCTGATGGACCTCATCGTCCCCCTCGTCGTCGCGGACATCATCGACGTCGGCATCGCCGGCGGGAACCGTCCGTACATCTATCAGCGGATCGTCCTGCTGATATTCCTGGCCCTGCTCGGCATGCTCTTCTCGTTCACGGCCCAGTACTTTGCGGCAAGGGCGAGCGTGGGTGCAACGACCCTTCTTCGTCAGGACCTGTTCGACCATATCGAATCCCTCTCCTATACCCAGATCGATTTCCTCGGCACCTCGACCCTCATCACCCGCATGACGAGTGACTGCAACCAGGTCCAGACCGGCCTGAACATGGCTCTGCGCCTGCTGCTGCGAAGCCCGTTCATCGTCTTCGGCGCGATGATCATGGCCTTTACGATCGATGTCCGCTGCGCCCTGATCTTTGCGGTCGCCATCCCGGTCCTTGCCGTCGTGGTCCTTGGCATCATGCTCGGCACCATCCCGATGTACAGGAACTCCCAGGCGCAGCTTGATGTCATCCTGAACCGCACCAGAGAGAACCTGACCGGTGTCCGTGTCCTTCGCGCCTTCTGCAAGGAGGACGAGGAAGTCAGACGCTTTGATGAGGAGAACAGCACCCTCACGAAGATGAACGAGAAGGTCGGCCGCATTTCCGCCCTCCTCAATCCCCTCTCCTATTTCCTGATCCAGCTTGCCACCATCATCCTGATCCAGGCAGGCGCCGTCCGCGTGAATCTCGGCGCCCTGCAGCAGGGCGATGTCGTCGCTCTCTACAACTACATGGCCCAGATCGTCGTCGAGCTGATAAAGCTCGCAAGCCTCATCATCACGATCAACCGCGCGATCGCATCGGCAGAGCGTGTGAGCAAGGTCCTTGGAACTGAGCCTGACATGACCTACCCTGCGACCTCGAAGGCCTTCCCTGATACCGATGAGGCGGTTTCCTTCGATCACGTGCACCTTGCCTACCAGGGTGCCGGTGCCGAGAGCCTGACGGACATCACCTTCACCGCAAAGAAGGGACAGACGATCGGCATCATCGGCGGCACGGGCTCCGGCAAGTCGAGCCTTGTCAACCTGATCCCCCGCTTCTATGATGCCACCGGCGGGAGCGTGAAGATCGGCGGCGTCGATGTCAAGGACCTCGCAAGGAAAGATCTTGTAAACCTGATCGGTGTCGTCCCCCAGAAGGCACAGCTCTTCCAGGGAACCATCCGCGACAACTTAAAGCTCGGCAATGAGAGCGCCAGCGATGATGAGCTCAATGAGGCCCTTGTTGCGGCACAGGCAAAGGAAGTCGTCGACAAAAAGGACGGCGGCCTTGATGCCATGGTGGAGCAGAGCGGCCGGAACTTCTCCGGCGGGCAGAAGCAGCGCCTTACGATCGCAAGGGCCCTTGCAAAGCACCCGAAGATCCTGATCCTCGACGACTCCGCCTCCGCCCTCGACTTTGCAACCGAGGCGGCACTCCGGAAAGCCATCGGAAAGCTCACCGGCACCACGGTCTTTCTCGTCTCCCAGCGCACAACCTCTGTCAAACACGCGGATCAGATCCTCGTCCTCGACGACGGAACGCTCGCCGGAAAGGGAACCCATGAGGAACTCATGAAGACCTGCCCGGTCTACCAGGAGATCTACTACTCCCAGTTCCCGGAGGAAAGGAAGGAGGCAAAGGCATGAATACGAACAAGAGGAAAACGAAAGGCACCCTGATGAAGGTGCTCAACTACATCGGCCGCTACCGGCTGCTGCTTCTTGTCTCCGTCATCCTTGCGGCGCTCACCGTGATCCTGCAGCTCTACATCCCGAACCTGTTCGGCGATGCAATCGATGCGATTGTCGGCAAAAACGCCGTGGACTTTGCAACGGTGTCCCTGTACCTGAAGGATATCCTTGTCTGGCTGTGCCTCTGCTCCATCGCGACCTGGGTGATGAACATCGTAAACAACCGCCTCGCCTACCGCGTGGTGCAGGATCTACGGGGCCAGGCGATTAGGCACATCCAGGTGCTGCCGCTCTCGTACCTCGATGCCCACTCCTCCGGCGATATCGTAAGCCGTGTCATCGCGGACGCGGACCAGCTCTCCGACGGCCTGCTCCTCGGATTCTCGTCGCTCTTTTCGGGCGTCGTCACCATCGTCGTGACACTGATATTCATGTTTCGAAGAAGCGTCTCGATCACGCTTCTCGTGATCGTCCTGACACCGCTCTCCTTCTTTGTGGCGCGCTTCATCTCGACCCACTCCTACAAGATGTTCCGGAAGCAGTCCGAGACAAGGGGTGCGCAGACAGCGCTCATCGAAGAGATGATCGGCCAGCAGAAGGTGGTCAGGGCCTTCGGATATGAGAGCACGGCATCGAAGCGCTTTGATTCCGTCAACAAAGACCTCGAGGACTGCTCCTGGAAGGCAACGTTTTATTCCAGCCTTACCAACCCCGCAACCCGCTTTGTCAACAGCGTGATCTACGCCGTGGTCGCCCTGACGGGATCGCTCCAGATCCTGAACGGGAACCTCACGGTCGGCGGCCTGTCGGTTCTGCTCTCCTATGCAAACCAGTACACGAAGCCCTTCAACGACATCTCCTCCGTCGTGACCGAGCTCCAGAACGCCCTCGCCTGCGCATCAAGAATCTTCGAGCTCCTCGAGACGGCTCCAGAAAGCGCCGATCCGAAGGAGACTTTGGGCGATGCGAAGGGCGCCATCGACATCGAGGACGTCGCGTTCTCCTATGACAAGGAAAAGCACCTCATCGAGCACTTCAACCTGCACGCAAAGCCCGGCATGAACATCGCCCTCGTCGGCCCCACGGGCTGCGGCAAGACGACCTTCATCAACCTTCTGATGCGCTTCTATGACGTCGATGCGGGAAGCATCAAGGTCGACGGGACGGATATCCGCTCGGTATCCAGAAAGTCCCTTCGAAAGAACTACGGCATGGTCCTGCAGGAAACCTGGCTTCGAAACGACACGGTCCGGGGCAACATCACGATCGGAAAGCCTGACGCCACCGATGACGAGATCATCGAGGCCGCAAAGGCAGCCCACAGCTGGGAGTTCATCAGGCGTCTGCCGAAGGGGCTTGATACGACCATCACCGACGAGGATCTCTCCCAGGGACAGAAGCAGCTCCTTTGCATCACGAGAGTCATGCTGTGCCTGCCTCCGATGCTGATCCTTGATGAAGCAACCTCCAACATCGATACCCGCACCGAGGTACAGATTCAGGATGCCTTCCACCGCCTGATGCAGGGCAGGACGAGCTTTATCGTCGCCCACCGTCTCTCCACCATTCGCTCCGCCGATGTGATCCTCGTCATGAAGGACGGCAGGATCATTGAGCAGGGAACGCACGACGAACTGCTGAAGAAGGGCGGCTTCTACTCCACCCTCTACAACTCCCAGTTCCAGGGAGCAGACTAAAGCAGGAAAGCCCGAAACAGAACAGTAAGACACGAAAAGGGAACAGCCCTGCAGAACAGACTGCAGCGGCTGTTCCCTTTTTCTGTACGATTTTGGGAGAGGGTCCCGTACAACAACAGGATTCTTTTTAAAACAACAAAACCTTTTCTTTTTAAAGCCCTGAAAAAGCCCGTACATCCGGCATTCCTGTGCCTGTCTTCTGTACGGATCCGGGACATCTGCCGGACGGATCCGGGAGAACTTAAGGGTGATCCTGGGCTCTGTCCTGTACAGATCCGGGATCAGAATCCGCCTCATACGCTGTACCCTGAAGGGACGATCTCCGGACAGGTCCGGGAGAAGATCCGGCCCGTTTCCGGATCCCGAATTTGTCCTGAACTTTGAAACTTCCGGCCGGATTCGGGATCTCATCTCCCGAAAGTTACCGGAAGTTCCAGGTCCCGTCCTCTTCCTGTCCGTTTCCTGTTTTGTGCACTTTTACTTCTGTACGATTTCAGGACGATTCTCTCCCGGATGCGTACAGGAGAAACTCCATTTCCTGTACAGTTCTGGGACGTGCATCCCGGAATCGTACAGGACTGAACCGGGGATTTTTGAAACTTCTGTACAGAAACGGGATCTTTCATCCCGATCCTGTACAGGGTTCGGAGGGGGAAATTCGTTCCGTCCAGGGGCTCATTTCTGAGAGTTCTGCCGTTGTTCCGGGTCTCCTGCATCGATTACAATACGGGAAGTTCCGGTAATTGCCGGGAGAAGTTCAGCACAGATGTGGGGTATCGTCATGGGGGATAACGCAAAAGAGGAGCTCGCCGAGAACCGCGATCTCCAGATGTACTACAGCAAATCGAATCAGCTGATCAACGCAAAGGGCAGATCGTCGGCTCTGAATCTCAAACTCTTTGCCATCGCCATCCGCGCGGCAAGGATCAATCCGTCCGACGGGCAGATCGTCGCGGTGATCCCGGGGATGACGCTGCGGCGGATCCTCGGGTCCAACTCGAACTCGTTCTACGATCAGATCAAGGCCGTGATCAAGCCCGTCTCACCGAGTACGCCCTCTCTTCTTGACTGGCGGCTCTACCTTGAGGACGATGCCTCCCAGCACATCGAGGGCATCAACATCGTGACCCATGCGACCTTCGTGAACGGCACGCTGACGATCGTCCTGAACAAGGAGCTGGAGTCGCAGCTCTTCCACTTAAAGAGCAACTACACGATTTTAAGCCTTACCGACGTCGTAAAGCTCAAGAGCGCCTACTCGATCAAGCTCTATGAGATCTTCAAGTCCCGCATGGACCGGGAGATGGCAACGACCAGGAACGCCGGGCCGTACCTCATCTCCTACGATCTCGATGAGCTCAAGCAGGAGCTTGGCATCGAGGATCCGTCCGTCCCAGTGACGGAGATCCGGAAAAAGAAGAGCGGTCCCACGCACCGTAGGGACATCTACGCCGAGTACTCCGAGTTTCGCCGCAGGGTCCTCGACAAGGCAAAGGAGGAGCTGAACCAGTGCACCTCGGTGTTCATGGAATACCGGCCGGTGCGATCCGGCAAGGGCGGACGGGTCGTCGCCGTGGAGTTCACCCTGACCCGCCAGGCGCCGCAGGAAGAGGTTCCGGCAGCAGGGGCACCGGCAAAGACCCTTTCGGAAAACGACAGGATGGAGGTCATGGACCTTGTCCTTGGCCTGATCCCCGGAAAGATCTCCCTTCGGGACGTCAAGGCGATCTGCGAGGCCGCGGACTACGACGAGGGAAGAATCCGGAAGGCCATCGACGCGTCAAGGCGGACCGGCCGAATCGAGAACCTCACCGGGTGGCTGATTTCCGCCATCAGAAACGGGTACGAGGCACCGGAGAAGAGCTCCGAAAAGGAGAACCGCTCCTCCGCAAACCGCTTCAACCGCTATCCCCAGAACAGCTACGACTTCGAGGCGCTGGAGAAGTTCCTCAGGGAACAGCAGCCCTGATATAAAAATGAGATACAAAAACTCCTGTACAGATCCGGGATCCGGTCCCGTTTCCGTACAGGAGTCTTTTTATGTCTTCTATTCTTCTGTTCTTCAGTCGAGCATGTCGGCGATGTCGTAGATCAGCTTTTCGCTCTTCTCCCAGCCAAGGCAGGGATCCGTGATGGACTTGCCGTAGACGCCCTCACCGATCTTCTGATTGCCATCCTCGAGATAGCTCTCGATCATGAGTCCCTTGACAAAGCCCTGCAGCTCCGGTGCCACGTGGATGGAGTGGAGCACGTCCTTTGCGATGCGGATCTGCTCCAGATACTTCTTTCCGGAGTTGTTGTGGTTGCAGTCGACGATGACCGCCGGATTCTTGAGGCCGAGCTCGTCGTACTTGTCCTTGAGTCCCCGCAGATCCTCGTAGTGGTAGTTCGGGAAGCTGTTGCCGTAGCGGTCGACATAGCCGCGCAGGATGGCGTGGGCCATCGGGTTGCCGGTGGTGTGGACCTCCCAGTTGCGGTAGACGAAGGTCTGCTCGCTCTGGGCGGCGATGATGGAGTTGAGCATGACGGAGATGTCACCGCCGGTGGGGTTCTTCATGCCCGCCGGGATGCCGATGCCGCTCGCAACCATACGGTGCTGCTGATTCTCCACGGATCTGGCACCGATTGCCACGTAGGCCAGAAGATCCGACAGGTACCGGTGATTCTCCGGGTAGAGCATCTCCTCGGCACAGGTAAAGCCCGTCTCCTTCACGACGCGGGTGTGCAGCTCGCGGATGGCGATGATGCCGGCGAGCATGTCCTCACCCTTCTCCGGATCCGGCTGGTGCAGCATGCCCTTGTAGCCGACGCCCTTGGTTCTGGGCTTATTCGTATAGCAGCGGGGGATGATGAAGATCTTGTCCTTTACCTTCTCCTGCACCTTCACGAGGCGGTTCATATAGTCGAGCACCGCATCCTCGCGGTCTGCGGAGCACGGTCCGATGATGAGCAGGAACCGTTTGTCTCTTCCATAGAAGATGTCCTCGATCTCACGGTCGCGCTCTTCCTTGATCTTTGCCACTTCCGCGGGAAGCGGGAACTCCTTTTTCAGATCCGCCGGAATCGGAAGCTTGCGGCGGAACTCCATCTGCATTTCCATCTGTGATACCCTCTCTGCTGTTTTCTGTTTCATCGTCACTTTAACGCGTCAACGTGTAAAACTATACCACACGGATCGAACATCGCCAACCCCGCTCCATGAGAATTTCGGTGTTTTCGCTGTGCTTTCCCGCAAGGCATGCTAAAATGATTTCGTACGCAGTAGTATACCACGGAAGACGGAACGCTACGAAAGGAACTTCTGCGCCTGAACGTTTGATGAAACATTGGGAGGATGATACACGTATGAAAAAGAAACTTGCAGCGATTCTGACCTCGCTCGCCCTTGCCTGCACCATCACCGCAGCCCTGCCGGCAACCGGCGTACAGGCAGCCAGTGTGAAGCTCACCGACGGCACGACGGTTGACGGGACTCCGATTGCCGCCTGGGTTGCCGACGGCTCCACCGCAACGCTCTTAAAGCTCAATTCGCAGGCCGGCGCCTTTGACGTCGTCCTCGACTCGAAGACGGACTACGGCAAGACCAAGTACGTCGTTCCGGGCGAGGTCATCGTCCTCGACCTGTATGTCGGCTCCGACAACCTCTTCCACGCGGCAAAGATCGAGCAGAACACGACGAACGCCAACGTCTCCGGCGCGGTAGCCGTCGGCACGGATATCGCAAAGGCCGCAGAGAGCGCCGCTGCCCAGACGACAGCGACCAAGCCCGCAACAACCACCACAACCACTGCCACCACCCAGAACGTGTCCTATGCGACGGGCACCATCGGCTCCAAGTCCGAGAACAACCTGATCTACCTCAACGTCACGAATCAGGGCACGATGCAGATCAAGCTCGATGCGAACACCGACATGTCGAACGGCAAGGTCGCCCTCATCGGCTCCACCTACAAGGTCGGCTTCTACAACGGGGGCGATGGCTACCTGCATGCGGCATCCCTCTACTATCTCGGGGATTCGTCCCTTGCCAATGCAAACGGCAACGCGGGCACCGTGGTCGAGGATCTCTACGGCACCGTCAAGAGCGCAGACATGAACATGATGACGATCTCCATCCAGAGTGACTCCGACATGAAGGTCAAGCTCGATGCGAACACCGATACCTCCGGCTGCCGGGTTCTGGGCGCCGGATTCAAGATCAAATTCTCGGTGCAGGGGTCTGTTGACGGATACCTGCATGCAACGAAGATCACCGACACCGTGACGCCCACCGTCACGACCACCGAGGGCAGCATGGGAGACAAGGGCACGATCGCAAATCCGGCTGAGACGACCTACATCACCGGCACGCCGACCGCAGACTCCACCGATGACCTGATGCAGATCTCCGTGAACGGCCAGCTCATGAAGGTGCGCCTCGACTCCAACACGAAGTACTATCACTGCTCCGCAATCCGTCCGGGCTACACCCACTACCTGCACGTCTACGTCGGTACCGACGGCTACATGCATGCGGCTGATGTCCAGCCGATGGACCGCTATGCGGGCGACGGCTCCAAGATCAACACGAACTCGACCGCAACCTTCACCGGCAAGGTGCAGTCGAACACGGTGAATGATACGCTCTACCTCAAGGACAGCACGGGCTCCGTCATGACGATCAGGCTCGACACGACCTGCGACTGCACGGGTGCAAGAATCCTTCGCGATAACCGTGAGATCGTGGTCCGCTGCGGACATGGCTCCGACGGCTACTGGCACGCAATGTCGATCGCCAAGAAGTGATAAAATTCAGCTGGAACCTCAGGGGAGGACAGGGAAACCTGGCCTCCCTTTTGCATGGAAGAAAACAAAGAACAAGAGAAATCAGAAAAGGTAAAGAAGAACACGAGAGAGAAGGAGGAAAAGCAAATGACAGAAGAAGACCTGAACCGCGACGATGCCTGGGCACTGCTGTGCCGGTACAATAAGGATCACTTCCACCGCCAGCACGCGCTGACGATGGAGGGCGTGATGAGATGGTACGCCAATGACCAGGGGTACGGGGATGAGGCGGATTTCTGGGCAATCGTCGGCATGCTGCACGACCTTGATTTCGAACAGTGGCCACAGCAGCACTGCGTAAAGGAGATGGAGATGCTAAGGGAGGCCGGCTATCCCGAGAGACTGATCCACGCGGTGGGAAGCCACGGGTATGCGATCTGCTGCGACGTAAAGCCCGAGCATCAGATGGAGAAGGTTCTCTATGCATCCGATGAGCTCTCGGGCCTTATCGGTGCCTGCGCGCTGGTCCGCCCCTCGCACTCCGTCCAGGACATGGAGGTTAAATCCGTAAAGAAAAAGTACAAGAAAAAAGATTTCGCCGCCGGCTGCTCAAGAGAAGTCATCGAACGGGGCGCCGAAATGCTCGGTTGGGATCTCGACACGCTCATCGAAAAGACGATCCTTGCGATGAGAAGCTGTGAGGATTCCTACCTGAACGTACCGGAAGGCTGAAAAGGATCCAACGGATCCTTTTCATGTTTCCCGCTGTCTGTGGTGTTCTCTCTTGACCTCGTACATGCGATCGTCCGCGCGGCGGATCATCTCCTCGATGGAGTACCGTGTGCCGTCCTCGCCCTGCATCGACTGGAGGCCTGCGGAGACGCTGACCGCAAAGGGGATCTTTCCCGAGGCGTTCACGGCATTGATCTCCTCCTGCAGCCTTGCCATAAAGGATCCTGCCGCATCGCCGTCCTCGAAGAAGACGAGGAACTCATCCCCGCCCCAACGCCCGAAGAGATGGGCACTTTCGATCTTTCCCGCGGCGCGCCCGATGCAGTCCGCGACCGTGGTAAGAAGCAGGTCCCCCGCCTCGTGCCCCTGAGAGTCGTTCGTCTTCTTCAGCCCGTCGACATCGAGGAACACCACGGTGAGATCCAGCGGCGGCTCCTCGATCTCCTTCAGCTGCCGGATCAGGGACTGCCGGTTCGGGATGCCGGTCAGCGGATCCTCGAAGGCGAAGTGCTCCAGTTCCCGCTCGTGGATGCGGAAAGCCAGGTCCTCCTGCAGCCGGTTGACATAGGAGATGAGGAGCACGGAGATGAACAGCAGGATTCCGACGGATGCGTAGTCGAAGTTCAGCACCTTCCGGAATATCTCCGGCACACCCGTCCGGTTTCGGATGGCAATGGCCGGAATCTCGATCAGAGTGATCGCGGCCGATACGGCAAGCCCCGTGAGGATGGTCTTCTCTGGGGACGGCGCAAGGTGACGCACCTGAACGGCACGGACAATAAATCCCGCGAGCATGATCCCGAGGAGCGTCCGCACCGTGAAGATGAGGTCCGACATGGTCCAGGGAGCGGGCGAGAGCGAGACCGCAAACATGGCAGCCGCATTGACGGAAAAGGCAATGGCGAGAATCCGGCAGAAGAGGCGAAACCTCCTCGATGCGGTGACTTTGCAGAAGTACACCATCGCCGGGATCGGGGCGAGGTAGACCGCGTAGTACTCAGCCGTCGCATTAAAGGCATCATTCATCGAGACCACGTAGAGG
The DNA here is from genome assembly GCA_900315055.1 of uncultured Lachnospiraceae bacterium. GTDB lineage: Bacteria > Bacillota > Clostridia > Lachnospirales > Lachnospiraceae > CAG-791. The sequence continues at coordinate 19,835 of OMXP01000043.1, forward strand.
GCAAGCCGGTAGCCCAGGTACCAGAGGGAGAGCAGGAAGCAGAACAGAAACAGGTAGATGCCCTCGCCCTCCCGCTTTCTCTGCAGCAGGCGAAGGAGCAGGGTATAGAGGAACATCAGCATCGAGAGAACGGCGATCGCCATGAACAGAAGGATCGGGACCGCATCGTAGATCAGAGGATACAGGCGGACGTCCTCGGAAGGCATGAGAAAGAGCAGGGTATCGTAGGACGTCGTAAGACGCTCCCTCGTCGCAATCTTTACGATCAGGTTCCCGCCCCAGGCATAGTCCGGAATATCGCACCGGAGCAGGCGGTTTCCGGAGAGGCGGTGAGGCGGCAGTGCCTCGCGCAGCAGCTCTCTTCCCCCGCACAGCACCGTGAGATCCGCATTGTAGGCCGAAAATACAAGGGCGTTGGAGTGCGGGAACGGCGCCTTCTCCGGGAGCGGAACGGTGACGACGAGGCTCTCATTCTCCTGCACGACCCAGGAGATCGGAGACAGGTCCTCCTCGAGCAGGTTTCCCTCCGCATCATAGATGGAGCCTCTGACCTGAGATGTCACGTTGACATACGGGATATCGTCGAGACCGAGTGCCTCGAGGAGAATCATAAGGACGACCACCATGAGCGCCAGTGCCAGCGCAGGGGCCGCGGCACTTCTGCGGATCTGCTGCCTTTGTTCCGTTCTTCGTTTTTCTCGTTCCATATCCCCTCCCGTCCCGGAAAAATCGGGGCTGGCTGTCCGGTATGGGGATATTTTACACCCTGAAGGCTGTTTTTTCGAAACACTGCGGGAACCAGGGGGATTCTTTCAGCCTTTTTCAGTCCGGCACCCGGATGACAAAGGCCTTCGTATAGTCCCCGAAGGGCTGCACCAGGGACAGGCTCCAGCCCTCATGCATCTCCACGATCTTCTTTGCAATCGAGAGCCCGAGCCCCGTGCCGCCATCCGAGGTCCGCGCCGCATCGCCCCTTGCAAAGGGCTCGAACAGGGCGGCAGGATCGCCTTCGATGGCAGTGCCGCTGTCGGCAACACAGACCTCATGGAGTCCTGCCCGCGGTAAAACACAGACGAGGACCTTCGTCCCCGGCCCGTTGTGGCGGCGGGCATTGACAAGAAGGTTCGAGATGACACGCCGCACCTGCGCTTCGTCCATCGTGACGATCCAGGGATCGTCCGGGATTGTCACCTCAAGGCTCTGCCCTGCCTCCTCAAAGTCCGTGTACTGCGATGCGGCCTCGCTCCGCAGAAGCTCATGAAAATCCGCCGGGGCAGGGTTTAAGTGATACCCCTCGCTTCCCACCTTCACGTAGTCAAAGAGGAGGTTGATGAGGGACGAGAGCTTCACGGACTTTGCCTCGATTGCGGTGAGGTACTCCTTCTGCTTTTCGGGATCCGTGACAATGCCGTCGCTTAAAGCCTTTGAGTACCCCTCGATCGTCTGAATCGGAGTCCGGAGGTCATGAGCCATGTCGGAGAGAAGAAGGTTTTTCCGGCGGTCATACGCCTCATGCTCCTTCTCCCGCATCGCCCTATCCTCCCTGATCCAGCTCGACGTCATCGACGCAAAGAGGAACACCCCGGCAAAGATCGGGACAAGGAAGAACAGAATCATCAGGACGGCCATCAGCACAAGATCCCGCACCGGTCCCGTAAGGCTCTGCCGGAAAAGCACGATCCGGACAAGGAGCTGCATGACGCCGAGAAGGTCGCCCGTGACCGATCCCGTCATGCCGGCCGCATCTGAGAGGACCTGCAGACGCGGGGCCACGACCCTGGCCGCAAGGGCGGCCATCAGCGCCTCACAGGCAAGGATCAGCAGCACCACGGCGACGAGGCGCCCCACAAGGAAAAACAGGATGTCGGACCCTGTCTGGATGCTCCGCATCTTTTCTTTTCTCTTCTCGTTCGTCGCTCTCATTTCTTCTCCAGCCGGTAGCCGATGCCGCGGATGGTACGGATATATCGGTTCGGATCGTCGGGATCCAGCTTTGCCCGGAGCTTGCTGATGCTCACCATGACGCTGTTCTCGGAGGCTTCATACCCTCCGCCCCAGCCACAGTCGTAGATCTGCTGCTTCGTGTACACCCGCCCCGGGTGCTCCATCAGCATCTCCATGATCTTCAGTTCCGCAGAGGTCAGGGCAATCTCCTCCCCGCCCCGTGTAAACGTGCACTGGGTGAGATTCAAAGAAAGATCGCCATACGTCAGGACCTCGTCCTTCTCTCCCGTATTGCTCTCCCCGTCCTTTTTTTCCATCGCATGCAGCTGCCTGAGGTTACTCTTTACTCTTGCCACCGCCTCCAGCGGGTTAAAGGGCTTTACCATGTAGTCGTCGGCACCAAGCTCCAGCCCCAGGATCTTCTCCGGGTCCTGATCCTTTGCCGTAATGAAGATGACGGGAATCATGGGATCGCTCTCCCTGATCTTTTTCAGGACCTCGTAGCCGTTTACTTTCGGCATCATGATATCGAGCAGGCAAAGGTCAATCCCGCCTGCGCGAAAGGCTGCGAGTGCCTGCTCCCCGTCCGCTGCCTGGACGACCTGAAAGCCGGCATTTTCAAGATAGAGACGAAGAAGCTCCCTGATCTCCTTCTCATCGTCCGCAATAAGAATCGTATCGCTCACTGCACACCTCCCTGAGGCCCGTTCTGGGCCGTCTGATTCCAGCTCCCGTTCGAGGCGCTTCCCGGAAACGTCCCGGGCGTTCCATAGCGAAGGCTCTCATAGAGCGCCGCATGGGTGGCGTCCTTGTAGGGGTTGACATAAAAGATGCCAAGGAGCGTCAGCGTGCACAGGGACAGGATGTCCCACCCGATAAAGGACAGGTCAAGGAGAAACGCATTCCACTTGTTGCCGTCCATGAGGCGTCTGCTCTCCCGGAGGGCCTCATCGGTATCCATGTCCGGATTCTCGGCGACAAGATACGGCACCAGCAGGTACTCGTAGTACTTGACAACGCCCGGGAAGAGAAACAGAAGGCTCCAGAAGAAGGTGTACAGTCCCCGGAAGAACATCGTCTTTGTGATGTTCAGGTAGTTGGTCTCAAAGGGCCTTGCAAGAGCACTGATTCCGGTGTTCGGATCATTGAGGTTCCTGAAGTAGAACCAGGACGAGCCGACCGCGAGCACGTTGAAGAGAAAGATCGTAAGCAGAAGCCCCACAAAGCCGCTGCCAAGAACAAAGCCCCCGCCGATGTCCGAGGACGAGACCGTGACCCCGCTCCCGGACACCCCGAGGTGAAGGACAAAGGATGCGAGGACGCAGAACCAGTAGTTCTGCTGAAAGGTCTTCCTTCCGCGCGTCCTGAGATCTGTTCTGTTCCAGTTGGTATTCATAAGATCGGTAACTCCTTTCGACACCGGAAGCATACCATGCGACCTTTCCGGATCCCTTGCCCCAGGTTAAATGTTTCCTTAATCCAAAAGGCAGCAGGCCGGAAGTTCTACAGCCTCTCCCCGGGATAGGAAAGCCCGTACTGCCTGCGGATCCCGGTCTGGATCCTCGTCACATCCCATGTGCAGGGAAGGGACATGATCTTCGCGTCCCCTGCGATGACCGAAGACTCCATGTCGATCGCCTCATAGGCAAGGGCCTTTGCGGCATCGCCCGCCTGAATCGCTGTTCTCTCTCCGCTCTTTGCATCGACAAAGTACGCCTCCACGGCCCGCGGGTACTCCGGGATCTCGAAGTAGCCCTTTTCACAGCTGATCATGAGGCGCTTTGGCTGCTTTGAGTGGAGCGATAACAGGATGGTTGCCATCTGCCCCGGGGGGTTCGAGAGAAGGATCGCGTCCTCCTCGTCCGATCCCGCCTCGCACTTCTTCAGCATTGCCATGACCTTGTCCGGGGAGGACGAGAGGAAGAACCTTGCCGCAGAGAGCGCATAGACGCCGATGTCGAGCAGCGCCCCGCCGCCAAGAGCCGGGTTAAAGAAGCGGTTTGTCATGTCGTAGGGCTTGAAGCTTCCGAAGTTAGCACTGATGACCTGCACCTTCCCCGCTTCTCCGGAATCGATCCTGTCCTTCACCTTTCTGATCAGCGGCATGTGGTAGAGCGTCATCGCCTCGGCAAGGACGAGGTTTCTCTGCCGGGCGATGGAAAGGCAGCGGGTGAGCTCACCAAGATTCAGGGTAATCGGCTTCTCGCACAGGACATGCTTTCCGGCAAGGAGTGCCTGCTCAATAAAGGATGCGTGCGTCTGATTCGTCGATGCGATGTAGACGATGTCGATCGAAGGATCCCCGAAAAGATCCGCCGGGGTGTCGTAGACGACAGGGATCCCGAACTCCTCTGCAAAAGCCCCGGCCTTCGCCCTGGTCCGGTTCGTGATGGCGGCAAAGCCCCTGCCCTCGGACCGAAGAGCCATAGCCATTTCTTTTGCGATATTGGAGGCCCCGACAAGGCCCCAGGATGGTGTATGCTGTTCCATGGTATTCTCCTTAACCAAATGAATCGTGAGTCACACAGTATGTATCAAAGCACAGAACGCAAAACCGGAGGAAGCTGATGGATATTCAAAAGTTTGACAAAAAGGACCCGTCCCTTGTCTGGGAGGAGGTCTCCTGTGAACACCTGGTGCAGGACGAGTGGATCGATTTCCGGCGGGTGGCCTACCGCCTGCCCGATGGAAAGGTCTGGTCCCCGTACTACAACTACAGCCGCCGCTCCTATGTAGTCATTGTACCCGAAACGGAGCATGGAACGTACCTCTGTGTTCGCCAGTACCGCCACGGCATCAGGGAGGTGACGACGGAATTCCCGGCAGGAGGCATTGAGACGAAGGGCGATGCCGCAGACTACGACAGATCCGTCCCTGCAGAGGATGCGCTGGAGGCCGCAAAGAGAGAGCTCCTCGAGGAGACCGGCTGCGTTGCAGACTCGTTCACACCCCTTATCACCATCCCGTCCAACGCGACGATCGCGGACAACTACGCCTGCTGCTATCTCGCAAAAGGGTGCCGTCCTGTCGCCAGGCAGCATCTCGATGAGACGGAGTTTCTGAACGCGATCGAGCTCACCGGAGACGACATCGACACCCTCATTAAAACCGGTAACTTCCAGCAGGCGATCCACGTGATGGCATGGCTTCTTGCAAAGGAAAAGGTCTGAATCACCGAAGGCAAAGATCAAAGCGAAACACTTGGGTAACATCCCAATGTCCCTCCGTCGCTCAACTGTCTAAAGCATCGAGTAGGAGGGGGAGATTAACCCCCGTCCTCTCACACCGCAACGTACGTACCGTTCGGTATACGGCGGTTTCAATAGTTAATGCAGAGACTGGTA
>OMXP01000042.1 GCA_900315055.1 uncultured Lachnospiraceae bacterium
GTCTCGCCATAGGAGTCGTGGCTAAAATGCCTTGATTTTGGCGGAGTCTGGAAAGGACATGGCCTGCAGATCCAAAGTGGTTAAGCCGTGAACTGTAACCTCAAAGGAACAAAACAGACGGGATTTCCGCTTTCTCCGCTGTGCGAAGGAGTAGAAACGTGTATCATCAGAAGCAGAGTGTCCACGGACACTCATTTAAGGGGGACTTCCTGTCATGAGAAAATATGCGCTTCCTGTCCTGCTGCTTTCCGTCTTCGAGGCGGTTGCCATCACGCTGTGGCTGGCAAAGGGTAACTTCTTTTACTTCCTGAACTTTACCTACATCGGGTGCTCCCTTGCCCTCGGTCTCACACTGATGATCCGTAACCACCGGAATGCCAGGCGGATCGTGCAGCTCCTTGTCGGCCTGTATATGCTCGTTTACCTTGGCCTTATCGAGCGGGAGAACATGCAGATCGAGGGGTTCTGGTACTATCTGTTCTCAGGCCTCTTCACGGCCGCAACGATTCATTATGCCGTTGCAAAGATCTTCGGGCCGCTGATTTTCGGCCGCGGCTGGTGCGGCTACGCCTGCTGGACTGCCATGGTGCTGGACTATCTTCCCTGGAAGAGACCGAAAACCCATACACGGAAGAAAATCGGATGGATCCGGTACCTTGCCTTTGCCGCCTCCTTCCTGTTTGTCGCATCGCTCTTTCTTCTGCATGTGAAGAACCTGGACCATGTCCTGTACGTGGCCTTTATCGTCGGCAATGTCTGCTACTACGCCGCCGGGATCCTCCTGGCGTATTTTCTGAAGGACAACCGGGCGTTCTGCAAGTACCTCTGCCCCGTCACCGTCTTTTTAAAGCCGATGAGCTATTTCTCTCTGATCCGGGTGAAACCTGATCCCGAAAAGTGCATCTCCTGCGGGAAGTGCACGAGGGTCTGTCCGATGGATGTCAACGTCATGGACCCGAAAAGGAATCGCCTGAACGGCACAGAATGCATCCTCTGCGGGGAATGCGTAAAGGAATGCCCGACGAAGGCACTGTGACCAAAAGCCCGGTGTTCCGAAGGGAGACCAGGCAGAGAATGAGGAGGGAACCATACATGAAAGAGATCGAGAACTTTTCCGGCAGCCTGAGAGTATTGGAGAAGGCAGATTTCACCCTGACGGATCGGGATGACATCTACAGGACAGGCATTATCGAGCAGTGTGACCTGACTTTTGAGCTTGCATGGAAGGCATTGCAGAAGGTCCTGACCCTGCGCGGAGTAAGCGATGCCAAAACCAAAACGCCGCTGGAAATCCTGCAGCTTGGCTGCAACGAAGGTTTGATCAGGGATCCCAAAATCTGGCGCACAATGCTGGAGAACAGAGGCCTTTCCGTTCTCCTTGGCAGCAGGGAGAAGATCGACGAGCGGATCCTTCTGATCCGCGATCGTTTTATCCCCGCCTTCACGGATCTGGAAGAAACTCTGGTTGGAAAACTGTCTGAAGCAGAGCAGCTGCACATTTGAGATCCATCTGCTCATTTCACTCCGGCATCAGACTGCATTCCTTCCCTTTGATCTGGCCTTGCAGTTCTTGCCTGTTGATCCTCTGCGTATTATACTGAATTGTAATTCAGTGAATTATTTTTCAGTATGTGAGGTCACCCATGTTTTACGCAAGGAAAAAGGAACTGGCGTCTCTGACTGCTCAGATCAACGGCAGCCGGAAATGTGCTGTCATGATTTACGGAAAGCGGCGCGTCGGCAAATCGACCCTGATTCGGCAGGCGGCACGTTCCTTTGACGGCATTGTCGTCAATCATATCTGTGTCAAAAGTTCCCTGGCAATCAATCTCAAAAGTCTCACAGACGATATTTTCACGGAGCTGAAGCTTCCCTCTCCTCAGTTTCAGAGCATCCGGGATCTGTTTCGTTTTCTGAACGGGCTTCATCGGAAAATGCTGATTATCATGGACGAGTATCCCTACTATTCCACTGCCGGCAGCAAAGGAGAGCTGGATTCTCAGATGCAGGATGTAATTGATACACTCTCCCCGGATATCCGGCTCATTCTGTGCGGTTCGTACATTACCGTCATGCGGGAACTTCTCTTAAAAGGGAATCCGCTCTTTGGCCGCTTTACGCTGGTCCTGCACCTGCGTGAGTTCGATTATCTCGACGCTTCCCTGTTCTGCCCGGCAGAATCCGTCCGGCAGAAAGCCGCCATATACGCGATTTTCGGCGGTTCCCCCTATGCCCTTTCCTGCGTTGATCTGGAGAAAAGCCTGGAGGAAAACATTGAGGAGCTGCTGATCAATCCCGACGGACTCCTTCGGATTCACATTGAAAACATCATGCTTGAAGAAATCAGGAGCAGTTTTGATCCGCAGATTTTTGCCATCCTCGGAAACGGAAAATGCCGCTACTCCGAACTGACGACGAGGCTCCTTTTGGATAAGGACACCGGCAATCTCGACAAACAGCTGAAAACGCTCCAGCAGATGGAAGCCATTGAGAAAGTAGTCCCCGTCAACCACCCCGGTGACAAGAAAAAGCAGTTCTACGAAATCTCCGATAATCTCATGAGGTTTTTCTTCACGTACATTTACAATAAGGAGTCGACAGTCTTCCGAATCGGAGAGCGTCAGTTTTATAAGACACAGATTGAGCCTTCGCTGACAGAGTTTGTCTCCCGCAGATTTGAGGGAATCTGCCGCCAGTATTTCTCCCGCAGGGTGAAGTGCGGACAGCTGCCGTCTGTCACAGATATCGGCACCTACTGGTACGATGATCCCGTGTCAAAATCCAACGGGGAATTCGACTGTGTCCTCAAAGAGACGGACGATACATACAGCTTTTATGAATGCAAGTATTACAGCAAGCCGATGCCCCTTGCCGAATGCAAAAAGGAGATCCTGCAGACAGCGAAGCTGTCCGGGCTGAATGCTCATCTCTCCGGGTTCATCTGCACGGCAGGTTTTGCTTTCGACCCGGGCAGACTGGAAGGCAATACCGATCTGATAACCGGTGAGATGCTGTACGATCCCTCGCTGTTTGCCGTATCATGATGCCCGTTTCCCTGGAAATGGAAAAATGCGAACATGAATGAACTCCACTGACGGAAAATCATCTCAGAGGAGCAGCCATTGAACAAAACAGTGATGCGGTGCCGTAAGCGAAAATGCTTTCGGCACCGCGCCTTTCTGTAGTCAAACGCCTGGCAACAGCCATCCCATTTGCTGAAATTGCTGAATTTGTTTTCAGTGAATTATTTTTCAGTATTTTTTCTGTCCCTTGTTCATTTCCGTTTAATAGTTATCGTTTGCGCGATAATCTATTAGCAGGAGGAAAACCGCATGAGCATGAAAGAAATCAACAGGAACAACCACACGACAGCACATGCAATCTCTGTCGCGGCAGGGGTCCCCTACTCCACTGTGTACAAGCTGGAACATGACCAGACAACCTTTGACAAGTGCTCTTACGGCACCGTAAGCCGCATTGCAGGCTTATTCAATGTGAGCTCCGACATCATCGCGGCAGATGACGAGTTTTCCCATTTCCGCGATGAGATGCATCATCAGCTCAAGCGCCAGGGCAGCAAGCTGTTTCTGGCAGCCTGTTTCGTTAATGACCTGCCAAACCAGTATTATCGCGGCGGATGGACGCTCCGGGCATTATACACAGCCTGTCTTTGCGACTATCTCAGTGACCTTGTGAATGAGCCGAGACCATCAAAATACGACAGAATCAGATCGCTGTATTATGATCCGCCGGTCCGGATTTCCGACAGGAAAGACTGCAACGGGCCATATATACCCGTATTTGAGGAACATGGCATTCTGGAAGGAGATGTTTTCGATGCCGTCTGACAGTGAGCAGGCAAGATCTCGCAAAGTTCCAAAACACGAAGAACAGTAAAAGAGCTCTGTTGATCTTTCTTTTCCTGAAATCCAGTCTGTGTCATGCTCTTTGCAGAAAAAAAGCTCCAAAGCGTTCTTTCCCAGCGTTTTGGAGCTTTCATCGTAATCTGGCAGCCTGTCCTGAAGTGTTGTACCCGGAAAAGTGAGCGTAGCAAAAAAGCTCAAAACCATTGATTTCTCAACGATTTTGAGCTCTTCTCAGAAGTCGAGGCGACAAGATTCGAACTTGCGGCCTCCGCGTCCCGAACGCGGCGCTCTACCAAACTGAGCCACGCCTCGATGCCTTGTTTCACAAAGCATTTGTTATCTTAACCGATGTTTTTCCTCTTGTCAACGTTTTTTTTATCAGCGAAGCTCCATACTCCCGGCAGCGACAATCCCTCAGGAAACCGCCACCGAAGATAAGGAGGAAGACTGCAGTTGCCCGCTTCCACAGTTTCTAAGATGCGTCACACTTTGTCCGCCCCAGGATGGTAAGATCTGACTTTGAGCACGGGAAATCCCGTGCCGGAAAGGAAGTCAGCATGCTTGGAAGAACGCACTTTGTTGTCGGGATTGCAGCGGGACTTGCCGTGTGTCATCCCGGGACGCTGCCCGCTTTACTTGCCGGGATCGGCGTCTCTGCCCTCGGGGGTGTTCTGCCTGACATCGATTCCGGCACCTCTACAGCCCATAAGGATGCAGACAGAATCATGGCGGTCTGCGCTGTGGCAGCAGGCTTTGCCGTCGTCAGTGAAGCTGTCTTCCACGTCGGTCTCTACAGCCGTCTTGTGGAGAACGGTGCGATTGCAAGGGCGGTCATCGCAGCCCTTGTCTTTCTTCTTGTGTGCTTCTATGGCAAAGAGCAGCCCCACCGCTCTTTTATGCACTCGATCCCTGCCCTCGTGGTCCTGGCGGCCTGCATCCTTCAGATCTTTCCGGATGCGGGACAGTACTTTGCCGCAGGTTTTGCCTCCCACCTTCTCATTGATCTCCTGAACCGGCGGCGCGTCCGTCTCTTCTATCCCCTGGGAAAGGGCTTTTGCCTGAATCTGTGCTCCTCAAGGGGGCTTGTGAACCGTATTCTGTTCCTTGCGGGGATCGCAGGAAGCGTCCTCCTCGTCCTGACATCCGTCCCGGTGCGAAATGCGCTCTTAGCGGTATCTTCCGGCATCCTTCCGGAGGCCTGAAACTGGAGCAGGGGACGATGGGTGACACAGGGGATTGCCTTTGAATCCTTCTTTCTCCGTTTCTCTTTCAGGACATAAAAAATGACGGTCCAAAGCCCCCTTCTTCCCCGGCTTTGGACCGCCCTCATCTCCTTTGATCTTTATGACATCTTCCTTAATACGTGTACGTCGAATGCCTCCCGGTCAGATAGAACTGCACCGAGTCATATGGAACGTCATAGTAATAATCATACTGCTCTGACATCGTGGCACCGGGCTTTAACTCCTCATCGGTATCCGTGAAGTACTGGTCGTCCGCATACACCAGCGACCCGTTGTTGAAGAACAGCACATACCCCTCGACATACTCCGCAGGGTCCGTTCCCGCATTGCCGACGGTGAGCACCACCTTGTCTCCAAGATCCGACACCTGCCCCACGAGTCCGTAGAGCACGTCGCTGTAGTACTTCACCGGCTTTGCGGACAGCGTTGTCTGGAAGGATGCCACCTGATCGAGGCTCACGCTGTCGTAGTACTCAGGAATAATGCTCGTCTGCCCGGGCCCGATGACGTCGATCGATCCGCTGCCTGCCCCGAGGACCGCACCGCCGGCTCCCAGCGCCGTGGTGTTCGACTCCACGGTAAGCGTTGCCTTCGAGTTGTTGGTCACGATGATGTAGTGCATCATGTACCCGCCGTATTCGGCCTCATAGGCATAGTCCGTCGTCGAAAGCTGCGAGACGTAGTTGACCGCCTTCTTTGCCTTCTTCTTTGCTTCCACCACCGATGCCGGTGCAAATCCCGTCCCAAGTGCCAGCACAACGGCCGTGCACAGAGCCAGAAGTCCCGTAAAAATCCTGTGCTTTCTCATGCCTTTCTCCCTTCCGCCCCTGCCACCCCTTCGGCAAGGGCCTCTATTGAATATTTTAGTTCTGTGTCCCTTCCGGTTGGTGTCCAATAAGGACACCTGACGTCCGCCTTTCCACCTGTGGTATGATGGTAACCGTCAGTCAACCTGAAATATCTTTCACAAGGAGGCAAGATCTATGCCCTGCACAACCATTCTGGTCGGCAAGAAGGCCAGCTATGACGGATCCACGATGATCGCCCGCAACGACGATTCCGGATCCGGACATTTCACAACCAAGAAGCTTGCGGTGGTCCTGCCAAAGGATCAGCCCCGCCATTACAAATCCGTCCTCTCCCACGTGGAGGTGGACCTTCCGGACAATCCGATGCGCTACACCTGCATCCCCAACGTCACCCCCGGAAAGGGTGTCTGGCCGACGGCCGGTGTCAATGAGGACAACGTTGCCATGACCGCGACCGAGACCATCACGTCCAACGAGCGTGTTCTCGGTGCCGATCCCCTCGTGGAGCTGCAGAAGGAAGAGGGACGCAAGGGTCGCCGCGGCTACAAGCCCGAGGTCCCCGGCGGCATCGGTGAGGAGGACCTGGTCCTCCTCACCCTCCCCTACATTCATTCTGCCCGTGAGGGCGTGGAGCGCCTCGGCTTCCTGCACGAGACCTACGGCACCTATGAGACCAACGGCATCGGCATCTCCGATGTCAACGAGATCTGGTGGTTCGAGTCCGTGGGCGGACATCACTGGATCGCCCGCCGCGTGCCGGACGATGCCTATGTCACGATGCCGAACCAGTTCGGCATCGATGACTTCGACCTGGACGATGCCCTGGGCGAGCAGAAGAACTTCATATGCTCGAAGGACATGAAGACCTTCCTTGAGAAGTATCACCTTGATCTTACGATGGACGGCCACACCTTCAACGCAAGGGATGCCTTCGGCAGCCACTCCGATGCGGATCACTGCTACAACACGCCCCGCGCCTGGTTCATGCAGCGCTACTTCAACCCGACATCCAACAAGTGGGACGGACCCGATGCAGATTACAATCCGGAATCCGACAACATCCCGTGGTGCCGCGTGCCGGAGAAGAAGATCACGGTCGAGGATGTGAAGTACATTCTTTCGAGCTACTATCAGGGAACTCCGTACAATCCTTACGCGGGACACGGAAGCGATGAGCTTCGCGGTGCCTACCGCTACATCGGCGTAAACCGCACCGACGACATGGCCCTCCTGCAGCTTCGCCCCTACATGCCGAAGGCCCTGCAGCCCGTAGAATGGCTGTGCTTTGCATCCAACGCCTTCAACGTGTTCTGCCCGCAGTACACCTGCGTGAACAGGGTCCCGGCCTACCTTGGCGGCACGACCGACGAGGTCTCGACCGACTCCTTCTACTGGACGAGCCGTCTCATCGGCGCTCTGGCAGATGCCCACTACGGCAAGTGCATCCAGCACATCGAGCGCTACCAGGAGAGCGTCGGCGCAAAGGGGCACGAGTACCTGAACCGGTACGATGCCGCCTTCACCGATGACACCGATGCCGAAAGCTGGTGCGAGAAGGCAAACGAGGACATCGCAGCCATGGTCCGCAAAGAGGCTCAGAGTGCTCTGGACCACGTGCTCTTCGAGGCAACCAGCGGCATGAAGAACCAGTACGCAAGAAACGACCGCTGAGAATAGAATCAGACCATAACGTCAAAATCCCCTCCGGGAAGGCAAACCGATAATCGCCTCCCGTAGGGGATTTTTGTATCCGCTGGTTCACGGACAGATCTTATTCAGACTGCTCTCAGGCTTTCGGTCCCTGGAAGTGCTCCCTGGCCTTGTCCATGTTTTCGACGCACTCCATGGTGCCGACAAACTTTCCCTTGTCGTCATAGACAGCCATGTAGCGCACAAGGAACGTGTGCCCCTGCTTCTCCGTCCAGACCTCGACGCTCTTCTTGGTCCCTGCGCGGAACTGGGAGATGATGGTCCGTACCATCGCCTCGACCTTCGGCGGATGGCAGTAGTAGACCTCCCGGTCGAGGGCGGCAAGCGGGCGCTTGAAGACCTTCGGTCCCTCGTTGAAGTAGCGGTTGATGTCATGATCATCGACAAACGAGATCTCGAGCGGGATCGTATTCAGCATCGCCCGGAGCTGATACACCGTGAAGTGCCCGGTGGGAAGAACGATCTCCTCGTCGTCGGAGACCTTCGATCCGCCTTTCTGTGCCTGAAGCGCTGCCTTCAGCGCCTCCATCGCACGGTCCACATCGGACAGGTTCTCCTGTGCAGGTGCGGCATCTTCCGCTGCTGCCGGTGCCATCTTCTCTTCAGCAGGTTTCTCTGCAGGCTCTGCTGCCTCTCTCCAGATGGGAATGCGCTCGGTCAGGCACGGCTCATAGTCCTGGATGTCACGCGCCATCTGCTTCCACTCATCCTCGGTGAAGTTCTGGGCGCAGATCGGAAGGAGAATGTTCTGCTCCTTGTAGATCATCTCCTCCATGCGCTGCAGGACCTTTCCTGCGCGCTCGGTCCACTCCTCTTCGGGCAGTTCCTTTTTGCAGAGAGCGCCCACTTCATCGCGGATCTCGTCATCAACGCCCCACATGACCTTTGCCGGGCCGGAGATGCCGTAGCGGGAGTCGAGCTGGGGATAGAGAAGGTCTCCCTTCTTTGCGTAGTGAATGCTGACGGGGCGGATCTCTTCAAACTTATTCTTTTTCTCCTCGAAGGAGAGCGAGGAATCCCAGAGCGCCTCCCGTACCTCTTTGATCTTCTCCCCGATTGCTCGGTTCTCCTTCACGAAGATATTGACGGGGTGTCCCGCGATGAGGGCGAGCATGCTGACCTTGTTCTCGGCCTTCCTGTGCATGTCCTTGCCGTTTACGGCATTGCCGTTCACATTCCCCTGCTGTGCCTGTGCCGCCAGGGACTGCGACACCGCCTTCTCCGCGTTCGCGATCCTCTCCTGCTTTGTGGCGCCGTGAAACAGGGCAGAGTGTACGTCGCAGAGCTTCTGCACCTGCTGATAGGGCATGCCGCTCTTCATGAGGTCCTGCTCGGCCTTCATGATCTCCGAGGCATCGACATCCTTAAAGTTCTCCACGAAATCCTTCCGTACGGATTCCAGGTCCTCGCCCTCACCAAGTCTTCTGATATAGTCCTGCAGTTTCGCATCGCGATCTTCCATCGTCTTTTCTCCTTATGAGTATCAGTCAATCTTCCGGAACGATTCCTTCGGCAGTCCGCAGACCGGGCATGTCCAGTCCGCCGGGACGTCCTCAAAGGCGGTTCCGGGCTTTACGTTGTGCTCCGGATCTCCCTTTGCGGGGTCATAGATATAGCCGCAGGGGCACTGCCACCTTGCAAGGGCAGGCTTCTTCTCTGCTGCTTCCTGTGCCGCTCCCGTACCGATCAGTTCTGATACAAGAGCCGGGATCTTTGCAAAGTCATCCTCTCCCGGGTTCCAGGAAGATTTTACCTCAGTCTGCACGACCTCGAAACCGGCATCGGTCAGCATCTTTCGAAGAACCGAATTGCCCTCGCCGCTCCAGCCGTAGCAGCCGAACACCGCCGCCTTCTTTCCCTTATACTTCAGGGATTTCAGATAGTAGAGGAACCCCTCCATGCTCGCAAGGACGCCGTTCAGGATCGTCGGCGAGCCGACGGCAATGGCCTTCGACTTGAAGACCTCGCCGATGATATCGTCCTTCTGCGTGTGATCCACGTTGAATACCTTCACGACGGTGTCCGGAGACTGTCTGTGAATCTCCTCCGCAATCGCATGGGCGATCTTCTCGGTTCCGTGCCACTCCGTGCCGTAGACCACGGTAATCTGATCTTCCTGGTAATGATCTGCCCACTTTGCATAGGCCTCGACGATCTTCATCGGGTCCCTGCGCCAGATCGCGCCGTGGGAGGGGGCAATCATGTCAATCGGAAGGTTCATCGCCTGAATCTCCCTGACCTTCTTTGTCACAAGAGGGGAGAACGGAGCGACGATGTTTGCGAAGTACCGCTGCGCCTCATTCCAGAGGGTCTCCTGATCCGCCTTGTCCGCGAACATCTCCTCCACGGCGTAGTGCTGTCCGAACGCGTCCATGGAGAAGAGGATATTGTCACCGGTCAGGTACGTTGCCATGGAATCCGGCCAGTGCAGGAAGGTCATCTCCACGAAGACCAGCTTCTTGCCATTTCCGATGTCCAGGCTGTCGCCGGTGTGGACGACGTGGAAGTCCCAGTCCCTCTTTCCGTACTGTCCCTCCAGGGACTTGACGGCATTGGCCGTGCAGTAGATCGGCGTGCCGGGGATCTTGTCCATCAGGGCCGGCAGGCTTCCGGAGTGATCATTTTCGCCGTGATTGACGACGATATAGTCGATCCGGTTCAGGTCGATCTCCGACTCCAGGTTGACAAGGAAATCCGTCTGATGAGGCGCCCAGACCGTATCCATAAGAACGGTCTTCTCCTCCTTAATCAGGTAGGCGTTCTGCGAGCTTCCGCTGTGGATGGTGAAGTCATCCCCGTGGAACTTCTGCAGATCCCAGTCCATATAGCCGATCCAGTACACATTGTTCTTGACCTGTTTTCTCATCTCATCTATCCCCTCTGCTATTTTGCAATCTCAAACCCGTTCTCCTGAAGCTTCCCGAGAATGGTCTCCATCGGAACACCCTTTGACTCTGCGGCCCCCGGTATCGTCATGTGCGATCCCGCAAGCTTTCTCATCACCGGATTTGCAAGCGGTGTAAATCCCAGAGACACCAGGATCTCCACCAGCTCCGGATACTCCCCGCACAGTGCTGCGACATTCTCTGTTAGATCAATGGTCTTTGCCATGATATGTCCTCCCTGACAGCCCTGGCTTTTGTCCCTGTTTCTGTCTTACAGGGGATACTTTATCAGAGCGTATCCCGGAAATATGTTGTTTTTGCAACGTTTTTCTCTTTCTCTCAAACTTTTCTTCTCAGACGCTGCCTCTCCCCGCGGCACAAAAATCCCGCCCCTCAGGAAGCAAACGCTTCCCGGAGAGCGGGACACACTGTTTTATTCAACTCTTCAGGAACATGGCGAAGAGTACTGCCGCCTACTCTGCGCTCTTCGCTCTCTGCTTTTTCCCCGGCATGGCGGTCACGAGGATGAACAGAAGAAGCAGCACGGCGATGGTCATCCAGAAGGCAAGGACCTTCGTTCCCTGGGGAGAGAACAGATCCCAGTAGCCCTTGAGATAGACGAAGATGATGAGGGCCGGCACGATCCAGGTCATGTAGAAGCGGTGATAGAAGAACTTCCTGCCCTTTCCGGCGTCCGCCTCGGAAAGGAAGTTCTCCCAGCCCCAGCCGTTCTTTCTCGTGCAGAAGAGGACGAAGGCAAGGCACCCCAGGGGGAGCAGGTTTTCGGAGACGATGAAGTCCTCGAGATCCAGGACGCTGGTCCCCGCGCCCAGGGGCTGAAAGGCGGACCAGATGTTGTAGCCGAACACGCAGGGAAGCGAGAGGAGGCTTACCAGCACCGCATTGAAGAAGACGCTCTTCTTCGTGGACCAGCTAAACAGATCCCCCGCAAAGGCCACGATGTTCTGGAACACCGCAATGACGGTGGTCAGAGCCGCGAAGGAGAGGAACAGGAAGAACAGAGCGCCCCAGATCCTGCCGCCTGCCATCTGCGAGAACAGGTTCGGGATGGTGATGAAAATGAGGCTCGGCCCGGAGTCCGGGTTGATGCCGAAGGCAAAGCAGGCCGGGATGATGATAAAGCCCGCCATCAGGGCGACAAAGGTATCGAGTGCCGTGATCGTCGCCGCTTCCCCCGTGAGGCTCCTGTCCTGTCCGATGTAGCTGCCGAAGATCAGCATCGCGCCGATGCCGATGGAGAGCGTAAAGAACGCCTGACTCATCGCCGCAAAGATGACGTTGCCGATTCCGATTTCCGCCATGTGGGAGAAGTCGGGGACGAGATAAAACCGGATTCCGGCGCCGGCACCCTCAAGGAACACCGAGTGAATGGCAAGAACCATCATGAGGACAAGGAGCGCGGTCATCATGATCTTGCTCACCCGCTCCACGCCATTCTGGATACCGAAGAAGCAGACAAAGAACCCGAGGACGCAGACAAGGATCGTCCAGAACGCCTCCGATGGAGCATCGGTCAGGGTACTCGTGAACTTCCCTGCGATCTCGTCCGGGGTCAGGCCGTGGAATTCGCCGGTCAGATGCCAGGCAAAGTACTTCATCATCCACCCGGCCACCGTCGTGTAGTACATCATGAGCGCATAGCTTCCGAGGATGCTGATCCAGCGGTACCAGTGCCAGTGACTGCCGGAGGGCTCGAGTGTCTCAAAGGCAAGGGCTGCGCTGTGCCGCGAGCGTCGTCCGATCGAGAACTCGCAGACCATGATCGGAATGCCCATCGCCACAAGGAACACGAGGTAGATCAGAATAAACGCCGCTCCGCCGTACTGTCCGCACAGGTAGGGGAACCGCCACACATTGCCGATGCCGATGGCACAGCCGGCCGAGACGAGGATAAACCCGAGTCTCGAGCCGAAGCTCTCCCGCCCTTTTCCGGTACCTTCTGTCTTCTTTTCCATATGCTCACACCTCCCGGAACAAAAAAGCGGCCGCCTGCAGAATCTGCAGGAAAGCCGCCAGGACTTTCGAAAATGCATTGTAAACCGGAACGGTGCTTCCTTACAACACTCTGTTATTCCAGCCCGTAATTCCCCGATCAGTAGCCGAGATCCTCATTCACCAGGAACACTTTGATGCGTCCGGCAGGTCCGGAACAGGCCCTTGTGATCACGATCTGGTTGCAGATCGAGTGGTCGAGGCAGTCCATGCAGCAGCCGACCTTCGCGCACGGCGTGTCGAGATGCAGGCGTCTGGTGTTTGCAGGAGTGGCGATGTTGCGGACACGCTTGATGGCGCTCTCGACATCGGGAGTCACCTTGTTGCGTCCGCAGACGACGAACACGTGCTCCGGTCCGCAGATGAGGAATGCCGTGCGGTTTCCCCTGCCGTCGATGTTGACGAGCTGTCCGTCGAGGGTGATCGCATTCGTGCTCATGAGGAAGTAATCGGAGACCATCTGCTTCCCCAGCATCTGCCGCTTCTCCTCCGGAGTCTTTGCCGTTTCCCTGTCGATGATGTCATAGGTTCCGGCGCTCTTTACCGCATCCAGAATCCCCGCATCAAGAAGCGTCTGGGATCCGCCCCAGGTGATGCCGGAACCCGCAGGGATCTGCTTTAAGATCTCCTTCTTTGCCTCTTCCGCGCTTGCGACATACTGCGCTTCCATGCGCCGTGCACTCAGGCGGTGGATCAGTGTCTGGGCAAGCTGTTCAAATGCCTCAAATTTGTAATCGCTCATACCCGTTCCTCCTTTATCGGACACTGCAAGTGTAGCATATTTCAGAGTCCGAAAGAGACGGACAATCACGAGGTCGGGGAAGACATCCTTTCCTCTCACAACTGGTATAATTCGAAGGGCCAGGCAGGGTTGCTGTCCGCAGCGCTCCTGCCATTTTCAAAATACGATGTGAATCTGTGAGGAGAAATCTGTGGGCCAGAATGGTGTTCTTGATTCGCTGATCATGGCGCTGATCTTCTGCGGGATCTTTGCCTTTTCCATGCACAGGGACCGGAGCCGCTACCGCAACGTGGTTCTTCTTCTGTTTGCGGCAGGTTCGGTGGTGTCGCTTGTCCTCTCCTTTTTCGACGGAGTGGCTGACAAGGTTCTGCTGCTCCTGTTCGTTCTTCTTGCCCTGCTGGTCCTCGTCCTGCCGTTTTTCCTGATCGCAAACGGCGTTGTCATGATCCGGCGGGAGGGGAGGAGCCTTGCAAACCTCCTCTCGCTCCTTCTGGGTCTTGTCCTTCTTGCGGGCGAAGTCTCCATGTTTTTCTGGGGAATCGGTCTCTTTATCGGGCCGGAGCTGAAGCTCCACACCATTACCGCCGCCGTGTCCGCACTCTCTCCCGTGCTGATGCTTCTCATGCTGACGGCTCTCTACCTGTCCGTCACCTTCCTGAACTTTGCGTTCTACTGCGTCTTCCTGCAGCTGATCCCGGTAAAGCGGGACTTCGACTACGTCATCATCCACGGCGCCGGTCTTCGAAAGGACGGCACCGTGACAAAGCTTCTGGCAGAGCGCTGTGACAAGGCGGTCACGATCTATCGCCGGGATCCCACGCCTCCCTGCCTGATTCCCTCCGGCGGTCAGGGCAGTGACGAGGTCTGCAGCGAGGCAGAGGCCATGCGGCGCTACCTTCTGAGTAAAGGCATCCCGGAGGAGAAGATCCTCATCGAGGACCGGTCAACCACGACCATGGAGAACATCACAAACAGCAAGGACCTGATCCTGGCACAGCCCGGACGGAAATATACAGCCCTTGTGACGAGCAACTACCACGTCTACCGCGCCATGCGCTATGCAAGGAAGGCAGGTCTTAAGGCCGTCGGGATCGGTGCCCACGTTGCCTTCTACTACTGGCCAAGCGCCATGATCCGCGAGTTTGTCGCCGTTCACCGGGAGAGGAAGCATCTGATCCTGTACCTTGTCGGGTACCTCATCGTCATCTCCCCGCTGCTGATCGTTCTGCTGGAGAGACTTTGAAGCCTCACAGCCGACTGCATCTCTTTCCTCTGCCAGACGCAAAGCGCCCGGAAGACATGTTTGATTCATGCCTTCCGGGCGTTTTGGATATTTTCTGTCTTCCAGATGATTCCGCTTCCGACTACGAGGAAAGTCCCATCTCCGTGATCTTGCCGTTCTTCACGGTCAGGATCAGTCCCAGACCGTTCTGATTCTGAAGCCAGGTATTGAATTTCTTCCGGGACATATATGTTGTTCCGGCATCCTCGCCGCCATAGAGGGCGTACTTCACACCTGAGGCAAGCGGAATCACATAGGTTCCGAGCGGCTCCGTCGCGCCGGTATCATAGGACGTCAGAGCCCCCGTGGTGAGGATAAGTCTCGATTTCTCAAGGGAGAACGCCATGCCCTGACCGGTCGCCTGATCAAAAGGTGTATTGGAAACCATGTAGAATCCGTCTCCCGGAAGCGTCATCGTTCCGTCCGACGTGGCAGCGGCAGGGGCAGCCGTGCCCGATACCGCCTGTGCCTGCTCACTCGAGAGCAGCGCCGGAACTGAATAGTACGTCAGATCATCGTCCTTTGTTTCCTGGGCAAACGTCTTATACGAGCTGTTGATCGAGTTGTACAGATCCTCCGAGATCTGGACATCGTCGAAGTAATAGAAATGGTGGAAACCGTCAAATGCGTCCACGAGCCTGTGTTTCTCGCCTGTCGCGACATTGATCAGGGTCTGCGTGTCCGTGTGGGAAAGATACGCATCAATCAGCACCAAAGATCCTCCCGGAGCAAAGTCGAGACCGGTCAGAAAACCTCCGATATCCCCGTAATCCGCCACAGCGCCGTTGTGGTAAGACAGAAGGTCAAATGCTCCGGGCCCTCCCGAAACAATCAGCTCCGGCGTCTTGTCCCCGTCAATGTAGGCCAGCGAATACTCGAGATACGACTGTTCATCTTCCGAAACGTCCGCAGCCACTGCCCGGAGCTGCTGCAGATAGGCTGCCTGCCAGCCGGTCGTATCTTCCGTCTGGAAGTACGGACCTGCATCGCTGCTTCCTGCTGCCTGCACGGGAAGTGCAGACACTGCAGGTGCTACGGCAAGGCAAAGCGCCAGTGCCGTACTGGTCAGTTTCTTTCCAACAAACTTTTTCATGGCTTTCTCCTCCTGAAGGCGTCGATCTTTTGTCTTCGCCTTTCCCGTCCATCATACCCCCCTGCCCTGCCCCGGTGAAAGTACATTCTCACTTTGGATGTCCGTCCTCTTCCTTAATCGTCACCTCTTCATTCGGTGTTTCCCGCACAAAAAAGCCGGACACCCCGGAGCCTCTGTACACGGGATGCCAGGCTTCCTTACCATATGATTCCGGATTACCTGCCTCAGTTTTTATCCGGATCACTCAAAGCGCAGCACCTTCTCCGGGCTGCAGTAGAGGGTGATGCTGTCCTTCTCCGGGCGCTTTGCGCTCCTGTAGAACCAGTCGTGTCCGTCCATCAGAAGATGCAGTTCGTACCCGTCCCCTGCATAGGACACCCCGGCGATGTCCGCCGAAAAGGCGGTATCCCCGGTCGAGGGTTCTTCCTTGAGGTCCATCGGCCGCACCATGGAGCTCTCATCAATCCAGTTGGCAAGGCCTGTGATGTTTGCCGCAAACCTTGTCTTCGGGTGCCGGAAAATCTCCTCGGGTGTTCCCTCCTGCACGACCTTTCCAAGGTCCATGACCACCACGTGATCCGAGATCGAAAGTGCCGTCTCCGGATCTCCCGTCACAAACAGCGAGGTGATCCCGGCCTTCTTTGTGATCTCGCGGACGAGAAGCCGCACCTGTCTCGGGAGGCGGGTCATGGGCTCGTCAAAGAGAAGGCATTTCGGCTCCCGCACCAGTGCCCTTGCAAGCGCCGCCATCTGCTTCTGCCAGGGTGCAAGGTCCTTCGGATAGCGATCCTCCATGCCGGCAAGATGGCAGGTCTCCAGTGCTGCGCGCACTTTGGTCTTCCTCTCCTGCCTGGTCAGCCCGTCGGTCAGAGGCGCCGCGACGTTGTCAAAGACGTCCTTGTGCGTAAGAAGCCCTGCGTCCGCATAGACCACCACCGCGCCCCGCTTCTTCGGGGCAAGATCGATGCCATCGGATGCGGAGAACACCACGGTCCCGTCAAAGGTGATGACGCCCGTATCCGGCTTTTCAAGGCCCGCAATCATGTGCAGAACCTTCTTCTTTCCGCACCCGGACGGTCCGAGGATTTCCGTCATCTCTCCAGACGGGAGCGTGATGCTCACGTCCTCGATGTTCTCCCCCTGACTGCGGCTCCTGCCGATTCCCTCTGTTCTGATCGTCATTGATCTTCCTGCCTTTCCACCACGAAGCCGGCACTCAGATCCTCGAGGCCGTTCTCCGGGTAAGCGTTTTCAAAGGGCGTCTGTGCCCTGAAGGTTCTCTGATGTGCAGTCAGACAGAATCCAAGAAGGAATCCCAGAATCAGAAGTCCCACAACGAGCAGCACATGAATCCGTTTCTCCATCGCCTCCGCCTCCCTGTACAAAAGCATCCTAAGGCCGCGGTGTTAAACATGCGGCAGAGAGAGGTTAAACTTGGGGAAAAACAAAAAGGCAAAGGGTGGGGACTTCCGTCCCTGGTGTATAATGCACTCAATCCAGAGAAATGAGGTGCGGATATGGGTAAGAAAGACGAGCGCTGGGATATCTACGATGCAAACAGAAAGAAAACCGGACGGACCATGCAGCGGAACGACTGGCACATGGCGCCGGGGGATTATCACATCAGCGTGCTCGGCATCGTGACAAATGACGAGGGGAAGTTCCTCATCACAAAGCGTGCCATGGACAAGGAATGGGCTCCCGGAGCTCTCGAGGTCTCGGGCGGCGCGGTGATCGCCGGGGAGGAGTCCGATGAGGCGATCAAAAGGGAGGTCGGAGAAGAGACCGGCCTGGACCTTACCGGTGCCACCTTTACCCTCATCGACTCCTACCGGAACGATTCCGCGGCAGAGAAGAACAACTACTTCGTGGACATCTACCACGTGCGGGCGCACTTTACGAAGGCGGACATCAACGTGCAGGAGGAAGAGGTCGCAGGCTTCCGTCTGGTGACCTATGAGGAACTCCTGTCCCTTGTAAAGACCACCGAGTTCCTCCACTGGGCAAGGCTCAGGGACGACTTTGCCGCCATTGCGGCAGGCCGGATCTGAAGTTTTGTCAGCACCCTTTCGATCTGATATTGCCTTTTCATCATTCCTTCCGGTCGGACTCCAAGAGGTCCGGCCGGAATTTTTCTGTCACCAGACGTGCCTGTTCCCGTCTCCACGCCTTAATCGCCGCATGGTTTCCGGAGAGCAGCACCTCCGGCACCTTATCCCCGTGGTAGTCCGCGGGCTGGGTGTACTGGGGGTACTCCAAAAGCCCTGTCTCAAAGGACTCGTCCTGCGTTGCCTCGTCCTTCAGCACCCCGGGAAGGAGCCGCACCACGGCATCGGTGATCACCTGGGAGGCAAGTTCGCCTCCTGTCAGGACAAAGTCCCCGATCGAGATCATCCCGTCCACGTGGTGATAGATCCTCTCATCGAAGCCCTCGTAGTGCCCGCAGACAAGGACGAGGTGGGAAAGCTCTGCAAGGTCCCGTGCCATCTTCTGAGAGAAGACCTGTCCCCTGGGGGTTAAAGCTGCGACATAGGCATCCGGGTCTCCTCCCTTTGCCGCCTCGATCGCCTTCACCACAGGATCCACCCGGAGCACCTGCCCGGTGCCGCCGCCGAAGGTGTTGTCATCAAGGTGCCGGAAGGACCCGCCGGCAAAGGTTCTGATATCAATGAGCTCGAGGGACAGGGCGCCGTTTCGGACAGCGCGCTGCAGGACCTTTCCCTGCAGAAATCCCTCAAAGGTCTCCGGTGCCACGGTGCAGATTGAGATTTTCATTGTGTCCTCCTCGTCCCTTAAGTGCGGGTCAGTTCCCCGATGCCTGTGCCAGAGCGGCCGTTTTGTTGGTTCCACTCCCGCATCTTCTGATGGTATGATGATACCGCCTGAAAAAGGGAGCGGGCCAACCCCATGAAAAAAACATTTGATGAACTGCTTTCCGAAAACCACCTGGGCTTTACCGGCCTTTTGAGCAGCCACGAAGCCGATGATCTTCGTTCCTTCTGGGATACGCTGGTCATGGACAACGACGGCGTGGTCTCCGATGCGGAGATCGACTCTCTCCTGTCCACCTATCAGCAGATGGGCGTCATCGCCCCGCTCTCTGCAGAGGACATCGTCGAGGCCAATGAGATGCGGGCCAATGCCCTCGAACAGTTCCTGAAAAAGGAACGGGCCGCAAAGAAGAAAGACGAAAAGAAGGACGAAGAGAGCGTTCCGATAGAGCCCACGGTTCCCAAGACGCAGGACGGCGTGACCCACGGCTCCACGGATCCCGACTTCTTCGGCCAGCTCCCCTCGGACCCGGTCCAGGGAAAGCCGGTGATCACCTATGAGCTGATGATCAGCGATGCGAGGACCGCAACCGACGAGCACCCCATCCTGATCCTCGCAGATCCCGACCACTCGATTCCCCACCACCAGATGGGCGACTTCACCAATCCAGAGCGGCGCACCGCGTTCGAGTTTCGGGTGAGTGAGACCGAGGTGGAGACGAGGGACATCCTCTTTCTCGACAAGCGCTTCGTAAAGCTCCTTTCCTGGCTCGGGGAGGGGCATATCGCGGTGAAGCTCTCGGGCCACCCCGTGGATGCGGGCTATGCCGTCTACAAGATCCGCGCCGTCGATCCGAACGGCAATGAGTCCCTGACCTCGACGAACGACGGTTTTCTGCAGCTGATCCTTCGCCGTCTCCAGGCATCGCTCCCGCCGGAAGATGTGGACGATGACAGCGAGCACCCGGAGGATACCGATGAGACGCTGATCCTCTCCGATATGCCGAGCATGATCGACTTCATGAAGACCGCCGGCGACACCCTGCCCCCGAATATCCGCAGCTGGGCTCACCGGAACATCGCGATGACCAAGGCCAGCACCATCAGCCAGGAGGAGAAGCGCCACGCCCAGCGCGCGCTCTCGATCATGCTGCACATCCAGTGGGAGTCTCCGCTCTTTCCCTCGATCGACCCGAAACAGGCGCGCCGGATCCTCGATGAGGAGCTCTACGGCCTGGAGACCGTAAAGCAAAGGGTCATCGAGACCATCATTCAGATCAACCGAACCCACACCCTGCCCTCCTACGGCCTGCTCCTTGTGGGACCTGCCGGCACGGGCAAGAGCCAGATCGCCTATGCGGTGGCAAGAATCCTGAAGCTTCCGTGGACGAGCCTCGACATGAGCACCATCCACGACCCGGAAGCCCTGACCGGAACACCGAGAGTCTATGCGAACGCAAAGCCCGGCCGCATCATGGAGGCCTTCTCCAATGCCGGTGCCTCGAACCTCGTGTTCATCATCAACGAGCTCGACAAGTCCGACAAGGGAAATGCCGGGTCCAACCCGGCAGATGCGCTGCTCACCCTCCTCGACGGCCTGGGATTTACCGACAACTACGTCGAGTGCACGATCCCGACGGGCGGCGTGTATCCCATCGCGACGGCAAACGACAAGTCGAGGATCTCGGATCCTCTGCTCACCCGCTTTGCCGTGATCGATATCCCGGACTACACGCCGGACGAGAAGAAGATCATCTTCACGGACTACTCGATGCCTCGTGTACTCCGGCGCCTCGGCATGAAGCGGGACGAGTGCATGGTGACTCCGGACGCCGTCGATCAGATCATCGAGTGCTACCGCGATGTCCCGGGCGTCCGCGATCTCGAGCAGGCGGCCGAGCACCTTGCCGCAAACGCCCTGTATCAGATCGAGACGGGCGGAAAGACGAGCGTCACCTTTGACCGGGAAGCCGTGCAGCAGACACTGGGGCGCTGAAAACAGAACAGGAAATCACGAAGGACTGCCGCATGCACGGCAGTCCTTCTTTATTCCCCATTTTCATTTTTCAGTTTCCCGGGACCGGTCCTGTCACGGCATCGTCCTCTCTTCTCTGCAGAAGAAGAAGTCCCAGGTACAGCACCGCGCCGTCCCGGAAATGCCTCGGATCATACCCGGTCTTTTCCCGGATACCGGTAAGCTGGTACTGCAGGGTGTTGACGTGAATGAACAGCTCCTCTGCTGTCTTCTTCAGAGAGCAGTCCGTTGCAAAGTAGCAGGAGAGCACCCGTTTTTCCTTTTCCGAGAGCTTCTCCACCGTGCGTTTTACATATGCCCGGTTCACGTCCTCCGGGAGATTCCAGAGGATCAGCGGAAGGTCCAGGGATTCAAACTCGGCAACGTACTGCTCCGGCCCAAGGGCGTGCAGGGCCGCCCTGGCGTTTTCAAAGGAGCGGCTCTGGTGGATCAGTGCATGTTCCGTGCCGATGCCGATTTTGACAAGCGGCCGGTTCTCCTCTGCAAAGTCCCGGAACACACTCCTGTTCTTTTCGTACTTCTCCTCCGGAAGGATCAGGCAGTACTCCCCGGGATAGGAAAACGAATAGAAGTCCGACCCTGCGCGCTCAAACAGCTGCAGAACCTGTTTCTCCACCATGGAGAGGTTTCCCGGGTTCAGACGGCGGTTGATGGAGACCAGCACGGTCCTGCAGCGGCTCTGCGGGGTCAGCTTCCTTGCAGAGAGAAAGTCCGAGAGGTACTCATGATTTACCATCTCTCCCGCCGTCAGTGCGCGCACCAGAAAGGCACAGCGCTCCCTCTCGTCCTGATGCCTGGCATCGAGGCTCTTCTCCCGAAGAATCAGGTAGGTGATGCTCTGCGCAAGGTAGGCATACCGGCGCACCTCGTCCGGCTCTCCCGAAATGCCGATCACCGCCACCATCTCTCCCCGGAAGGAAAACGGGAGGTTCACGCCTTTGCGGGAGCCCGCCGCCTCCTTGTCCTGTCTTACCTCCAGCATCTTTCCCTCGAGGGCCGCGCGGTGTCCGATCTCATGATATTCCCCCACGCGCTCCGGGTCCGTGCTTGCCAGAATCTTCCCGTCCGGAAGGATGAAGTTCACGTTGTGGCCGCAGACATCCTTCACCGTCTCCACGATCTGCTGTGCCGTTTTCCCGTCGATCAGTGCCATCTCCCGCCTCTTTTGTTATCTGTAACAATATTTAAATTCCATTTTCCCCATATTATACGGCATATCTGTCATATATGACATATTTCAAATGGTCCTGTCCCTCTACAATGAACGTATCAAAAACAGAGCATTGCTTCCGAAAGGAGGGGTATGGCAATGAACTTTCTATTCGCTTCCGATTCCTTCAAGGGAACGCTGACAAGTGAGGAGACGATTTCACTTCTTACGAAGGCGGCAGAGGAGGTCTTTCCGGGGTGCACCTGCACCGGTGTTCCCGTAGCAGACGGCGGGGAGGGAACGACAAAGGCCGTGGTCTCGGCCGTCGGCGGAAAGCTGCACTTCGTGACGCTCCACGGTCCTCTCACGGAGATCGAGCGCGCGTACTACGGAATGCTCCCGGGCGGCAGCGCCATCCTCGAGATGGCAAGCGCTTCGGGGCTTCCCCTTGTTGCCCCAAAGGACCGGAATCCCTTAAAGACCACAACGTACGGCACCGGAGAGCTGCTCCTTGCAGCCCTTGAGAACGGTGCGACTAACATCTTCCTTGCAATCGGCGGCTCTGCCACGAACGACGGCGGCATGGGGTTTGCGAGGGCGCTCGGGGCAAGGTTCCTCGATGCAAACGGGAACGAGCTTTCCGGCTGCGGAGAGGATCTTATCAGAGTTCATGACATCGATCTTTCCTCTCTTCACCCGCTCGCAAAAAAGGCCAAAATCACGGTCATGTCCGATGTGACAAATCCCCTGTGCGGGAGGAACGGTGCAACAAGAACCTTCGGTGCCCAGAAGGGCGCAACGCCGGAGATGATTGAAGAGCTCGAAAATGGCATGCAGAACTACCGCGACGTCATCAGACGCTCGTTTGGTGTCGATCCCGATACCATTCCCGGTGCCGGGGCTGCGGGAGGCCTCGGGACGGCCCTGTCCGTCTTCCTTTCCGCCGCGATGCGCTCCGGAATCGAGACGGTCCTCGACCTTGTTCACTTCGATGAAAAGCTTGAGGGCGTCGATCTTGTCGTCACCGGCGAGGGCAGAACCGACTGGCAGAGTGCCTTCGGCAAGGTGATGCAGGGGGTCGGCGAGAGGGCAAAGGCACACGGAGTCCCCGCGGTTGCTCTTTCCGGATCCCTGGGACCAAAGTACGAGGACATCTACGCGCACGGCATCGAGGGGATCCTCACGACCGTCGATGCGCCGATGGCGCTGGAAGACGCCTTAAAGAACGCGTCCGACATGTATGAAAAGGGCGCTGTCCGCCTGTTCCGCACGATCCGCGCGGGAATGCGGATGGGAATGTAAAGTAAGTCTCCTGTTACTTTTCTGCTTTCCGGACCGCAAGGCCTCTTCCGATCCCCAGTGCCGCCAGCGCCGTTCCGATCTCCGCAAGTCCCTGGCAGCACCACAGGGCCTCGGGGCCTGCAAGGGCGGGGAGGACAAAGAGCAGGACAGGCGGCAGAAGAAAGCTTCGAAGGGCCGCAAGAAGCAGGGATGTTCCGGTCTGTCCCGACGCCTGATGGATGGTGATCTGGAGGATGTTGCCCCCTGCGGGGAAGAGGAGCAGGAAGAAGGGGACGCTTCGTTTTGCCGCAAAGAGGATCAGTGCCGTATCCTGTGAATTAAAGATCGAATAGAACGGCCGTGAGAGACCCACACACAGAATCGAAAGGACGATGCCAAGGACAAGAAAGACCTTCCGGGAATACGCCTGAAGGTCCCTGAGTCCCCGGACGTCCTTTTTTCCTGCAAGCAGGGAGAACACCGGCTGCAGGCCCTCGGCCATGCCAAGGAACACCGTAAGGTAGAGCAGCATGAGATACCCGATGATGAGGAACGCGGCAAAGCCCTGAGATCCGAACCTCTCCCGGACGATGGCGCGGTTGATGAAGAACGTCACGATGCCGATGGAATACTCCATGACAAAGGAAGGGAAGCCCGCGTACAGGATTCGTCCCGCCTCCCTGAAAAAGGACCGGAAGAACCCCGGCATGCGCGTAAGGTACAGGGTGCCCCGCCGCAGCACAAAGTGCGGCAGAAGGATCAGGATCGAGAGGACCGGTCCGATCGCCGTTGCAAGGGCCGCGCCGCCGATTCCCTGCGCAGCGGGACCATGAACAGGGAGTCCAGAAAGATGTTCGAGACGGAGCCGACGGACATCGCTGTCATTGCAAGCTTCGGGCAGTCGTCCGCCCGGGTGAGGCCCCCGAGAAGGTATCCCGTCAGCATGAACGGGCAGAACGTCACGATAAAGCGAAGGTACGTCTTTGCATCGGCAAGGCAGGACGCGTCCGCACCGAGCGCCATGGCAAGCTCTGTCAGAAACAGGTTCCCGAAAAGACAGATGAGAAACCCGATGAGGAGCGACAGGCAGAGGACGTCCGCAAAGACGCGGCGCACCTTTTCCTGTTCGCCCCTTGCAAGGTGCGCCATGATCCCGACACTTCCTCCTGCGGATAGCGCCATGGACAGGGCAACGAGAAGCTCGACAAGCGGCACGGCGGTGCCCGCCGCTGCCATCGCCGTGGTCTCGAGGATCCGGCCGATGAAGATCCCGTCGACCAGGACATAGCAGGAGTTGAAGAGCAGTCCGATCATCTGCGGCAGGGCATAGCGGACCATCGTCTGCTGACAGGTTTTGCGATTCATGAAATCCCCTTTCTTTGCACACAAAAAAAGCGGGCAGGTCCTGTGTGCAACACAAGGCCTACTCGCACATCTGAAAGCGCCCCGGCGGGCGCATCTGTTCAGTTTCAATCAACGGTCCCTATCCTAACAGCGGACGGGGAAAAAATCAAATCAGCGGTTGTACGGCAGCGCGTAGAACGCCGTCCCGCCGTCGGTAAAGCCCGCTGCGAGAAGGGACTCCTTCTCGTTTTCGTCTGTCGTGTAGATGTACTCGCCCTTCGGCGCGTTGAACACGCAGTACACCGGGATTCCGGTATCCGGAGATGCCGAGTAGAACGCGACGCCCTCGATGGTCCAGCCGTTTGCGGCAAGGGCCTGTGCCTCGTTCTCGTTCACGCTGTAGTAGTGCTTTGCCCTCGAATCCGCCATCTGGTAAACCGGAGCCGACGAGAAAGCCGGCGTTGCAAAGTACACACCCCGGTCCTCAAAGCCCGCGGCGACAAGCTGTGCGATGACGTCCGGATCATAGAGGTAGAAGTAGTTGTCCGAGGCCTTGCTGTAGAGCAGGTGCACCTCGTTGTAGGTGTTTTCATAGGTGTCCACATAGTTTTTGTATGCGGACACGCTGATTCCCGGATAATAGTAGTCGAACTCCTGGGCATAGGTCCTGTTCCCCGTCATGCCAAAGCCGGTCACGTTGTAGCCGCCGACGATGTTCTGATAGTGGCCGCCCTGATACGGCTTCTCTTCGTCATACCAGCCGTAGAAGGCCTGATCGGCATTCCCATATCCCCAGGCAAGGTTCTCGCCGGTATTGAATGTCAGCGTATGCCAGCTCGAATCGATGTCCCCGTAGTTGGCGTTGATCTCTCCGATCGCCATGAGAGTCGATGAGATGGCATAAGGGCTCTTCCCCTCCCCTGCGCGAAGTTCATTGCAGGTCTGTACCGCATCGACGGAGTCCGAAAGATGGGACAGACTTGTGGCATCCTGCGGATCCGCAAGATTTGTCTGTGCAAACGTCTCAGAGAGCGGAACCCTCGGGCTGTACCCCATGTCAACGCCCGACGTATTCCCGCCCGTGATGAGCGCATATGCCTTCCGCGCATCATTTCTCTGCGCGTCCGTAAGGCTTCCCTGCGCGGAGAGCCAGGAGAAGAAGGCCGCCGAGGTGTTGACGGGTTCTGCCGCAAAGGCCGGCATGCCGACTGCAAGGGAAAGACTGATGCCCGCAAGGACTGCTGATACTCTTTTCATGAAAATGACCTCCCGATGCAGGTATTATCCCACACGGAGGTTCCCCCTGCAAGTTAAATCAGCAATAATGTGATCATCTTCCCCCGCTTTGCTTTCTCTGTTTCAGGATCGAGTAGGAGGGGGTGACTAACCCCCGTCCTCTCACACCGCAACGTACGTACCGTTCGGTATACGGCGGTTTCAATAGTTAATGCAGAGACTGGTAGTATGAGGATAAATCGAAAAA